>JAAXGQ010000154.1:0-391 GCA_012271265.1 Vicinamibacteraceae bacterium
AGGTGGTGCTGCCGCGCCGCCCCGCCGTCGTCACGGTGGAACGCGGCGCCTATCCCGCCCGCCCCGCCCCGGCCGCCGCGCCCCCGGTCCGCGTGCTGCCCGCCCCGGTTGCGCCGAAGGACCTGCGCTCGGAGCTCATCGAGGTCTCCGACGCCGCGCCCTCCGACGGCGTGGACCTGACCGCTGCCGACATCGTGGTCTCCGCCGGCCGAGGCATGGGCGAACCGGCAAACCTGCGCCTCGTGGAGGAGCTCGCGAAGGTCCTCGGCGGGGTGGTCGGCGCTTCCCGCGCGGTCACCGACGCCGGGTGGCTGCCTCACGAACGGCAGATCGGCAGCAGCGGCGTCACCGTCTCGCCCAAGCTGTACGTCGCCTGCGGGATTTCCGGGGC
>JAAXGQ010000154.1:466-6520 GCA_012271265.1 Vicinamibacteraceae bacterium
AACAAGGACCCGGACGCCCCCATCTTCGGCGCCGCCGATGTCGGCATCGTGGGGGACGTCATGGAAGTCCTGCCGGCGCTGACCCGGGCGCTCGGGGAAACCGCCGGCAGCTGACGGAGCGCAACGGGCGCCCCGGGAAGGAGGACGGCTTTGACCGAGGCAGCTACGCGCATCGAAAGGGACTCTCTGGGCCCGGTCGCGGTCCCCGCCGAGCGCCTCTACGGCGCCCAGACGGAGCGCTCCCGCCAGAACTTCCGGATCTCCGGAGAGCGGATGCCCGCCGAGCTCATCCGCGCTCTGGCTACCGTCAAAAAAGCGGCCGCGCTTGTGAATCGCGACCTCGGCCGGCTGGCCGAGGACCGGGCCGACGCAATCGCCGCCGCCGCCGAGGAAGTGCTCGCCGGCGAACACCCCGACGAGTTCCCCCTGCTGGTGTGGCAGACCGGCAGCGGCACCCAGTCCAACATGAACATGAACGAGGTGCTCGCGAACCGCGCCAGCGAGCTCCTCGGCGGCGAGCGGGGCGAGGGCCGCCTGGTGCACCCGAACGACGAGGTGAACCGGGGGCAGTCCTCGAACGACGTCTTTCCGACGGCGATGCATGTGGCCGCGGTGCTGGCGCTGGAGGAACGGGTGCTGCCGGCGGTGCGGGCCCTTGCGTCGGCTCTGGCCGAGCGCGCCGGGGCGTTCGCCGGTGTCGTGAAGATCGGGCGGACCCATCTCCAGGACGCCACCCCGCTCACGCTGGGGCAGGAGTTCTCCGGCTACGCCGCCCAGCTCGAAAACGGCGCCGCCCGGATCGAGGCGTCCCTGCCCCATCTGCGCGAGCTGGCCCTCGGGGGAACCGCGGTGGGCACCGGCCTGAACGCTCACCCCGAAATGGGAGAGCGCGCGGCGCGCTGGCTCAGCCGGCTGACCGGATGCCCGTTCGTCAGCGCCCCGAACAAGTTCGAGGCCCTGGCGTCGAAGGATGCGCTGGTGGCGGCCCACGCTGCGCTCCGCACGGTGGCGGTCTCGCTCCACAAGATCGCGAACGACATCCGCTGGCTGGCCTCCGGACCGCGTTCCGGGATCGGTGAGATCGTCATCCCGGCCAACGAGCCGGGGAGTTCGATCATGCCCGGCAAGGTCAACCCCACCCAGTGCGAGGCGATGCTCATGGCGACCGCGCAGGTCGTCGGGAACGACGTGGCGATCGGCGTCGGCGGCGCCGGCGGCAACTTCGAGCTCAACGTGATGAAGCCCCTCATTGCCCACAACTTCCTGGGCAGCGCCCGGCTCATTGCGGACGCGTGCGACTCGTTCCGCAAAAAGTGCGTCGTCGGCATCGAGCCGAACCACGAACGCCTCCGCCAGAACCTGAATCGCTCGCTGATGCTGGTCACGGCGCTCAACCCCCACATCGGCTACGACAACGCGGCGAAGATCGCGAAGAAGGCGCACGCCGAGGGCACGTCACTACGAGAAGCCGCACTCGCCTCCGGCCTGGTCAGCGCCGAACAGTTCGACGCGTGGGTCCGCCCGGAGGACATGGTCGGCGGGTAACCGGAACGCCGCCGGCCAAAGGCCGGGCGGCATGGCGCACGCCAGACTCTCTCCGTAAGTTTGGGGACTCGCACACCCGGTGGCGCATGGACGAGGGGGCAAGACCCCCGACGAACAGATGCAACCATTCCTTCCGGTTCACTCGTGGATGGAGAGCCCCTTCCTCCACCACTTGCCGGGCATGGGCTTCAATCCGGCCATGACCGCATCCCGCGGCCATCGCCGGACATATCCTGTCCGTTCGCGGAAACCCGGACGCCGCAGGCGTTCCGGCCCGTTGCGGCAACGCGTTGACCATCCGGATTTCACGATGACCGAGGACCTCTGCCTTCGCCCTCCGCTCCCCCGTGCGCGGTCCCGTTCCACCTTCGGGAGGATCTGCCGGGCCGCGGCCGCGGCGTTCGTCCTCTTCGCCTCCTGCGGGGACGGGACCCCTGCGGCCCCTCCGCCGGCGCTCCCGCTCTCGTGGAACGACGTCCCCGAGTCTCTGTCGCTGAAAGTCGGCGAGTCGAAGACGCTGCACCTCTCGCTGACCTCCGCCGTCACGGCCACCTATTCGCATTCCGCGAGCAACGCGCGAGTCTCCATCGCCGGAGAAAGTCCCCGGGCCGGCATCTACGAAATGACGATCACCGGCGTCGAGCCGGGGGACAGCTCGGTTTCGCTGACTGCCTCCGCTCCCGGCTACGCGAGCGCGGCGGCGCGCCTTCCGGTGATGGTCGAGGTGCGCCCGCTCTCATGGTCCGGTCTTCCCGCCAGGGTTTCCGTGCGCGTCGGGGAGCGCCGGACGGTCCAGCTCCGGCTCACCGAGTCTGTCCGCCCGGACCTCGAGGTCTCCGCGGGGAATGGCCGCCTCGCCGCCGACGGTGATTGTCCCGCCGCGGGCCGGTGCGACGTGAACATCTTCGGCATCGAGGCGGGCCCCTCCTCCTTCTCGGTCCGGGCGATCACCGAGGGTTACCAGGAGGCGGCGGGAACGATTCCGGTGGATGTTGCCGAGGCCTCCTGGGGCGTTTTCGGCATCGTTTCCGCGGATGGCGGCCCCGACTACGCGATCGTCGGGGCGACGGTCACCGCGACGAACCGGGACACCGGGCGGGTGGACGGAAGATCGGAGACGGGTCCCCACGGCTTCTACGCGATTGGAGGACTTCGCGGCGATCGGTACGCCATCGACGTCGCTCCTCCGGCCCGCTACCGCGCGGTACCCGCGGTGCACGTCAACCGCCCGGCGAGCGGCGTTTCCGAAGTGAGCGTGGACTTCACGCTGCCGTTCGATGGTCCCGACGTGGATTCCCGGTTCCGGCGGCAGCTCTGGAACGAACTCGCCTTCGACGCCTACGAATGCCCCGGCGCCGGCTCCTGTCCCGAGTACTACGTGGACGGGAGCGACTCCGTGGCCATCGAGGAGCGCGTTCTCTACATCCTCGACGACCCGAGCCCGAACTTCTACATTCGGACCGGCGGATTCAGCCAGCGCGAGGTCCGGACGGTTCGCGCCACGATCCCCGGCGCCGTCTCGGATCTCACCGGAGAGCCCTTTTTCGGAACGATCGAAGAGGGGAGCGCCGACCGGGACCAGGACGGCTGGATCACGGTGCAGAGCCTTGATGACGACGACTACTGCGGCCGGGCGTGGATCGGACGCCCGGCCGGCGGGATCTGGATCAATCCGGACTGTCCCATAGCGGCGGTGACACGGCATGAGATCGGCCACGCCATGGGCTTCTTCCACGCGGAGAGCCGGGCGCACCTGATGAACCCAAGCCCGGGCCGCAGCACCTTCTCCGCCACCGAGCTCTACCACACCCAGCTCGCCTACCAGCACTGGCGCTACATGCCGTATTTCTCCGGCCCGTGGCTCTCCGGCGTCCCGACAACCGCAGACCGTCAGCGACCCGCCCGGCCGCCGAAACCCCTGCTCATCCTGTGCCCGCACGAGCACTAGAACCAGACCAGAGAGGGCCGGTGTCTCTCGCGGACGGCATCCGCACCCGGGCGGCGAAAGCCCAGGCGCACGCGACGACCATGCTCCCCTGAAGAACTGGCCGGACAACGCTTCCGGTCCGGCAATCCCGAGTCTCGAAGTGTGCCCTCCAGGCAGGAAGAAGCGTCCGAGGGGTCGGCGCCATTTCCAGCCGCGTCGCGGAGACCCTGCCCGCTCTTTCTTGCCTCGCCGCCGGCGTGAGGCGCTACTTCCAGAGGCGGACGGTGAAGCGGGTTTCCTCCTCGATGAGGTCGGGCGCCGTGCCGTTGTGCTCGCGCATCCCGGCGATGATCCGGCGGGGGATACCCAGCCCGAGCGCCTCGATGTACCCGTAGTCGCCCAGGAGGTCGCGCAGCGCTCCGTTCCGCGCCGCCCGGTACCCGAGGCGCAGCTTCTCGACCGTGGCCGTGTTCGGAAGGCGGCCCGGCGAGATCACCTCCAGCCGGTCGGGATAGATGCCCAGCTCGATGTCGGTGACGGCGATCGAGTAGTCGCGATGGGCAACCGCGTTCACGACGGCCTCCCGGACGGCTGACAGCGGGTAGTCCCAGGTCTCCACGCGGCGCCCGGTCCGCGCGATCTCGCCCCGGACATCCGTGTGCCGCGCGACGAAGTCCAACGCCTTCTCGATGACCCCGACCTCGATCACCTCAGCCGGTTTCGAAAACGATCCGGCGTGCCTCGGGTAGGGCCGGAAGAATCTGTCCTCCGGGGGAGCGAACAGGGAGACGAGCGGGCCGCGAAGGACCGCGTGGGCCCGGATGTCGTAGTCCTTCTTCGTGCTTGCGAAGGCCGCCGCCGTGATCCCCGCCTGCGGAAGGCGGCGGTTCGGGTTCCTGCCGAAGAGCAGCAGCCCGCCCACGCTGGGGACCACGCGTGCTCGGTCCTCCCAGGCGAGCCCGAGGTTCACGAGGAAGCGGGCCCAGCCTTCGGCGTCCCCAAGCTCGGGGCATTCCTGCCCTCGCACGTCGCGGAAGTAGTTCACGAGCCGGCGCATGTCGCAGTCGCTCACGAGAGCCCCGGGCACGGGCTTCTGGTCGTATCGGAGGCGCCGCGACTGGCCGTAGAGCCGCATCTCTTCCTGGTCGCTCGCGTCGCGGGTCGTGGACCCGACGCGGACGTGCGTGACCCACGCCGAGCCGCGCTTCGCCTTGTAGGGCTTGTCCGGCGCGTCGGCGGACAGTGAAATCACCCCCACGACGCGACCGGCCAGCCTCCGGGTCTCCCAGAACGGAATCACCGCCGGGCGCACGTGCGAGCGGGCCACTTCCATCACCCACTCCTCCGCCTGTTTCGGCGGGCGGCGGAGGCCGGACACCGACCCGTCGTCCTCGACCCCCAGCAGGATGACCCCGCCCTCCAGATTGAGAAGCGCGGCCACTTCCCGCGCCAGGCTCGCCGGCGTGAGCGCGTCCCGCTTGAACTCGACGCCGGAATTCTCGCCCCGCCGCAAGAGCTCGCGGAGGTCCGAAGGCGCCATGCCCGGATTATCGCCCCGCCCGGAGCGGCCAGTCCTCCCCGAGTGGGGCCGCCAACCTCGCCTCCCAGGGAGGCTGATCGACGCGGCGGAGGAATGCGTATTCGGGGCCGTGCGGAACGGTGACGTGACGGCGGCGCCGCCCCTCGTCCTGGAGCCGCGAGGTAGCCAGTGGAGTGCGAGCGGCGCGACGCCCTTCCGACCGGCTCCGCTGGGGTCCACATCCCGCAATCACGCGCCGGCGCGTGAGGCGCATGTCCTGCGAGCCTCGGAACTCGCCCAGCGGGCGCGGTAGAGTCGCCAGTCCATGGAGAACCACTCAGGAACTCCGCCAGCCACCGTTCGGCAAAGCCGCGCCCTCGGGCGGGGACACCGGCGGGACGAAAGACCTTGAACGCACTCTCGGTCCGCTCCCGGCGGTCCCCTTGCCCCCCAGGCGTCCCACGGGACGCGACCCATGGCCGAACCACAGCCCCACCCAACCGCAGAGCCCCCGCCGAGCCCTGATGAGCTCTTCGATGCGTTCCTCAGCGCTGGCATGACCGCCGAACAGGCCTATCGCGTCACCCGATCGCTCGAAGCCACCGTCACTCGCACGGTGACGGAGGCCCTTCAGGCGTTCGAGGAGCGAATGGACGGCCGCTTCGCGCAGGTCGACTCCCGCTTCGAGCAGGTCGACGCTCGTCTGGCCATGGTTCTTCACGAGCTTCGATCCGACCGTGAAGCCCGAAAGCGCGAACGCCAAGCCGACCTCGCCGCCCGAAAGCGCGAACGTGAAGCTGACCTCGCCGCCCGCGCCGCAGAAGCCGAGGCCAGGAAAAGCGAACGCCAAGCCGACCTCGCCGCCCGCGAGCGCGAACGTGAAGCTGACCTCGCCGCCCGCGCCGCAGAAGCCGAGGCCAGGAAAAGCGAACGCCAAGCCGACCTCGCCGCCCGCGAGCGCGAACGCGAAGCTGACCTCGCCGCCCGCGCCGTAGAAATCGAGGCCAGGAAAAGCGAACGCGAAGCCGACCTCGCCGCCCGCGCCGCAGAAGCCGAGGCCAGG
>JAAXGQ010000155.1 GCA_012271265.1 Vicinamibacteraceae bacterium
GGTGGCGTTCGCCTGGGACGACTTGGTGTGGCGGCGAGTCTTCGGTACCCCCTCCCGCAGGGTTGTCTCGAAAATCGGCGCTCCGCCGAGGAGGTCGAAGGCGCGCAGCGCGAAGCGGTGCTCGGACTCGTTCTCGACCGGGGCCACGTCGCCGTAGAGCCCGATTCGGAACTCGGTGTCGCCGGTCACGCTCGCCGCAGTGACTACGAACACGCGGTCCTCCCACACGACCGGACTGGAGACGCCAAGGCCGGGAAGATCCGCTTCCCAGCGAATGCCCTCACCGGCGGGGGCGTTCCAGTGTAGGGGAACGCCCTGGGCGTCGGCCACCCCCGACCCGCCGGGGCCGCGGAACTGCGGCCAGGGGCGGGCCCGGATGAGTGTTCGCGCGGCCGCGGCGAGGCCGGCGGCGGACCGGACCGGCTCGGGCGCTTCGGCGGCCGCCGCCCGGCTCTCCGTCTCGTCCTCTGGCTGGTAGACCACGGTTTCGCCTCCACGCTCGACCACCAGCCGCTCCACCATCCCGCCGCGACCGGGGAAGTCGAAGCGGGCGGCGTCGTCCGCCGAGGCAAAGGATCGGCCCCGGGCCCGCGCGCCCAGGCGAAGCGGCGGAGCGTCCTCCGGCTCGCCGCCCGCCCCGACGAAATCCCGGGTTTCCAGACCCGTTCCGGCGACGGTGACCACGACACCGCGCTCCAGGGTCTCGTTCCAGTAACGCCCGGCGAACACCGCAAGGTCGGCCACCTGGAGATCCGGGACGAGGGCGGCTTCCGGCGTCGCGGCGTCAAGCAGAGCGCGAAGGTCCGGCTCGCTGGCCGCGGCTTCCCGGGCGGCGGCGAGGCTCTCGGCGTCGAATCGGCCGTTGTCGAGCGCAGCTTCCAGCAGTTCCCGATCGCCGTTTCGCGCCGCCCGGCGCAGCGCCGTGCCGGCGCCCGGAGAGCCTTGCCGGAGGAGGAAGAGGACGACCTCCCGATGTCCGGAACCCGCCGCCCGGCTGAGGGCGGTCATCTGGTAGAAGCGGTCCTCGATGCCGAGGGAGGCTCCGGCCTCGACCAGCCGCCGGACGACAGCGAGCTGCCCCCGGTCCGCGGCGAAGAAGAGAGCGGTGGCGCCGTAGCGGTTCGGGGCGTCCACGCCGACTCCGGCAGCGAGGAGCGCCTCGACCTCGTCGAGGTCGCCGTCAGCAGCAGCCTGGTGGAGCGTCTTGGCCCGCGGCGTCGGCTCCGGCTGGGCGCCGGCGGGGACGGCGCCAAGAAGAGCTGCGGCGAGGACAAGGCCGCCGCGGCAGATCGCGAAAAAGTGCTTCATGGCGCCCTCACTGCAGCTCCCCGGCGTTCGTCAGGGCGCTGCCCGCGAACCAGCCGTCGTTCATCCGATCGCGGGCCTGCTCGAAGCGGGACCGGCATTCCTCGTGCTCTCGTCGAAGGAAACCGGCCCGGGAGCCGCGAAACGCGCACCGCATCGCCGGTGCATTATGGAACGCCGGTTCGCGGGCCCCGGACCTGTGAAGGTTGCGGGTGGCGTGACGGTGCAGCGCAGGCCGGCGAGGACGCCGGCGCTCCATACGTCACGGGGCGCCAGTTCTGGAGCGCCGGTGTCCTCACCGGCCACCGCCGCAGGCGGGCATGGTCCCTGGGCCGGGGGGCCCACGGTCCGTCGGTACGGCGGCGCGGTTGGCAGGAGAGTGCGTGAGGG
>JAAXGQ010000156.1:0-1782 GCA_012271265.1 Vicinamibacteraceae bacterium
CGATCCGGCGCTGGGTACGCTGGTGGGGCTGTGGGGGTGCGACCTGAACGCCTTCCGGGAGCAGTTGGCGGCCACACCCGAGGGGCGGGAAAACGTTCTGACGGTGTGGAACCGGGAGCGCGGGGCGGGGCGGCTGTGAACGGCTGGCCAGAGGGCGGCCCCGTGGCGAACGTGAGCGGCTGGCTAGAGGGCGGCCCCGCCCCCGTCCCNNCCTGACGGCTTCGAGGCTGGCGGCAAGGCCCGCCCCCCCCGGAACGGGGCGGAATCCTTCCCCGAAGCCGAACGCTGCCGCGCGAAGGGATGCGCGGCCCGCAAGGCGCGGCACGGCGTGGGGCGGTGCGAAGAGCACTTCGAGGCGCTGTGCGGATTCTACGGCGACGGCAACCCGAAGGCCGCCAGCGTCCGGAACATGAACCCCAGCGAATGGGCGCGGGTGCGACGGGCGCTGAAGGCGCGGGCGAAGGCCGCCGACGGCATCGGCGGCGCTGGCAAGGCCGCAACCCCCGCCAGCGCCCCGGACGGCTGGCCGCCGGAAGACGTGGACGCCTTGCGGGCGGGGGCGGCGCGGCAACTGCGGGATACCGTCCGGGGGTTCGGCACCTATGAGGGCCGGAAGCCCCATGGGCTGATCCCCGATCCGGAGAATCCGGGCGGCTCCCTAGTCCGCAAGGGACCGGCGGACCCCCTGACCGTCTGGCGGGCGATGCGCGACGCCTTCCGGGGCGCGGGCATCCCGGAGGGCGTTGTCGAGGCCGCGCTCCCTCCCCGGCCCGAGGTGGACCGGCGGCCGGATGCCATCATCCCCCGGTTTCTGGAGGTGGGGGCGCACGTCGAGGGGCGGGAGCGGCTGCCTCCGTTCGACTCCCCGGAGGGCGCACAGGGCAGCTTGCCGGGATTCGAGGCCATGCACCCCGGACTTGTGCCAGCGTTCCCCCTGCCCGTTGAGGCCAACCCGTTCCAAGGCGCGCCCATATGGCAACGGCTGGCGTTGGAACTCCTGATCGCGGCCCGGATCGAGAGGCGGCGGCCAAGCTACGAGCCCCTCCCGGTGACGCTTCAAGACCTGATCGACTACGCCGGTTGGAACCCGTACCGGCCCGGTCGGCATATCCCGATGATCCGGGCGGCGCTGCTGAGGCTGCGAAGCTGGACGGTTGCCCACGAGCGCCGGGAATGGTGGCCCATCAGCCCCCATGCGCTGCCCACCGAAGACGCGAAACCGGGCGACGTGCTGCCTATCGACGTGGCGATTCCGGCGGGGATGGGTTCCGGCCCCGTGATGGAGCGCGGCCACGTCCGGGAGCTTGCCAAACGCACGGCCCCCGGCTGGCGGGCGTGGGTGCGGCTCAATCTGTTCTGGCATCGCTACAGTCCATCCGGGCGGCTGATCCGCGCAACGGTTCCCGAGGTGCGGCGCGATGCTGGCGGCCAGATTGTGGACGCGCACGGGCGGCCCCTGACCCTCCGGAGGGGGAAGGCTCCGCACTGGAGCGACCCGCGCGCGATCCGGACGGGAGGGCGGGAGGCGAACCCGCAAGCCGAGCGGGTGCCAGTCCTCCAACCGACGGAACTGGCGGCGCTCGGATACGATGGCGCGGCAGTGACCGGCCAGACATTCCGAGATCGGCTGAAGGTCGCGAAACGCGAACTGGGCAGACTGGAGCGCTCGGGGAGGCTGGCGATTGACCGGCGCGCGACTGACAAGCGCGGGCGGGAGGGCTGGCGAATTCTACTCCCCTGACAGGTGGCCTAGGGAGCGGCTGCCAACGTGCCTTGTGAGGC
>JAAXGQ010000156.1:1852-2468 GCA_012271265.1 Vicinamibacteraceae bacterium
TTGTGAGGCTGCCAACGTGCCTTGCACCCTCGCGCTCGGGCATGATGCGCGCGCCCGCGCGCGCGCGGCGCGAGAAGCCAAGAAGCCAAGAAGCCAAGTATTGGCTTTGGCCTTGGCGACCGGCGCGCGGGGAGCGCGCGGGGGATCGCTGGCGCGCCCCCGCGCTCCCGCTTGCCGGGAACCGCGAAACGGCTTCCGCCGAGCGGCTTGCCGGGAGCCCACGGACTGACCGGAGTCCCGCACTGACGACGGCGATCCCGGCGGGCCGAACCTGCCGGGGCGCGCCTAAGCCGGCGCGGCCCGTCGCGGGCATCCGCGAGGGCGGAAGAGCGGACAACCGGGGAGCGATGCGGATCGCGGGTTGTCTCCCGGCTGGCGGCTGGCATCCCGGAGCGCGCCACCCGCGCCGTCGCGGGCCGTCGCCAATACGCCACACGGTGGCGGATGTTCCGGCGGATGTTTGGAACACCCCCGGATGTTCCAAGAGACCGGCCCCGCGAGTTTCGGGTAGCTTTCTCTGCATGGACAGTACGGCGGAAGCGCGGATCGAGGCCGCGAGGCACCTGCGGGCGCTGGGCCTGACCTACCGGAGAATCGGCGCGGCCATTGGAGTTTC
>JAAXGQ010000157.1 GCA_012271265.1 Vicinamibacteraceae bacterium
GCGCCCGGAGCTCTTCGGGGCCGCGCTGCCGGCGGTGGGCGTCATGGACATGCTCCGGTTCCACAAGTTCACGATCGGCTGGGCGTGGACCTCGGACTACGGCGACCCCGACGACCCCGAGATGTTCGAGGTGCTGCGCGCCTACTCGCCGTACCACAACGTCGAGCCCAACGACGACTTCCCGGCGACCCTGGTCACCACGGCCGATCACGATGACCGGGTCGCGCCCGGCCACTCCTTCAAGTACGCGGCGCGCATCCAGGAGGTGCACGGCCACCGTGACCTGCCGGTGCTGATCCGGATTCAGAAGAGCGCCGGACACGGGGCCGGCATGCCGGTCTCCATGCGGGTCGACCTCGCGGCCGACCGCTGGGCCTTCATCCTTCACCACCTGGGGGTGGGCTGAGCGTGACCCGGGGACACACGATCCTTCGCCTCCAGCACCTCGGGACGGCGTACCGCAGCCACCGCTCGGCCTCGGCGCGGCTGGCCCGCCTGGGACTCGCCCCGTCCGAACTGCGCACCGACCAGGGCCGGGGCTTTCAGCTCGACTCGCGCACCCTGCTGGGCAACGAGTGCTGGCTGCACGTGGTCCACAACTGGAATCCCGAGGCCCGTGTCTGCCGCTACCTGCGCGAGCGGGGTGAGGGGCTCGAGCACATCGCGATCGAGACGCGCGACATCCAGGCCGCCGTGGCGCGGGTGCGGGAAATGGTCCCCATCTTCGCGGATCGCATCTTCCACGCCGCCGACGGCTTCGAGGCCTTCGTGTTTCCCGACCACGCCTGCGGCTTCACCGTGGAACTCATCCAGCCGCACGACACGAGCTGGAACTGGCCGAATCCACCCCCGCCGCGGGTCAGCCCGATGCTGGCGGTGCGGCGGCTGGCCGAAGTCGTGGCCGGGGCCCCGGACCCCTCCGAGGCCGCGGATCGCTTCCAGCGGCTCTTCGGCCTGGGCCGCGACGAGCTCCGGAGCCGTCATCAGCCAGGACGCCCGGTGCGTATCCCCTTCCCGAATCGCTGCGCCCTCCGGTTCGTCCAGGGGGAACCGGGCCTGCGAGGCCTGGTCTTCGGCAGCGCCGATCCCGAAGGGGACCGCCGGGCCCTCACCGCCTCGGGCGTCCCCAACGGAGCGGGAAGCCGCCACGGTGATGTCCGCATCCCGAAGGAGGTCGTCGGATTCGAGGTCGTCCTCCGGTCCGATCCGATCGCCTGAGCCGGCCGCCGGGTCTTGCGGCGCAGGCCGGCGAGGACGCCGCACCGGGAGCGCCGGTGTCCTCACCGCCAACACACCGGGAGCGCCGG
>JAAXGQ010000158.1 GCA_012271265.1 Vicinamibacteraceae bacterium
GGCGGCCATGTCGGCGGCGAGCTGTCCCTTCTTGTGGTTCCTGCGGGCCTTCGCCCACTCGGTGCCGACAACGGCCTCCGCGATCTCGAGCATCCGGGCGCGGGTCAGCCGCTTCCAGAAGTACTTCTCGGTGGGCCGGACGGCCTGGGCGAAGTCGATGTCGAGGAGCTCGACCACGCGTTCCCCGACCGGCAGCGCCCGGTGCTGGTTGGCGGCCTGGTTGTGGAGCGCGGCCGAGACGGCGCGGGCGAACAGGTCGTGTTTCTCGGCGTCGGGGAGGGCACGGAACGCGTCGAAGCGCTTCAGGTCGTCGCCGAGCTTCATCCACTGGCCGGTCGGCGGGCTGTCGAGCTTCTCGCCGGGGCTGGCGGCGGCGAAGTCGCTGTCGCCGTTGCGGCCCATCGGGCGCAGGCTCGTGCGGACGAGGCGGATGTCGGCGGGGCGCTCGGCGCCGCGCGTCGACGTGTCCATCACCAGGAGGTACGCCGCGAGGTCGAACGCCACGTCGAAGCGCTTGGCCAGCGCGGCGCGGACGATGCCCGTGCGGATCGCGGCGAGGTCGTCGATGACGGCCGCGGCGAGGCCCGCGGCTTTGGCGTGCGCGGCCTCGCGGCTCTGGTGGTTACGCGTGCTGCGGGTGGTCCAGGGCTCCTCGAACCGCTCGTAGAAGCTCGGCGGCGGTGCGGCGGGTTCTTCTCCGCCCTCCGCGGGGTTCGCGCCGTCCGCCTCGGGGGCGTTCGCCGCGGCGTCGGCCACGTCCTTCTTCCTGGCGGCCTTCTTCGGCTTCGGCGGCACGTCCTCCGGGAGCACGAGGCCCGTGATCACCTCCGCCCGCGCGCCCTTGAGTGTGACGATGCAGCCGGCGATGCGCATGTCCTCGGGCCGGTACTTCGTCCGGGCGGCGATGCGCGCCTCGAGCTTCTCGTGCTTGGCGTTGAGCTCCTGGCTCCGGGCGTACGCGTTGCCCTGCTCGGCCGGGTCCATCGGCGGGTTGTCGGCGATGTCCTGCATCTGGTCGGCGAG
>JAAXGQ010000159.1 GCA_012271265.1 Vicinamibacteraceae bacterium
TTCACCGGGGCCTGGAACCGGATGACGGTCGAACGGGCCCGGATCCGGGAGGGGGATCGGGTCGTGGACATCGGCTGCGGGCCGGGCGAGTCCGCGCTGCTCGCGGCCCGCGCGGCGCCGGGAGTCCGGGTCATCGCGACGGATCCGGCGTGGCCCTGCTGGGTGGTGGCGTGGGCACGGTCCCGGGGGGCCGGAACCCGGGTGCGGGTCCGCCGGGCGGCCGCCGAGGCGCTGGCGGTTCCCGACGGGTGGGCGACGATCGCGCTTTCGGTGAACGCCTTCCATCACTGGGCCGACCCGAGACAGGGCCTGTGCGAGCTGCGGCGGGTGCTGGGGCCGGGCGGGCGCCTCGTGCTGGTGGACGAGGACTTCCCCGAAGACCACCGCCACACCCGCTTCCACCACGAGTCGGGGCACACCGCCCCCGTGCACGCCGGCAGTCCGGAGGTGCGTGCCTGGCTCGGGGAACTGGGCTTCGAAGAGGCCCGGCTGGAACGGGTGGTGGACGCGGACGGAACCCCGCATCACCTCCTCGCGGCGCGGATGCCGGCGGCCTCCTGACGCCGGGCGCCGCCGGCGGGGGCTATCGGACGAGGTGGACGGGCGGTCGCGCCCGACGCAGGTGGTGCCGAAGGGGGGACTCGAACCCCCACGGGATTAATCCCATACGCCCCTCAAGCGCACGTGTCTACCATTCCACCACTTCGGCAGCGGTGCGTTCCGGGAGGCCCGGGACCCCGGAAAATCGGCCGCGATTATAGATAGGGCGGGGAGCCGCCGCCGACGGGTCGGCGGTCAGGAAGGCGCGCCGGGCTCCCTGGCGCCTTCCTCCTCGCCGCCCTCGGGCTGCGCATCCGGCAACAGCGGTTCCGTCGGGGGTTCCGTCAGGGGTTCCGGCGGTTCCGGTGCGGGCTCCGGTTCGGCGGGGGCGGTTTCCAGCACGCTGCCGGCCGGGAAGTCATCGATCACCGTGCCCGCCTGGGGATCGGACCCGACGTAACCGAGCAGCAGTGAGGTCACCATGAAGGTTGCCGCGGTGCCGGCGGTCACCTTCGTGAGCAGCGTCGCGGTCCCGCGCGCTCCGAACGCGGCCTGCGTCCCGGCGCCGCCGAAGGCGCTGGCCAGATCCTGGCCCTTCCCCTGCTGCGTCAGGACGATGAGTACCAGGAAGATGCAGACAAGGATGTGAAAGATGGTCAGGAGGATCGTCATCGTGATTCTCGGGCTGAATGATCCGCGGGCCGGATCTCCGGCGGAGGGTGGGAGAGACGGCGCCTCAGGCGGCGTTCCGGCAAATGTCGAGGAAGGAACCGGATTCGAGGCTGGCGCCGCCGACCAGCACGCCATCCACATTGGCGCCGGCCAGAATCTCGGCCACATTATCGCCCTTGACGGACCCGCCGTAAAGGATGGACAGCCGCGCCGCGGTCGCCTCGCCGGCGATCACCGCCGCGGCGCGGCGAAGGACCCGGTGCATGGCTTCGGCCGTCTCCGCCGTGGCGGTCCGTCCGGTTCCGATCGCCCACACCGGCTCGTAGGCGACCAGAACCCGCTCCCGATCCTCGGCGTCGAGCGCGGCAAGGCCGGCTTCGAGCTGCTCGCGCACCACGGAATCCGCGGCTCCGGCTTCGCGCTGGACGAGCGTTTCGCCGACGCACAGCACCGGGGCCATCCCCGCGGCGAGCACCGCGTCCAGCTTGCGGCGCACGACGGCGTCCGTGTCGCCAAAGTGAAGCCGCCGCTCGGAGTGGCCGACGAGAACCAGCGAGCAGCCGCAGGCGGCGAGCATCCGGGCCGACACCGCCCCGGTGAACGCGCCCTGCGGCTCGAAGTGCGCATCCTGGCCGACCAGGCGCACCCGGCTGCCTCGGACGGCGGCGCCGACCGACAGGAGCGCCGGATAGGCGGGCGCGAGCCCCACGTCCACCGCGAGTCCGGCTGTTCCGGCGACGACCGCGCCGGCGAGGGCCTCGGCTTCGGCCGGGGTCTTGTGCATTTTCCAGTTGCCGAGGATCACCGGACGGTCGCGGGTAGTGGGGTCAGGCATCGGCGAGCGCCTCCACGCCCGGAAGGGATTGACCGGCCAGGAGCGTGAGCATGGCTCCCCCGCCGGTAGAGAGGTGGCCCACGCCGTCGCCGGTTCCGAGTCGTCGGAGGGCTGCCAGGGAATCGCCGCCGCCCACGATCGTGGTGGCGCCCTGTCCCGCTGTCTTCGCAACGGCGGCCGCCACCGATTCGGTGCCGCCGGCGAACGCCCGGCGCTCGAACATCCCCATCGGCCCGTTCCAGATTATGGTGGCGGCCCGCTGGAGCCGGGTGGAGAAGTCGCGTCGGGTCTCGAGGCCGATGTCGAGCCCCATCCAGCCCGCCGGTGTCGTGGTGGCCGGAAAGAAGGTGGCTTCCCCTTCGTGATCGGGGTCCGGCGCCGCGAGGTGATCCGTCGGGAGAACGAGGCGGCTGGCGTGCCGACGAAGCAGCGCCGAAGCCTCGTCGAGGCGCTCCGGATCCATCAGCGACCGGCCGGTGGCGTGTCCCGCTGCGCCGAGGAAGGTGTAGGCCATCGCCCCGCCCACGAGCACCGCATCGGCCCGGTCCAGCAGCGAGCGGACCACGGCCAGCTTGTCCGAGATCTTTGCCCCGCCCAGAACCGCGACGAACGGGCGGCGGGGGGCGTGGAGCGCACCTCCCAGGACTCGTAGCTCGCGCTCGAGCAGGGGGCCGCCGGCGGCGCGCGCAAAGCGCCGGGCACAGGCCACCGTGGAAGCGTGGGCCCGGTGCGCGGTTCCGAAGGCGTCGTTCGCGTACTCGTCGCCCCAGGCTGCGAGCCGGGCTCCGAAATCGGGATCGTTGGCGGTCTCCCCTGGGTGGAAGCGCAGGTTTTCGAGCAGCAGCGTCGCTCCTGATCCGACCCGTTCCGGAGGCTGATCGGCGCTGGCGCGCGTCGGGTCGAACCGGACGGGAGCGCCGAGAAGCCGGGCGAGCCGGTCCGCCACCGGACGCAGGGTCAACCGGGGGTCGATCCTCCCGCCCGGGCGCCCGAGGTGCGAGGCGAGCACCACCCCGGCGCCGGCGGCGTGCGCCGCGCGAATTCCCGGCAGGGCGGCGTGGAGCCGCGCATCGTCCGCCACCCGCCCGTCGACCAGCGGCGCGTTCAGGTCCGCCCGGATCAGGAGCTGTTTCCCCAACAGATCGAGGTCGAGGAGGCGCTTCTTCGGGAAGGGCTCGACCACGGCGGCGCGAACCTTACGCCAGTTCAGCCGCGATGACTCGCCGCTCGGCTGCCGCTTCGCCTGGTCCGCGGACTTCTCACCCCGAAGCCGGGCCGTGCGATGCGGTTGGAGTATCGTCACCGTCGACACAAGGTTTCAGGTTCCACGCCGGCGCCGGGTCCCGAAGGGGCTCGGGACCGGCCGGACGAAGAGGGAACCCGGGTGGAAGTCCCGGGCGGCCCGCGCCACTGTGATCGGAATGCCCGACCCGGGCCGTCTCTGCTTCCAGCGGAGGCGGCGCCCACTCCCGGCAACCGCCGGGGGGAAGGGGGGAAGGGCGGACGCGCCTCGGCGCGTTATTCCGTAAGCCAGGAGACCTGCCCGAAGCCTCCCCACTGCCTCTTCGCCGGGAAGGGACACGGTCATGCCTGCCGCCTCCGCCGACCCCTCGCGCAACCGGAATCGGTGCGTTCCGCATCCAGCCCCTCCACGAGCGAAGTGACCTTCCCTTGCCTCCCGGAGGCTGGTCATGACCGCTCTTTCGTCCACCTCTCTTTCTTCCGCCCCTCGGGGCGTTCCGGCCGCCCGCGTTCCCCGCTTGCCGTGCGGGGCCGCCGTCGGTCTCCTCATTCTCCTCGCCAGCGCCGCCGGGTTCGCCGATGAACTCGAGGTGCGCGTCGCCAGCGCGGCCGGCTCTCCCGTCGAGGGCGTTCTCGTCACCGCCGACGCCGCCTTCGGGAACTACCGGGGGCAGGCTCGCACCGGGGCCGACGGAACCGCCCGCTTTCCGGACCTACCCGATGGGCGGTACCTGCTGAGCGCCCGTACCGGGGACCGGAGCACCCCTTCGGTGGACATCGTGGTCGGCGGCGACCCGCCGGCCCCGGTTTCCCTCACCCTCGGGGCCGGGGCCGTTCGGGAGTCCATCGTTGTTTCGGCATCGCTCGCGGCGCGCCGCGAGAACGAGGCGGGCGCCCTCGTGGACGTGCTCCCGGTGGACGACCTCGACGCGCGCGGAGAGCTGTTCGCGCTCGAGGCGCTGCGGGGCGTCCCGGGGTCCCTGGTCCGGCAGACCGGCAGCGCCGGCCATCTCGCCGCCGTCCAGATGCGGGGACTCCCGGCGTCGGCGACGGCGGTGGTGATTGACGGCGCTCCGCTTCGCGACACCGCCGCGATCCAGGGAGACGCCCAGTCGCTCCTGCCCTCCCTCGCCCTGACCGGAGTGGATCGCATCGAGATCCGCCGGGGCGGCGGCTCGACCATCTACGGCTCCAGCGGCATGGGCGGCGTCATCAACATCGTCACCCGCGCGGAGTCAGGTCCCGATGCGATGCGGCTGTCCGCGGACGTCGGCGAGCGGGGGCACGCCGGCGCCTCCGGCGCCTTCGCCCGCGGTGGTGGGCGGGGCGGCTTCTCGCTCGGGCTCCGCCATCTGGGCGTGAGCGGGGGCGCCGACGGCGACGACCCGTTCCGGAACCGGGTGGCGTTTGCGCGCGTCGGCTACCAGGCGCTCCCGGGCGTGCGGTTCTCGGCGCGGTCGCTCCACTCATGGGCGAGCGTCGGACTCAACGAGAGCCCGTTCCCGGCACCCGGCGTGGCGGCGACCGGGGTGGTCCGCGCGAGTCCGGCCTCCCCGGACGCCATCCGACAGGTCGAGGCGGGAACGCCGGCGGATGCCCTCGATCTCGGTGGAGCCACGTTCATCCCGTCCCTGAACGACCCGGACGCGGAGCAGCGGACGAACTACCACTCCACCCTGTTCACCATGCAGGGGACCCCGAATCCCGATGTCTCCTGGACCGTCAGGTTCCAGGACCTGATCACGACCCGGGAGAACGATGACGGTCCCGCTGGTCCCAGCCGCTGGGATCCCGCCACGATCCAGACGATCCACCATGACGGCGGCGTGCGGACCGCCGGCGCCCGCCTGAGCGCCGCCCGAAACAACCACCGGGTCGTGCTTGGCGGCGACCTGGAAATGGAAAGCGCCGAGGTGAGGAATCCCGACTCGTCGGCCCTGCTGAGCCAGTCGAACCGCGCCGTCTTCGTTCAGGGAGAGACCGGCCCCGCCGACGGCCGCGCCTCGCTGCGCGCCGCGGTGCGCGCTCAGCGCTTCGGGACCGACCCGGCGGCAACCCGCCCGGTGGAAGGGAGTCCCTGGGCTGGGTCGGCGCCCCGGCCGGAGGGGGGCGCCATCACCGCGGACGCCTCCGCCTCGGTGGCGGTGACGGACCTGTTTCGGCTGCGCGGCTCGTGGGGCCGCGGATTCCGGGCGCCGTCGCTGTATGAGCGCTTCGGAACCTACTTCTCGTCGTTCGGCTACTCGGTCTACGGAGATCCGAGGCTCCTGCCCGAGCTCTCGACGGCGATGGATGTCGGTTTCCTGTTCGAGAGCGGCGACGGCCGGACCGGGTTGCGGGGCGCGTACTTCCGCTCCGAGCGGCCCCGGATCATCGGGTTCGGCTCGTTCCCCCCAGGCTCGGATCCCTTCGGCCGCTTCGGCGGGTACGAGAACACGGATGGAGGCGCCGCCCACGGCGCGGAAGCCGGACTGCGGCTCGCCCTTCCCGGACGGATGCGCGCGAACCTCCAGGGGACCTGGACCGAGGCGGATCCCCCGGCAAACGCGCCGGCCGAGCTGATGACCGACTGGCTCGCTCCCCGGTTC
>JAAXGQ010000160.1 GCA_012271265.1 Vicinamibacteraceae bacterium
ACCTCGCCGCCGACACCCTGACCAGGCACTTCGGGTACATGCGGCCGGAGCGGGTCGAGTGGAGAGTGGATCCCTACATCGACGGTTCGCGCTACGATCCCGCTCTGGACGAGATCGTTTTCGGATCTGGATTCTGGCCCGGCGACGAAGAGTTTAGCTGGGTCGCCGCCCACGAGTACGGGCACGCGTACCACCACGAGGCGCTCGGCGGCCTGGGGCCGGCCAGCTGCTATGGTGGGGACATCCACCTCCCCTCCTCCTACAGGTGCGCCCTGCGGGAGGGCTTCGCCAGCTACGCCGGGGTCGTCGGGTCGGGTGGCTACGAGGAGTGCTTCGAGCACCTCGGCACCCCCAAGGCCCCGGCGGAGCCCCCCTGGTGCAGGAGTGTGTCCCACGACCGGAGGGCGGAGGTCGAGGCGTGGGTCGCCGCGCTCTTCATGGACCTGATCGACGACAACGACGACTACCGGGACGACGACTGGGCGGAGTTGAGCGGCCGCTTCGTCGCAAGGGTCTTCAGGTCCTGCGAGGTGAAACAGGAGGACTGGGTGCCATTTAATGACGAGTGGGAGGATCGAGACGACGTCTCCGACATCGTCTGGTGCCTCGAGGATTACATTGAGAGGGCGTACCACGAGTCGGACTCGGTGTTCGACGGCATCGACGCTCCGGAGGATGTCCGTCGTCACCCCAAGGACGATCCGCCGGGCTACAGCCGTGGAGACATCCGGCTGGCCTGGCTCCATAACCTGAACTGAATGGAACGAGGGAGGCGAAAGATGAGAACCGCTAGGAGCATCGCCCTGGCCGCCGTCGTCGCGGGAGCGATGCCGGGCTGTGCGGAACCGGAAATCATGGCAGGCGCCCCCTGCCAAGCCGAGCTCGGGGCTTCTCGGGGCACCGAGATGCCGGACCTCGAGATGCAGGTCGGGGATACGGTGAGGTCGGACCTCGAGGACTACTTCCGCCCCGACGATTGCCTGGAGGGCTACGAGGAGCGCGGGATAAACGTCTTCCTGGCCGAATCGTCCGACCCGTCGGCGGTCGCCGTCTCGGCTTGGTACAACGATCTCGAGATCGTTGCCATCGGGGCTACCGACTCCGTGCGCGTGACCGTGGGGATAGACCCGGCCTGGACGGGGGTTTCACGCGACCACGAGTTCCTCGTGTCGGTGGGGGAGGGCTAGCGGGCGGCTTCCCGGCTGGCGCCGTAGGTAGAGGGGGAAAGGTGTTACTGTAGGGGCGTTGATTTGACATAGGGCCGACCGTCGGCGGTGCTGGCGGCTCGGCGGACGATGCGTTGTGCGGTTGGACTCTCCCGGCGGTGCCGGGAGGGGCCGCGCCGGGGGTTCCGGTGCGCATTGTGGCTACAGGGGTAGCCTTCTGAACGGGAGCGACACCCGGACCTTCCGACCTGGCGTTCAGGTCGGGGGCGGGAATGGTGTCGGCGTCCCATGCGGAGGGCTGCCCCTTTTTCAATTTCAGGGGGTTGGCGCTTTGAAAGGAGGCGACCGAAAGTGACGGAGCTACAGAGGCTGCAGCGGCAGGTGGGCGAGAAGCGGCGCGAGCTGCGGAAGCTCGCGCTGGACGAGGAGACCACTACGGAGGCGCTGGAGACGGCCGAGACCGAGCTGACGCTGATCGAGAGGCGGGCGGCGGCGGCGGCGCGTGTCGAAAGCGGCGAACCCGAACCGGCGAAGGCCAATGACGCCGAGGGCCGGGAGGCGCGGGCGCTGAAGGGCAAGGCCAGGGTCGGCGACTTCGTGGCCGCCGCGCTGACCGGGCGGCCCGTGAAGGGCGCGAGCGCCGAGTACGCCGCCGCCGCCGCCGCGGACGGGATGCTGCCGCTGGCGTTGCTTGAACCGGAGACGGAGACCCGCGCGGTGACGCCGGGGCCTAGCGACGAGACGGTGACGAGCACGAGGCCGACGGTGCCGTACGCCTTCCAGAGGACGGACGCCGCCGCGCTGGGATGCGCAATGCCGACGGTCGCTCCGGGCGAGGCGCACTTCCCGGCGCTGACGACGGCTCCCCCGGCAGGTCCGAAGGCCGAGGATGCGGCGGCGGACGCGACGGCGGCGGCGTTCACGCTGACGAAGCGGACGCCGACGCGCATCACCGGGCAGTTCGTGGTCCGGATCGAGGACATTGCGCTTTTCCCGTCCATGGAGGCCGACCTGCGGCGCGCGATTGGCCGTGCCATCGCCGACAGCATGGACAAGCAGGTGATCGACGGCGACGGAACCGCGCCCAACCTCTCGGGTCTTTTCAACGTCGCGACCGACGTAACGGCGGCCTCCGCCGTGGAGACCTTCGCGACCGGGGTCGCGCGGATCGCCGCGCTGGTGGACGGAACGCACGCCAACAGCTGGGGCGACATCCGCCTCCTGATCGGATCGGACACGTTCGAGCTGTACGCCAGCCTGTTCCAGAGCAACGGCGACGTGAGCCTCTACGACTATCTCGCGGGCAAGCTCGGCGCGGTGCGCGTGAGCGACAAGGGGCCGGCGAAGGCGAGCAACGCGCAGAAGGGGCTGGCGCTGCTCGGCGCGCAGGGGCAGGCCGTGCAGGTGCCTGTCTGGAAGGGCGTGGAGCTGATCTCCGACCCGTACACGAACGCGGCCAAGGGGCAGCGGATCGTGACGGCCGTGATGCTCGCCGGTTCGCCGTTCGTGCCGTATGGGACCTCGCAGGTAGTCAAGGTCCACCCGAAGCTGAGCACCTGATAGGGCGGCGGTGGAACGTCGCGCCGGCGGGGAGCTGAGGGCGCTCTCGGGCCGCAGGGTCGAGGGCGTCCTGCTCCGCTACTCGGACACGGCGACGCTGCCCGACGGGCGGCGGGAGCGGTTCGAGGCGGGGAGTCTCGATCCGCTGCCGGGGTCTCTGCCCGTCAACGTGCAGCACGACCCGGCGATGATGGCCGGAACCCTCGCGGTCGAGGGCGACGGCGAGGCGATACGCGCCGGGGGCAAGGTCTCGCCGGGGGCGCACGACCTGGTCCGGCGCGGCGCGCTGGGCGGCCTGTCGGTGGAGTTCCGGGCGCTCCGGGAGCGTGAGGAGGCGGGTACGCGCCTGATCGAGCGGGCGGAGCTGCTCGGGGCGGGGCTTGTGGACCGTCCGGCCTATCCGCTGTCCGGAGTCGAGGCGCGGGCGGCGGGCGGCGAGCTCAAGGGCGAGTTCCCGCTTCACCGCGAGATCGAGTGCAAATGCCGGTCGGGCGGTACGAGGCGCTGGGGCGAGGTCGCGACCGTCGCCGAGATCGAGACCCCCGCCGACACATTGGCCTACCTCTCCGACGTGAAGCGGGCGCTGGGCAGGGTGCGGGCGCGTTCGCGGCGGCGCTCCGTGGAGCTATCGGTCGATCTTGACGATTCGCTGCCCGCCGTGCGGGAGCTGCTCGCCCTGATCGCCGGCGGCGCTCCGATCCGGTGGCGGCCGTTCCCCGACCCCGACGAGAGCGACTTCGAGACGGAGGAGCTGCGCGCCGGGGAGGGAAGGATGCTGACGAGGTGGAGGCGCCTCGTCGTGCAGGGATGGATACTGGTACCCGGCGCGCTCGCCGGCGACGCCCCGAAGGCCGACGTGAAGGAAGGCCGGGGCGTGTCCGCGCGCCGCCGACTCCTGCTCGCGGGGCTCGCGTGACGCCCGCCGCGCTCGCGCTCGCCCGCGACGGCGACTCCGCCGCGACCGCCGCCGCCGTCACGCTCTGGAAGTCGATTGTCGGCGATCCGGACGCCGACCCCGTGATCCCGGCGGCCTCCAACGCCGCCGACTGGGGCCGCTACGCCTCCGTGGCGCTGAGCCTGGTATCCGAGCACGCCGGCAGCTCCACCGATCTGCCCGGCGACGTGCTCCGGGAGGCCGTGATCCGCGCCGGCGGCTACCTGCGCACCCGGCAGGGAATGACGGCAGGGCTGGTGCGCGTCACGGACTCGGGGCCGGAATTCCACCCCAGCGTGGGCTCGGCGCTGCGGCGCTCGGGCGCGCAGGCGCTGCTGGTGCCTTGGACGCCCCGGAGGGCGGGCGTCATATGAGCGCCGCCGGCGCGGTTCCGCCACCGGGGAAGGGCTAGGCCATGGCCGGGCCGTCTCCGTCGCTCTGGGGCCGTCTACGGGCCAGGCTCGCGCCGCCCGTCGAGACCCGGAGCTACACCGACACGCTGACCGAGCTGCTGGTGGCCCGCGCCGCCGGATCGGACGACCCGTTCGGCAGCGCGCACCTGACCGCCGCCGTCGAGGCCTGCGCCGGACTCTACGCCCGCGCCTTCGCCGGGGCCGAGGTGACGCCCGCCGACGCCGCCGACGTGCTCGCGCCGCCGCTGCTGGGCCGGATCGCCCGCGACCTGATCGTCCGGGGCGAGTCGCTGCACC
>JAAXGQ010000161.1 GCA_012271265.1 Vicinamibacteraceae bacterium
CAGGAACCTGGACCGCGATGGACCAGGGAGAGGCCGGGTTCGTGTTCCGGGGGGAGCGTGCCTGGTTCTCCACCGGCGTGCGGCTCGGGGCGAGTGACTACGGGGTCCCGCTCCTTGACGAAGCGTTCGGGGAGGAAGAGGAGGAGGAAGAAAAAGAGGAAGCGGTGGAGGTCGCCATGCAGCGGCGCCAGTGGCGCGCCGACTTCGGCTTCCCCGATCTCGACGCCTGGTTCGACAGCGCGGTGTTCTCCATCCGGACCAGCGCCTTTCTCCAGGACGAGATCGAGATCGAAGAGGGGGGGCCTCCAGTTCTCGAGACGCGCCACGAGAACGAATCGCTGGTCGTTCGCGGGGAGCTGGAACGGTTCCGCGGCCGTTTCCACAGCCGCGCCGGGGCCTGGGCGAACCTGCGGGACTTCACCTCGGGCGGGCCCGAGGCGCTGGCCCCGGACACCCGGCACAGGGCGCTCGCAGCCTTTGTCCTGGGTGACATTCGCGCGTCGGATCGACTCGGCGTCCTGCTCGGCGTGCGCCTGGAGAACAACGCCTACGATGCGGGGGCGCGGCCCGAGCGCGAGGAAGACGACGTGGAGGAGGATGACGACGACAAGCCGGCGGAGATCGGGATCGAGGCCCCGGACGTGGTGGACCGGACGTTTCTCGGGACCTCCACAAGTGCCGGAGTTCGCCTGGACCTCGACGGGGCCGGCGCGCTGTTCGGCACGGCGACGCTCTCGGTCCGGGCCCCGGCCCTCGAGGAGCTCTACGCCTTCGGACTCGACGCCGGGATCCAGGCTTTCGAAGTAGGCAACCCGCTGCTCGAGGCCGAGCGGTCCCGTGGCTTCGATCTGAGCCTGGAGCGGGCTTTCCCCAACCTGACCGGAAGCATCGGCGTCTTCTGGTACGACATCGCGGGATTCACCTACGGCGCCGCCTCCGCCGGTCCGCAAGGCGTCACCGTGATTTCCACGGAGCAGGCCGATTCGCGGCATGTCGGGTTCGAGGCCGACATGCGGCTGCAGCTCGGATCCGCCGATCTCGACGCGAGGCGTCATGGGTGGACGCGCGGTTCCCGGACCTGGGCCAGCACGCCCCCCGGATCCCGCCGCTGAACGGACAACTGAAGCTGGGCATTCCGGTGGGGAGCCTTCGCATCGCCCCCCGGCTGCGCTGGGCGGCGCGGATGGACCGGCTTTACCTCGACGAGACGCCCACCGACGGCTACGGCGTCGTGGATATGACGCTTTCCTGGGTCCGGGTCACCCGCACCGCGACCCATCATCTCGCTCTCGTGGGCCACAACCTGACCGATGCGACGTACCGCCATCACACCTCGGTCATCAAGGACATCGCGGCCCGGCCGGGGCGGGGGATCCGGCTCAGCTACTCGATCCGGTTCTACTGACCGACCCGGCGCGCGGGAACGTGTCGCGTCGTCGTGCGCACGCCGTCCGTCGCCGGAGTCGTGCCGGCATCGCGGTAGTCCGGAATCATCCTGATTGCCGCCCTTCGCACCTCCGGGAGCGCTTGCCTGGAATCCGGCGAAAGTGGCGTTCCTTGGAGGGATGCGGTCCCAGGGACGGCGCGGATCCGTCCCCCGCCGGTCTGATCAGAAAAACCGTTTCCCGCATCCAGGATCTGGAGTTCGACTGCCAGCCAGCGGCACGACGCTCGACCTCCTGCGCCGCCTCCGGTCGTGCGGCGTTACGGAATCGGGCTCCCCGCCCTCGCCGGGACCCCCCGCGCAGTTGTCCAGAAGTTATAGACCCGTCGCAGCTCGTCGCTCCAAAACTTGTCCCGGTCCCCTGGGTCCCGGCTTCCGTGATAGCTACCGATCGGCTCGTGGGCGATGTTCCAAAAGCCCACTCCCGGGCAAATCTGGCCCTTCAGGACGGCAACGGCGCTGATCAGGGGACGACCGGCCTCGTGTTCCTTGATATTGATGTCGCCGAGGATCTCTGAGAGGCAGTCCCGATGGTGCGGATCGCCCATGTTCAGCCCCACCAGGTGCCCGAGCTCCGAGTAGAACACGAAGTCTTGAATCCGGGCGACTTCGCACAACTTGTGGAAGACCGTCGTTTCCTTGTCCATGGCGCCGGGCATCGGTGGGCGATGCTACCGGACGCGGGAGTGGGATCGCCGGCCGTGTGAAGATGTATGCGATCCCGTGTCGTTGCGCGCCGTTCGGGCGAGCGGCCGGTCCGCGTGGGCAGGTTCGCGCTCTTGGCGGAGGCACTGGACCTGGATTCGTCCGGACCAACGAAGCGGATCTCGTCGAGGCGACCCGCAATGGCTGTTTCCCCGCGGCCTGCCGGTCCGGGACCGGGCCGCTGCGCTCGCTGGTCCCTCCCCCTCCTCGCCGTGAGAGACGCCCTCCCGGCGCTAGAATCCGCGCCGCCATGTCCCGCGTCTGCAAACTGACCGGCAAGAGACCCATGTCCGGGAACTCGATCAGCCACGCTCACAACAAGAACCGGCGGCGGCAGCTTCCCAACCTGCAGTGGAAGCGGGTGTGGGTCCCCGAGCTCGGCCGCAGCGTCCGGCTGCGCCTGAGCACCCGCGCGCTGCGCACGATCGACAGGAAGGGCCTGATCCGTTTCCTGAAGGACGAGGGCAAGCAGCTCCGCGACGTGCTTCCCCCACGGGCTCACGCGCGGAACGTGTCGATCTGATCGCCCCGGAGCGCGGCGCAGTCGCGCCTCGCGGATGTCGCGGGACGGCACGAATCGCTTCCCCCCGCCCCCCTGTCATGAAATCGGATGCCCGGGGCGACGGCGGTTGGCCGCGTAGCCGGGCGGGGAGGCCGTCATGAGTTGGTGGGGCTGGCTCATCCTCGGCGGGCTGTTGATGGGGGCCGAGCTGCTTGCTGTCGACGCCGCCTTCTATCTCGTCTTCCTTGGCGCCGCAGCGGTCGGCGTCGGCCTGCTGGGCCTGGTCGGGCTGACGCTTCCGCTCTGGGCCCAGTGGGTCCTCTTCGCCCTGCTTGCCGTGGGGGGCATGGTGTTCTTCCGCCGTCGGCTCTACGGCCGCCTCCACGGCAGTGCGCCGGAAGTGCGCGACGGGGTCGAGGGCGCGAGCGTTGGGGTGACGGAAAACGTTCCTGCCGGCGGCTACACACGCGTGCGCCTCCGAGGGTCGCAGTGGGCCGCCGTGAACGTCGGCCGTTCCGCCCTCCTCGCTGGTCAGCGCGCCCGCGTGGAGGGCGTGGACGGCGTGACGCTCCGCATCGTGTCCCCTTCCGGCCAGAGCGCCGGGGCCGCGACGCCCCGGCAGGCGAAGAACGCCGGGGCCGCGACGCCCCGGCAGGGGAGTTGACCGTGGACATCACATTCGTCATCGGCATCGTCGTCGCCCTCGTGGCGATCGTCATCCTCTTCAAGACGGCGGTTGTGGTTCCTCAGCAGAGCGCCTACGTCGTCGAGAAACTGGGCCGGTTCTCGCGAACCGTCGAGGCCGGCTTCCACATCCTGATCCCGTTCATCGAGAAGGTGGCCTACCGGCACACGCTGAAGGAGCGGGCGATCGACGTGCAGGAGCAGATCTGCATCACCGCAGACAACGTGCAGGTCGGGGTGGACGGCGTCCTCTACCTCCAGGTGATGGACGCGGAACGCGCCTCCTACGGCATCGGGGATTACCTGTTCGCCATCGCGCAGCTGGCGCAGACCACGCTTCGAAGCGAGATCGGACGGATCGAGCTGGACCGCACCTTCGAGGAGCGAAGCCACATCAACGCCCGGGTGGTGGAAGAGCTGGACCAGGCCTCGAACCCCTGGGGCGTCAAGGTGCTCCGCTACGAGATCCGCAACATCAATCCGCCCCGCGACGTGCTGCAGGCGATGGAGAAGCAGATGCGGGCGGAACGCGAGAAGCGGGCCACGATCCTGAACTCGCAGGGCGATCGCGACGCCAAGATCAACCAGGCCGAGGGCGAGAAGCAGCGGGTGATCAAGGAGTCCGAGGCGGCCCGCGAGCAGCAGATCAACGAGGCGGAGGGCAAGGCGGCCGCCATCGTGCGGGAGTCCGAGGCCGCGCGGCAGAAGCAGATCAACGAGGCTCAGGGAGAAGCGGCGGCGATCCTGGCAGTCGCGGAGGCGACGGCAAAGGGCATCCGGGAGGTTGCCTCGGCGGTGAGCGGGCCCGGGGGGGAAGCGGCGATGCGTCTCAGGGTGGCGGAGGACTACCTGCAGCAGTTCGGAAACCTCGCCCGAGAGGGCAACACGCTGATCGTCCCGGCCAACCTGAGCGACGTCTCCTCGATGATCGCCGCCGCCACCAGCGTGATCGCGAAGACCAGGTAGCGCCCCGCCCGGGGCGGACGCGGCTGCCAATCAAGGGCGGCAGGCCGGCAGCTGGTCCGCGATCGGGATCGCCGCGGCTTTCCGTAGAATCGGTCGTCCGGGGCGGCCTCTCCGTTCCGGGGAGGTACGAAGGTGCGGAAAAGGAATCTGTGCATCGCGGCGGGTATCGGTTTCAGTCTGGCCGCGGGGAACCTCGGGGGACAGCAGCAACCGCGGCCCCCGGCGCCCATCATCCAGGGAGTCGCCGCGGCCTATCCGGCGGCGCGCCACGGCGGGAACTACATGCACAACTTCTACCTGCCGCCGGCGCCCAGCAGCACCCCGTGGGCGCCGGCGTGGTCGCCGGACGGCTCCCGGATTGCGGTCGCCATGTCCGGCTCGATCTGGTCGGTGGATCCGGAAACGGGGATCGCCGACGAGCTGACCTCGGGGCCGGGCTACCACTCGATGCCCACCTGGTCACCCGACGGGCGATTCCTCGTCTACACCGTGGACCGGAACAACGAGGGGATCGGGCTTGCTGTGCTGGAGCTTGCCACCGGCGAGAGCCGGATGCTGACGGAGGACGAGCACCTCTATACCGACCCCGCGTTCTCCCCCGACGGCGCCCTGCTTGCCTACGTCTCCACGAAGCCGGGGGGCTACTTCAACGTCTACGTCCGGAACTTTGCCGACGGCGGCTTCAGCGGGGACGAAATCGCCCTCACCCGGGACGAGAACTACGGCAACAACCGCCTCTACTTCGGGCCGTGGGACATGCACATTTCCCCGGCGTGGATGCCCGACTCGCGGGAACTGCTGCTCGTCTCGAACCATGAGGTGCCCCTCGGTTCGGGCAACGTCGTGCGCGTCCCGCTGGCGCCGCAAGGATTTGACGAGGGGATCACCGTCCTCGCGGAGCAGTCGCTCTTCCGCACCCGGCCGGATGTCTCGATCGACGGGAAGCGGTTCATCTACTCCTCGACCGCCGGCGCGGCCGACCAGTTCGCGAACCTCTACGTGCAGCCGACCGACGGGGGCTCGCCCTACAAGCTCACGTTCTTCGAGCACGACGCCTTCCATCCCCGCTGGTCCCCCGACGGCGAGTGGATCGCCTTCATCTCGAACGAGAGCGGTCTGCCGCAGCTCGAACTGCTGGAGACCTACGGCGGCGCGCGGCGGCGCATCGGGATCACCCGGCGGCGCTGGAAGCGCCCGGTAGGAGTCCTGTCGGTCCGGACAGTGGATGGCGCAAGCGGCGTGGAAGTCGCGTCGCGCATCCATCTCGCTGCGGCGGACGGCCGCTTCTACGCACCGGCCGACGCCTATGCGCGCGTCGGAGGGGCCGGAGAGCCGTCGTTCCATCAAGCCGGCGCCTTCCGCCTGGAGCTTCCGGTCGGGCCGGTGGCGCTGGAGGCCGTGCGCGGTTTCGAATACGAACCCGCTTCGGCAACGGCCGAGATCCGTGCCGCCGAGGTGACCGCCGTGCGGCTCCCGCTTCACCGCATCACCGACATGGCCGCCCGGGGCTGGTGGAGCGGCTCCACGCACGTCCACATGAACTACGGCGGGAACCTGTTCAACACGCTCGAAAACCTCATCTTCATGTCCGACGCCGAGGACCAGGATGTGGTTCTGGAGCAGATCGCGAACAAGGACAACCGGATCCTCGACTACCAGCACTTCGTGCCCGGCGGCGGCGCCCACCCGACGTCGACCGAGGAGCACCTGGTCGTGGTGGGGCAGGAGTACCGACCACCGTTCTACGGCCACGTTTTCATGTTCGGACTCGAGGAGCACCTGATCTCACCCTTCGTGACCGGCTACGAGGGCACCGGCATCGAGAGTCTCTATCCCTCGAACACGGACATGTTCCGCAAGGCGAAGCGCCAGGGGGCCACAACCGCATACGTCCACGCGTTTGGCGGGGACCGCGATCCGCTTGTCGGTCCGGACGGCGGCCCGGGCAGCCTCGGCGGCGCCAAGGGCTACATGGTGGACGCCGCGCTCGGGATGACCGACGCGGTCGAGTGGTCCTCCGCGGGGAGGGCCGGTTTCCATCCCTGGTACGCCACGCTGAACAACGGGCTGCGGGCGACCGCGGTGGGCGGAGAGGATTCGATCAGCGACCTGCAGCGCAGCAAGCTGATCGGTTCGGTCCGCACCTACGTGCATACCGGCGGACGGGGGCTCGATCTGGACGCATGGCTCGCCGGCGTGCGCGCCGGCAATTCGTTCGTCTCCTGCGGACCACTCCCCGACCTCCGGGTGGAGAACCGCATTCCCGGCGAGGACGTGCGGCTCCCCTCGGGCGGCGGCGAGGTCTCCTGGACCGCCTCGGTCCAATCCATCACCCCCATGACGCGGGTGTGGCTGGTCGCCGGCGGGGAGGACGTTGCCGAGGTACCGCTCTCGGCGGACCGGAAGTCGGCGACCGGCTCCGGCACGCTATCGGCGCCGGCGAGCACCTGGGTGCTGCTGCGCGCCGAGGGCGTCCCGGCGGACCGGCGTCCCCTGGACTGCGCCTTTCCGCAGGCCTTCACCAATCCGGTCTGGGTCCTGACCGGCGACGAACCGGTCCGGAGCGCCTCGGCGGCCGAGTACTCGATCCGCTGGATTGACCGCCTTCGGGAGCTGGCCGAAGTATGGCCGGGGTGGCGCTCGACGGCGGAAGAAGAGCACGTCTACGCACAGTTCGACGAGGCGCGCGCCATCTACGTCGGGTTCCTCGAGGAGGCGCGCGCCCTCGGCCGGGAGTAGGGCTGGAGCGCCGGCGTCCCCACCGGCCACCCCCCATGGAGCGCCGGCTGTCCTCGCCGGCCACCGCCGCAGGTGGGCATCGTCCGTGGGCCTCCCGGCCCACGGACGGTCGGCAGGGCGGCTCGGCAGGAGGGTGCCTGAGGGGCGGAAGGTGCGGCGTAGGCCGGCGAGGACGCCGGCGCTCCATGGGGCCGGCGCGTTCGGCAGGAGGCTACTGAAGGGCCGAGGGTTCGGCGTGGGCCGGCGAGGACGCCGGCGCTCCATGGGGCCGGCGCGTTCGGCAGGAGACTACCGAGGGGCCGAGGGTTCGGCGTAGGCCGGCGGGGACGCCGGCGCTCCATGGGGCCGGCGCGTTCGGGAGGAGGCTATTTGAGGGGCCGGGGGTTCGGCGTAGGCCGGCGAGGACGCCGGCGCTCCATGGGGCCGGCGCTCGCTGGGGCCGGCGTCCTCACTGGCCACCGCCGCTGATAGTCTCCGCCGCATGGCGG
>JAAXGQ010000162.1 GCA_012271265.1 Vicinamibacteraceae bacterium
GCGCCCTGACCCTGGGGAGCGTCCGCCTCATGGAGCGCCGGCCCCATGGAACGCCGGCGTCCTCGCCGGCCTGCGCCGCACCCTCGCTCCCTCAAGCAGACTCCTGCCGAACGTGGGCCGGGAGGCCCACGCACTATGCCCGCCTGCGGCGGTGGCCGGTGAGGACACCGGCGCTCCAGGACTGGCGCGCCCTGACCTATGGAGAGTCGCCCCATGGAGCGCCGGCCTCATGGAGCGCCGGCGTCCTCGCCGGCCTGAGCCGCACCTCGGGAACAGCGCGGACCACGTCGCCGGGGGCATATCCTCCCGCCGCCATGCAGGACGACCTTCGCGACTTGTTTGCGGCCCACCTGGCCACACAGCAGGAGGGGCTCGCCGACGACCTGGAAAAGACGCAGTTTTCCGCGGTCGTGGTCGCGGCCGGAACCCCGAGCTTCTACTACCGGGACGACCAGCCGGCTCCCTTCCGCGCGAATCCGTCGTTCCTCTGGTTCTGCCCGTTCGAGGCGCCCGGGCACCTCCTGCTCCTCCGACCCGAGCGACGCCCGCTCCTCATCGCCTACCAGCCAGAAGACTTCTGGTACGAGGTCGAGGCGATTGGCACGCCCTTCTGGGTGGATGGATTCCGCGTCGTGGAATGTCCCTCCCGCAAGAAACAGATCGCCGAGCTCGCCGCCGCCCTCGGAAAGGAGCGGACTGCGTGGCTCGGAGCGCGGACGGGACCGGCGGAGGCGCTGGGCCTGGTTGCCAATCCCCCCAGCCTGCAGAACCGGCTGGACTGGCGGCGCGCGGTCAAGACGCCCTACGAGGTCGGCTGCGTCAGCGCGGCAAACCGCATCGCCGCCCGGGGGCACCGGGCCTGCCAGGCGGCCTTCGATTCCGGCGCTACCGAACTCGAAATCCATCACGTCTTCGTGAAAGCGGTCGGCGGGACCGAAGCCGACCTCCCCTACCCCACGATCGTTGGGCTGGACGAAAAGGGCGCCGTCCTCCACTACGAGGGAAAGCGCGCCGGGACCGGCGCGGGCGCGAGCCTGCTCATCGACGCCGGCGCGCGGGTCCGGGGGTACTCCTCGGACATCACCCGGACCCATGCCGGCGCCGCGGCGACCGACGCCTTCCGCGCCCTGATCGCCGGAATGGAAACGGCGCAGCACGGGATCGCCTCCTCCGTCGTGCCCGGACGCCCCTGGGCCGAGGTTCACATGGAAGCGCACCGGGCGCTGTCCGAGGTGCTGGCCGACAACGGCATCATCAACTGCTCCGCCGAGGCGGCGGTCAGGAACGGGCTCAGCAGCGCGTTCTTCCCCCATGGACTCGGACACTTCCTCGGGCTGCAGGTCCACGATGTCGGCGGCCACCTGGCCGGACCGGAAGGGCTCTCGGCGCCGCCGCCCGAGAGCCATCCCAGCCTGCGCACGACGCGCACTCTGGCGCCCGGCCAGATCATCACCGTGGAGCCGGGGATCTACTTCATCGAAATGCTGCTCCGGCCGTGGCGCGACGGCGACGCCGATGAACGCCGGGCGGTCAATTGGGACGCCGTGGACGCACTCAAGGACTTTGGCGGGGTGCGGATCGAGGACGACGTGCTCGTCACCGAGCGTGCGCCGAGGAACCTGACCCGCGAATACCTGCCGGAGTAGTCAGCGGGGACCGGGAGCGCCGCGCCCCCGCAGGCGGGGGAGAAAGAGCGGCGCCCACATCGCCGCCACCCCGACCACCATGACCGCGATCCCCACGAGCGGGAGGCCGGCGAGAAGAACGAACCCACCGGACAGCAGGTGGACGACCAGGCTCATCCACGCGGAGAGCCCCAGGAGGCGCAGCGGGCGATCCAGCGTCCGCATGGCGAAGAGCGGCGCGGTCTCGAGCACTGCGGTGATCGCGGTACTCCGCAGCAGCAGTATCACGAGGCCGTAGCGCTCGCGGAACGCCATCCCCAGGATCACCGAGAACAGCGAGGCGACGCACGCCGACGAGTAAGGCCGCCGACCGCCGAGCCAGCGGATCATGAGCGCCTTGAGCGGCGTGAAGAGCGCCACCAGGCCGATGGCGAGGAGGAAGTCCTGCGGATCGTTGCGGCCCAGCGCCGCCCGGACCGCAGCGGCGGCAGTCACCACCGCGAGGACGGCGAGAAACGCCCACCGCGGCGGCGGGCCAGACGGACGGCGGGCCGGACGCTGCCTCCGCATGGCGGTGCTCACCGCGCTCCGAGCTCACGAGCGGCGAGGATTTCCGGCGTCTCGGCCGGGCGGGCAAGCACCGCCGACCCGTTCGCGACGACAACCTCCGCGGGCCTCGGGCGCAGGTTGACGTTCGACGCCATCGAGTAGCCGTAGGCGCCGGCATCGAAGATCGCCAGCAGGTCCCCCGGGGCCACCGGCGGAAGGGAAACCCCGTGCCCGAACGCGTCCCCGGTCTCGCAGACGCCCCCGACGACATCGAACCGCCGTTCCGGCCCCGGTCGTGGCGCGACCGGCTGAATCCGGTGCGCGGCGCCGTACATCGCCGGACGAAGGAAGTCGTTCATGCCTCCGTCCGCGACGCAGAAGTTCCGGTCGCCGATGCGCTTCGTGTGGAGCACCCCGAGGACCAGCGCTCCCGCCGCTCCGAAAAGGGACCGCCCCGGCTCGAAGGCGATCTCGTGGTCCAGGTCCCCGAGCGCATCCGCCAGCGCCTCCTGAACGGCCCCGACGTACTGCGCCGGAGCAATCGCCGCCTCACCCACCCCGTGCGGGATCCCGAGCCCGCCGCCGACATCCACCACCGAGACCGGCGTCCCGGCGGCGTGGAGCCGGCGGTAGACGCGGGCGAGGCACAGGGCGTTCTCCCGAAGGACGCCCAGGTCCCGGATCTGGGAGCCGATGTGGGCGTGGATGCCGCAAATCCGCAACGCCGGCCATTCCGTGCGCCGCTCCGCGAGCGCCACGAGGTCATCCTCGGCGATCCCGAATTTCGCCGTCTCCAACCCGGTGGCGATCTTGGGGTGCGTGTCGGGCGAGAGCGCCGGGTTCAGCCGCAGGAGGGCGTTCATCGTCCGGCCGGCCAGGCGGGCCCGCGCATCGAGGAGCGCCAGTTCTCCCTCCGACTCCACCGAGAGGAACCGAACGCCGACCTCGACCGCGGTGTCGATATCGACCGCGGTCTTGCCCACCCCGGACATGACGATCCGCTCTCCCGGGATTCCCAGCCCGGCGGCCACCAGCAGCTCCGCGGCGGACACCGCCTCCACCCCGGCGCCGCGTTCGACGAGCGGCCGGATCAGGGCGGGCAGCGCGTTCGCCTTGAGCGCCGCGAAGACGCCGGCCCGCCTGTCGAGCGCTCCAGCGAAACTGTCGTACGCCGCCAGCACGGCCTCGAGGCAGTAGACGTAGGCGGGGGTGGAAGCACCGGCCTCGGCGAGCGCCGCCTCGATCGGCATACCGCCCGCTTCGAGCCGCCCGTCGGGGCCCGGGCCGAACACCGGGTGGGTCGCCGCCCAGGCGCCGGCCGAAGCGCCCCGGGCGGCCGCGTCGCCGACGGGCATCGGGCCCGCGACCAGGTGAGGAGGCATCGGTCGAAGCTGCGCGGGACCCCTTTCCCGGGCCAGCTCCCCCCACCGTCCCGTCGGCCCCCGAATGTATCATCGGCCGCCTTCCCCCCCTCCCCCGCTTTCCGTCACTCGGAGGCCGTTTCATGTTCCGATCCGCCGCCCTGGTCATCCTCGCGCTCCCCGCCTTCGGACTGGCCCTCGGGTGCGCTCCTCCGGACGGTTCCGGCGCCGGAGCTCCTGCCGAATCTGCCGACACGAACGAGCTCGGCCTGCCCTTCTCGGAGGTGCGCGAGAGCGGTGACCTGGTGTATCTCGCCGGCGCCATCGGCAATGTTCCCGGGACGCTCGACGTCGTTCCCGGAGGCATCGAGGCCCAGGTGCGCCAGACGCTCGACAACCTGAAGGGCGCCCTGGAAGGACTCGGGCTGGACCTGTCCCGGGCGGTCGCGGTGAATGTCTATCTCGCGGACATCCGCCACTTCCAGGCGATGAACAGCGTCTACCGCGAGTATTTCGCCGTCGATCCCCCGACCCGCGCCACCGTCCAGGCTGGCATCGCGATTCCCGACGCCCTCGTGGAGATCTCGCTCGTGGCGGCCAACGAAGGCGTCGAGCGCACGATCATCCATCCCGAGGCCATGCAGAGTCCCGAGCTCCCCTACTCGTGGGGCGTCAAGGCCGGAGACACCCTGTTCGTCGCCGGCGCGACCGCCCGCGACCCGGACACCTTCCAGCCGGTGGGAGGGACCGTGGGCGAACAGATCGAGCGGATCATGGGGAATGTCGGCCTCGTTCTCGAAGCCGGCGGGCTGGACTACAGCGACGTGGCGAACTGCAAGGTGTTCCTTGACGACTCCCGCCGCTTCGGCGAGATGAACGAGGTCTACCGGACCTTCTTCCCCGAGGATCCGCCGAGCCGCGCCACGGTCCAGGCGCGCCTTGCGAACCCGCTCTTCCAGGCCGAGGTCCAGTGCGTGGCGAGCTCGGCGGAGCGGAGCGTGCTCGCCCCCGGCGGGCCGCGCTCGGGCAGTCCGCTTTCCCCCGGCATATGGGCCGGCGACCGGCTCTATCTTTCGGGCATGGTGCCGCCGGGCCCGGACCGCAGCGAGGACCCGGAGGAGCAGACGCGGGCCGTCCTCGGGCGGCTCGAAGAAGCCCTGACCGCCGCCGGGCTGACCTTCGCCGACGTGGATGACGCCCTCGTCTTCCTCGAGGACATGCGGGACTATGCCGCGATGAACGAGGCCTACCGCGAGATCGTGGGCGCCTCGCCGCCCGCGCGGGCCACCGTCGGCACGCCGCTCATGGGCGCCGGGATCCAGGTCGAAATCATGATGACCGCCCATCGCTGACCGGACCTTCTCCCTCGCGTCCCCCGCCTCGCGGCTCGTCGCCCCCGCTGTGCGGGTGGTCGGACTACCGCGCGGATTCGCAAGCCATGAAGGCTGGGCCGCCCGCATGAGGGGCATCCGTCGGCTGGCCGCGGCGGGCCTGGTCCTCGCCAGTCTCCTTATGCCCCGTCCCGGGTCCGCCGGCCCCCGGGCAGAGGAGGACCCGGTGCGCGTGGCCGCCGCCACGAATTTCGCCCGGGCGGCTCGGGCCATCGGCGCGGCCTTCGAGCAGGAGACCGGCGGCCGGGTCCGATTCAGTTTCGGCGCCACCGGGCAGCTCTACGCGCAGATCGTCCAGGGCGCCCCGTTCGAGGTGTTTCTCGCGGCGGACAGCGAGCGGCCAAAGCGCGCCGAGCACGGGGGCCTCGCGGTCCAGGGAAGCCGCCGCACCTACGCGGTGGGACGGCTCGTCCTCGTCGGCGCGGACAGGCGCCGGGTGGCGGGGCCCGACGCGCTCTCCGATCCGTCGTTGCGCCGCATCGCCCTCGCCAATCCCCGGACGGCGCCCTACGGACGCGCCGCCGTCGAGGTGATGGAATCGCTCGGGGTGGCGGAGGCGCTGTCCGGGAAACGGATCTTCGGCAACAACGTCGCCCAGGCCCACCAGTTCGTGCTCACCGGGAATGCCGGCCTCGGATTCGTCGCTCTGTCGCAGACGATCGGCCGGGAGGACGGCCGCTCCGGCTGGAAGGTCCCCGAAGACCTCCACCGCCCCATTCGCCAGCAGGCGGTGCTGCTCGAGGCCGGGCGGGATCGGCCGGAGGCCATGGCCTTCCTCGACTTCCTCCTCCACTCGGAAACTGCCGGCGTGGTTCTCTCCCGCTACGGCTACCGGAGAGACTGAACCGAAGGAGACTGTCCTGGACGCCGCCGCGGTCTGGCCCCCCATACGGCTGACCCTTCAGCTCGCCTCGATCACCACGGTCTTCCTGCTGCTTTTCGGCACGCCCGCCGCCTGGTGGCTGGCCCGTTCCCGCGCCCGGTTCAAGGAAGCCGCGGCGGCGGTGATCGCGCTGCCGCTGGTCCTCCCGCCGACGGTGCTCGGCTTCTATCTCTTGATCGCGCTGGGCCCCGACGGACCGGGCGGCGCCGTCGCGCGCCTCTTCGGGGAGCGCTCCCTCGCCTTTTCGTTTCCCGGCCTGGTGATCGGTTCGGTGATCTACTCATTTCCGTTCACGGTCCAGCCGATCCGGAGCGCCTTCGAGGCGGTGGGGGACCGTCCACTGGAGGCGGCGGCGACGCTTGGAGCTTCGCCCGGGGACGCCTTCCGCACCGTGGCGCTGCCGTTGGCGCGGCCGGGGCTGATCGCGGGGGCCGTGCTCGGATTCGCCCACACGGTCGGGGAATTCGGGGTGATCCTGATGATCGGCGGGAACATCCCCGGGGCCACCCGGGTGCTCTCCATCGCCATCTACGACCACGTCGAAGCCCTGGAGTGGGGGACGGCGCACCTCCTTTCGGCAGGCCTGCTGGTGTTCTCCTTTCTCGTCGTCGCATGGACCCTGACGCTCCAGAAGAAGCGGCGGCGGGCGCCGTCATGAGCCGGAAGCCGCCGCTTCTGACCGGCGCCCTGGAGCTCGACCTTCGGGGGACGGTGGGTGGGTTCCCGCTGCGGGTCGCGCTGACGGCGCCGGCCGGGCGGGTGACGGCGGTGTTCGGCCCGTCGGGCAGCGGCAAGACGAGTCTGTTGCGCGCCGCCGCCGGACTCACCCGCCTCTCCGGTTTCGTCCGCGCCGGCGGGGCGGTCTGGCAGGACGACACCGCCGGCGTCTTCGAAGCCGTCCACCGAAGAAACATCGGGTTCGTGTTCCAGGACGCCGCGCTCTTCCCGCACCTCACGGTGCGCGAGAACCTGCGCTACGCCGAGCGGCGCAACGATCTCGCCCCCGACGCCGCCGGGCCGCTCTCGTTCGACCGCGTGGTGGAGGAGCTCGGTCTGTCCCGTCACCTCGCCCGCTCGCCCGAAGGGCTGTCCGGAGGCGAGACCCAGCGCGTCGCCCTGGCGCGGGCGCTGCTCACCGGCCCGTCAGTCCTGTTCCTCGACGAACCGCTCTCCGCCCTGCACCTCGGCGCCCGCGCCGCCATCCTGCGCACGCTGCGGCAACTGGCCCCCGAGATCGGATTCGCCGCGCTCCACGTGACCCACGATCCCGGCGAGGTGGCCGCGGTCGCCGACCGGATCGTGTTGCTGGCGGAGGGACGGGTGCAGGCCGCCGGGCCAGCAGAAAGGATCTACGAGCGCCTCGACGCCGGCGACCGCACCGCCCGGTTCGAGGCCGGCTCCCTCCTCGTGGCCCGCATGGCCACCCCGCCGGATGCCGGCGGGATCGCCGAGGTCGACCTCGGCGGGGAACGCCTGCGGATCCCGGCGCCGGCCGGGCCGCCTCCCGGTGTGGGCCGCGAGGTCCGGGTGCGGGTCATGGCCCGCGACGTGGCGCTTGCCCGGCAACGGCCGGAGGCTGTCAGTATCCGCAACATCCTCGCAGGGGAGGTCGTATCCGTCACCCCCGACCGAAAGCCGCCCGACTGCGAGGTCGTGGTGGCGGTGGCGGGATCCCGCCTCCGCGCTCGCATCACGGACGAGGCTGCGCAAGAACTCGAACTCCGCCCGGGCCTCCCCATCTTTGCCATGCTCAAGAGCATCGCCGTCGAAGACCCGTGACCCGCCCCCGGCCCGCCGCCGGGCGGACGCCGAGGGCTACGGCGGCGGGGCCGTCGGGGTTTCGGCGGGGCAGCGGGGGGGTTCGACGACGAGTTGGTACTGGCCGACCGCGGGGTCGACGGTCTGGCGGCAGCCGGACGGCCAGGTGAGCCGGACGGGGCCGGTTTCGGGCGCGTCGCCGAGGCCGAAGACGACCCGGGGATCGTTCGCCGCGAGATAGCTGCCGGAGGTTCGCGCCTCCCGCACCACGGTCCCGTCGTTCCTGTCCAGAACGAGGCGCGTTCCGGCGCCGTCCCGGGGGCTGGTCCGGCCGACGAGTCGGAACCCGGCCCACGCCCCCGGCCCGCCGCCGTCCACGGCGCTCTCGTTCCTGAAGTAGGCCGGCGCGCCGTTCATCACCGTGGCCACCACGTCCGGGTCCCCATCCCCGTCGGTGTCTCCGAACGCCGCCCCCCGATACACCCGAGGCGCCGCCAGCGGACCCGGGTCGATTGCGGTGAACTGGCCGGCTCCGGCATTCCTGAAGAGCAGCCCCGCCTGGGCGTAGTCACTGTCGGTGATGCCCCCCTCGACTTCCGGGTAGACGTGCCCGTTCACCACGAGCAGGTCCAGCCAGCCGTCGAGGTCGAAGTCGCGGAGGCCGGCGCCCCAGCCCAGGTAGGGGTAGCTGGGCTCGGCGATCCCGGCGGCAAAGGATTCGTCGAGGAACCAGCCGTCTCCGGCGGCGCGGTACAGCGTGTTGTAGTCGTGGGAGAAGTTCGTCACGACCAGGTCGATGCGGCCGTCGCCGTCCACGTCCCCGGCATCCACCCCCATCCCGGCCTGGGCCCGGCCGTCCTCGTTGTAGGCGACGCCGGCGGCGAGGCCGATCTCGCGGAACGCCAGCCGCCCCCCGTCCGAGTCGTTCCGGTAGAGATGGTTCGGGGTCTGGTCGTTCGCCGCGTAGATGTCCAGGTCGCCGTCCCCTTCGAGGTCGAACAGCACCACTCCCAGACCGAAGACCCGTTCCGCACCCACCCCGGCGTCGCTCACCTGGCGGAACGACCCGTCCGCCTCGGCCCGGTAGAGGAGCGCCGGCGCCGGGCGGAGCCCTTTGGGCCCGCACATCACCGGGATTCCGAGGAAGAAGCAGTTCGGCGCCGCCCCCGGACCGGGGGTCGTCTCCGGGTCGAGATCCACGTAATGCACGACCACGAGGTCCGCCGCCCCGTCGCGGTCGAGATCCCCGAACGCCGCGCCGGCGCCCCACTGCGGATCGTCGAGTCCCACCTCGGCGGCAACCTCCTCGAAGGTCCCGTCGCCACGGTTCCGGAAGAACAGGTTGGGTCCGTAGCGGGTGACCAGCAGGTCGAGGTCCCCATCGTTCTCATGGTCGGTGACGGCGACGCCCTGCGCCCATCCGTAGGACTCCAGCCCGGCGGGACCGGTCACCTCGGTGAAGGAGCCGGCGCCGTCGTTCCGGAAGAGCGCGCTGGAGAGACTCTGGGCATCGCCGTAGCCGAGGCGGGATCCGTTGGCGAGGAAGAGATCGAGGTCCCCATCCGCGTCGTAGTCGAAGAGCGCGGCGCCGGTGCCGGTGGTCTCCAGGATCAGGTCCTTGCTGCGGACCCCGCCGTACATGTTGATGAAACGGATACCGGCGCGCTCGGCAACCTCGGTGAACCGGATCGCCGGCTCCGAGGCGCCGGCCGCGGCCCCTGCTCCGGCCCCGGCCAGAACGGCAGCCACCCAGCCCACCAGGGCGCTTCTCATGGCGGGCTCCCCCCGGCGACCGCCCGCTGACGGCCCACCACCCCCTGCCCTTCCCTGATGCTGTGGATCCACCCCGCAGGCAGCGAGGGAAGGCTCTCCATCCGCCCGGACGGCCACCGGATCCCCACCGGACCGCTCTCGGCGCGGGTGCCGAGGCCGAACCACACCACGGCGTCGTGCTGGGCGAGGTAGCTCGACCCCGCACGCCGCTCCTCGCGCTGGACCGGCTGCGCAGCTTCCAGGGTGATCGAGGCTCCGACGCCGTCCCGGTTCGAGGGGCCGCCGATCAGCAGCAGGCCGATCGAGCGGCCGGCCTCCGCGCCCCCGTGGTTCTCGAGCAGCTCTGCGGGACCCCGATTGTTCGCGAGCGCGAGGTCGAGGTCGCCGTCGCGGTCGTAGTCCAGCGTGGCGAGCCCGCGACCGACCCGAGGCCGGGCGAAGTCCCCCTCGGCCGCGCGGTTGCGGCGCAGGGTCCCCTGGCGATTCTCGAAGAACTGTCCGGGCTGGGCGAACCGGAGGTTCGACTGGATCTCGGCGATGTTGTCGAGGATATGCCCGTTCGAGACGACGAGATCCGGCCAGCCGTCGTTGTTGAAGTCGGCGAGGTCGCACCCGAAAGCGAGTTCGGTGAGGCTCTCTCCCCCCACCCCGAACGAGGCGGTCGCGTCCAGGAACAGGCCGCCGCCGAGATTCCGGTAGACAGTGTTCGTCTCGAAGTCGAAATTCGTGACAACGAGATCCATCCGCCCGTCCCGATCCAGGTCGCCCCAGTCGGTGCCCATCCCCGCCTCCGGGAGTCCTTCCTCGTTGTAGGCGACGCCCGAGGCGAGCCCGTCTTCGTGGAAGCTAACGGCGGCGCCGTCCGGGCCCGGGCCGCGCTCGAGGCGAAAGAGGAAGTTGGGCGTCGTGTCGTTCGCCACGTGGACATCCGGGATGCCGTCGGCGAGGAGATCGGTGACCACGACTCCGAGGCCCTTGCCGTCTTCGGACCCTGGAGCCGGGGCGGCGCGGAACCGGCGGTCGCCCAGGTTCTCGAACCAGGAGTCCGCGACACCGGGGTACTCCTGGGGGTGGCAGTAGGCGAGCAGTTCGCGCACGGGGCTGACGCAGTCCCGGTGCGTCGCCAGCGCATAGTCGAGGTAGTTCGCGGCGTAGACGTCGAGATCCCCGTCTCCGTCCGCGTCGAAGAGAGCCGCGCTCGTCGTCCACGCCGGGTCGCTCGCCCCCGCAGCCCCGGGAGCTTCGCGAAAGGTGCCGTCGCCCTGGTTCCAGTAGAGGCGCTCTTCGCCGAAGTGCGTCACCAGCAGATCCGGATCGCCGTCGTTGTCGAAATCGCCGGCCGCCCCTCCCATCGCGTAGCGGAGCGCGTCCGGACCGTCGAGGAGTCCGGCGGCCGCCGTCCGGTCGGTAAAGCGGCCGTCTCCCCGGTTGCGGTAGAGCCGATTCCCGACGGTGGCCGGCGTCGTGTCCCCGGGCAGGCTCCGGCCGTTCACGAAGAACAGGTCGGGCCAGCCGTCCTGGTCGTAGTCCAGGACCAGCACCCCCGCCCCCACGATCTCCACCACGAAGCGCCGGCCGCTGCCCCCGTCTTCGTGATGGAAGGTGATTCCCGCCACCTCGGTGCGGTCGGTGAAGCGGAGCGTCGCCTCCTCTCCGGCGAGGGAAGCGGTCGGGGCGGAGGCCAGCATCACGGAAAATGTGGCCGCCACCGCGATCTGGTTCATCGGCGCGGCCGGGAGGCGGTGCGCGCGAGCGATCGCCCCGGCTCCGGCGCGTTGGACGCAGCCTCCCGGAACCTCTCGCGCACCTCGGCCGCTTCCTCGAGCCGCCCCAGCCGGGCCAGAGCGGCGGCGAGGTTGTAGAGCGCCTGTCGTTGCGCCGGCTCCGCCGCGAGCGCCGCCTCGAACCCGGCGACCGCGGCCTCGGCGTCTCCCGCCTGGAGGTCCAGCATCGCGAGCCCCACGAGCGCCGGCGGCCAGGCGGGTTCGGCGGCCAGAACCGCGGCGTAGCCGGTGCGCGCCTCGTCCTCCAGGCCGCGTTGGGACAGCGTCCGGGCAAGCGCGACGCGGGCGTCGAGGAGGTCGGGCGCCAGGCGGGCGGCCTCGCGGAACGACCGGGTGGCGGGTTCGAGTTCACCAAGCGCCGCCTCCGCCATGCCCAGGTAGAAGCGGGCCAGAGGATCGTCCGGGCTCAACTCCACCGCCCGGCCCAGGACCTCCCGCGCCGCCTCTCCCTCGAGTCGGGTGTAGTGGGCATAGCCCAACTGGAGCAGGATGGGCGCGTTCCCGGGGTGCCGGGTTGCGGCTTCCTGCAGCACCCGGACCGCCTCCCCGGAATCGCCGCCCCGGAGAAGCGCGGTCCCCAGCGAGTGGGCGACCGCCGGATTGCCGCCCGGCGGGCCCAGGGAGGCCGCCCGCCGCAGCGCGGCCGCGGCGTCGGCAAATTCTCCCGACTCGAGCAGCGCCACCCCCAGGTAGTACCAGGCGCGGGCGTCGGGCGCCGTCTCGGTGAGCCGGCGGAAGACGCGCACCGCATTTTCGAAGTTGCCGGCAGCTAGCCACCGCTGCCCCGCCCGCAAGAGCGCGGCGGGATCCTCTCCGCGCGCCTGCCCGACCATCACGGCGCGGGTCGGCGGCGGCGCTCTACCGGCCGCGCCGAGAACTCCCGGGAGCAGCATGGCGGCCAGCGCCAGCCCGCGCCGCAGCCGGCGGCGGCAGCGGATCTCGATGCTCAGGATCCCTGCGGGAAGAGCGCCGCCATGAAGTCGTCGTCGAGACCGGGGTGGTTGGTCCAGCTCAGTGTGGACGCCAGTTGACCCCGGAACATCTCGTTCATGGAGGCGCCCCTCTTCAGCGCCTCGAGGGCGCGATCGCGGTTTCCCAGCGAGTAGGCGAGAAGACCCAGGTTCAGCCAGGTGTCCGAGGCGTCCGGCCAGAGGAGGGTCGCGCGCTCGGCCGAGGCCAGCGCCGCCGCGCCGTCGCCGGCCCGCATCCGCTCCCGGCTCTGGGACATCGCCGTCAGCGCCAGGTTGATGTGCAGAACCCGGCCCAGCTCCACGATCGGCGTCGGGTGGTCTTCCACCTGGAGCCGCGCCACTACGTCATTGTTGATGTTTCGGCCCCGGCCCCTGCCGACCACCAGCATCGCCGCGGACTGGCGGCCCCGGCTGTCGCCTCCGGCCTCCTGTCCGGCAACGAGGGCTGCCTGGAGCCTTTCGGCGAGGTCTCCCTCGGCAGCCTCGAAGGCGTCCCCCATCGCCTCGACGACTTCGGGGCCGGTGAGGATGTTGCCCTGCGCCGCGTAGTGCTCGCCGACCCGGTGCCCGGCCCACTCGTTCGCGATCGGGCCGGTGTAGACGGCGATCCCGCCCCGGGCGTCCACGACGGCGAACTGCCGGCCGTCCTTGCCGGGGAAGGTGTCCTCGGCGAGCAGCCGCTCCTTGACCTGCTCCGCGTTCAGCCCCTGACGCAGCAGCGCCAGGCCCTGAAGGCCGTAGCCGGCGTTCACGTTGGCCTGGGTGGCGACCACCCCGACGTCGGCTTCTCCCCAGGGCACGACATGCCCCACCGAGAAGTACTTCGACTGGACGGCAACCCCCATTTCCCCGGTCGCCGGGTCGTGGGCGACGATCGAGAAGGTGGCGACCGGCGGATGGGTGGTCTGAGCCAGCAGCGGCGCCGCTCCCACTGCAAGAGTGAGGAGGGCGGTGATGAGGATTCGTCTCGCGCGCATCGGATGGTTCCTCCCGGTTCGGTGCAACAGGGCCATGGTACGTCTGCTCGGCCACGTCCGGTGACCCGGTCGGTCCCGGCCGGATCAGCGCGGTGGGTCCGGTCTGGCGTCATCCTCCTGGCTGAGCTCCTCGAAGCGTTCGAGCGCCGCCGCGGCTCCCTCGTCGTCTCCCAGCCGGCGCCGCGCGAAGGAGAGCTGGTAGTAGGCATCGGCGTAGTCCGGGGCGTAGCGGATCGCGGTCTCCAACCGGCGGGCCGCCTCCTCGGCGTCTCCCCGCCGGAGCGCGATCTTCCCGAGATTGAGCCACGCCTCGGGGAAGTCCTCGCCGACGTCGAGGGCTCGCCGGAACGCGGCTTCCGCCCGGTCGAGCTCCTGGCGGCGTAACGCTGTCAGCCCCAGAAAGTGGTGCGCCCGGCGGAGTTCGGGGTCGAGCGCGATGGCGCGTTCGAGGCGCGCCTCGGACGCTTCGAAGTCCTCGTCGCGCCAGTCGAGATAACCCAGTTGCAGGAGCGTCTCGGCGTCGTCCGGAGCGAATTCGAGGTGCCGCTCGTACGCGGCGCGGGCGTCCGCCAGACGCTCCTGACCGACGAGCGCCGCGCCGAGGTCGGCGAAGATCGCCGGGTCCTCCCGGTAGCCGAGGTCGAGCGCGCGTTCGAGGCCCGCCTGCGCTTCCGGCCAGCGTTCGATCCGCAACAGCAGCCGGCCGAGGAACCGGTGCATTCCGGGGTCCCGCGGCGCGAGTTCGACCGCTCGCGCGGCCGCGTCCACGGCTTCGGAGAGGCGTCCCGCCCGGTCGAGCACGGCAGCGGCGAGGTACGGCGCCTCGTGACGGGAGGGCTCCCTTTCAGCGGCGGCTTCGAGGTGTTCCAGCGCAGCCTCCACCTCCCCGAGCTGTCCGAGCGCCTGCCCGAGCGCCAGCCGGCTGTCCACGAACTGCGGCGCCCGCGCCACCGCCCCCTCGAGCGGCGGAACCGCGCGTTCGGGGTCCCCGGCAAGAAGCCACATCGCCCCCACCTGGTGAAAGGCCGGGACGTCCCACGGCCGATCCACCAGGAAGTCGTTGAGAAGCCGTTCCGCTTCGTCGCGTTCCCCGGCGGCGATCAGCGCCACCGCCGCTTCGAAAACCGGCTCCGGCGCCGCCTCCTCCTGCCCAGTGGCCGGCAGGGTCGGAAAGGCCCATACGAAGGGCAAGAGCCAGAAGGTTCGGAGGGCGCCCGTCCACATGCGACACAATCGGCGCCGACCGAATGCCTGGGCGATCCCGGCCCCGCCGTCTCCCGGATTATGCCGCCCGCGGCGTCTGCGCGGCGCTGCTGCTTGCCGGCGGCTGCGCCGAACGGCCGGAGGAGGAGCCCGGTTCGGCAGACGCGGAACATCTCCCGGAAGCCGCGGCGGAGTCGCTTCCAGCCGCATCGGCGGTCTTGCCGGTCGGGGGCGACATCCGCCGGCCGGAGCGGACCCGGTTCGAACCCCCGATGTATCCGGAATCCGCCCGGCAGCGCGGCGAAGAGGCGCTGGTCATCCTCGAGCTGACGCTGGATCGCGAGGGCGCCGTCGCCGAGGCGCGCCCGCTGCGAGGCCCGGACGACCTCGCCGAAGCAGCGGCCGCCGCGGCGCGGCAGTGGGTCTACGAGCCGACGCTCGTGGACGGGGCCCCCACCGCGCTCCGCTTCGCCGAGACCGTGCGGTTCGTCCTCCGGTCTTCGGGCGGCCAGGGAATGCGCCTCCCCGAGGGAGCGGGCGTCCCGCCGCCGGAAGCGCTCCGGGGCCCGCGCTTCCCGAATTGGCAAATCGCCGGCCACGCCTTCACCGCCTGCCCCTGTGACACGCCCTGCCCCTGCCGGTCGAACGGGCCTCCCTCCCATCCACCCTGCCACGCCACGACCGCCACGCGACTGACGAACGGCCGCTACGGCGGCGTCGACCTGGCCGGGGCGCAGTTCGTCACCCTCGGTCCCGAGACCTGGGTGGCGCTCTATCTCGACGAGGCGCTCGACGAAACGCAGCGGGACGCGATCCTCGGCATCTTCCGCAGCCTGGCGCCGGGGGCTCCCCAGCGCTATCGCGCGGTGCGCCGGACGCCGCTCACGATCACTTCCAGCCGCGTCGCCGCCGGCCTGCTCCGGCGGGCGGTCATTCCCGGGATCCTGGAGATGGAGACGGTCCTGCCGCTCGGCCCCGATGGAGTCCTGACCGGCTGGCTGCCGGGGATGGATGTCTGGTCCAACCGGATCACCTACGGCCGGACCGGGGCGTACCGCTTCCGCGACCCTTCGATCCCCGCGGCGTGGGACCACACCGGGCGGCAGTCGAACGCCAAGGAATTCACCCTGAACCTCGACATGTACCGGCGCGGACGCATGCTCATCCAGCACGCCGACGGCTCCGGCGACTGGACGACGGCCCAGCAGGCCCTCTTCTCCTGCGCCCTCCCCCGCCGCGAACCCTGAACAGCCTGTGGACCAAGTGACGCGGCATTCGAGCGGCGATCCATCGCGGCTGGACCAGGCCGCCAAGCGGCCTTCTGCGTCGTGTTCCGCCTTGTCAGCGACGCACGAGTGCGGCAAGCAGCCCGATCGCCGTCGGATGGACGTCGATCTCCAGCTCCGAAGGTGCGACGCAGGCCGGCGAGGACGCCGGCGCTCCATACGGCCGGCGCTCCATGGGGCCGACGCTCCATACGTCAGGGCGCGACAGTTCTGGAGCGCCGGTGTCCTCACCGGCCACGGTCCCTCGGCACGGCGGCGCGGTCGGCAGGAGACTCCCTGAGGGAGCGAGGGTGCGGCGCGGGCCGGCGAGGACGCCGGCGCTCCATGGGGCCGGCGCTCCATACCGCCGGCGCTCCATGCGTCAGGGCGTGACAGGTCTGGAGCGCCGGTGTCCTCACCGGCCCACGGTCTTTCGGCACGGCGGCGCGGTCGGCAGGAGACTCCCTGAGGGGCCGACGGTGCGGCGCAGGCCGGCGAGGACGCCGGCGCTCCATACGGCCGGCGCTCCATACGTCATGGCGCGCCAGTTCTGGAGCGCCGGTGTCCTCACCGGCCCACGGTCTTTCGGCACGGCGCCGCTGCCGACCGGAGACTGCCTGAGGGGCCGACGGTGCGGCGCAGGCCGGCGAGGACGCCGGCGCTCCATGGGGCCGGCGCTCCATACGTCAGGGCGCGCCAGCTCTGGAGCGCCGGTGTCCTCACCGGCCCACGGTCCTTCGGCACGGCGGTGCGGTCGGCAGGAGACTGCCTGAGGGAGCGAGGGTGCGGCGCGGGCCGGCGA
>JAAXGQ010000163.1 GCA_012271265.1 Vicinamibacteraceae bacterium
GGAGGCTGGGTGAGGGGCGGGCGGTGCGGCGCGGGCCGGCGAGGACGCCGGCGCTCCATGGGGGGGCGCGGTGGGCAGGAGCCTGGCTGAGGGGTGGGCGGTGCGGCGCGGGCCGGCGAGGACGCCGGCGTTCCATGGGGGGGCGCTGTGGGAGGAGACTGGCTGAGGGGCGGGCGGTGCGGCGGTGGCCGGCGGGGACGCCGGCGCTCCATGGGGCCGGCGCTCCATGGGGCCGGCGGTCCATGGGGCGGCGCTCCGTGGGCGGGGGCGCGGCCGTCTGCTACTGCCCGGCGGTGGGGGGGCGCTGGAACAGGTCGCGGACCTGGTTGTCGTAGCCGGTCATCTCCCAGCGGATGAGGGAGATCGGAATCCAGCCGGCGGCGAGGAACTCGTCGTGGAACGCCTTCAGCTCGAAGGCGTCGCCGAGCTGGAGCGCGCGGTCCATGAGGAGCTCCTCGACCTGGAGCTTCCCCATCTGGTAGGCGATGCCCGAGCCCGGTGTCTTCAGGTAGATCTCGGCGTCCACGCGGGCCACGTCCTCGTCCATGAAGGGCGTGTTTTCGACCATGTAGTCCACCGCCTGCTGGACGGTGAATTCGCCGGTGTGCATCAGGGCCTCGGCGCGGTTCCGCACCGCGCGGGCGATCTGGAAGATGTAGAACAGCTCGCGGGTGCGCGGCAACTCCTCGAGGAACCCAGCCTGGAGCATCATCTCCTCCAGGTAGAAGGCCCAGCCCTCGGAGCGGCCGCGGTCGCGGTAGGCGCTCCGGATGGGGGAGCGATTCGGCCCTGCCTCGCGGCTTCGGAGCAGGCCGTCGAAGCGGTGGCCGGGGATGACCGCGTGGACATGGTCGGGCCTCGGGTCGCGGTACTGGATCTCCTCCCAGAAGTTCCGCCGGCCGCCCTCGCGGACGATCCAGGGCACGTTGGTGCCGAACTCCCCGACGTACGCGGGGACGGTGAGAATGTCGCGGTCCACCAGAAACCGGCGGACATGCTCATCGGCTTCCGCGATCCGTCGGGCGTAGTCCTCGGCGCTCGGGGCCGGGTCCAGAGGCGGAAGACCCCGGTTCCGGTTTCGCTCGAGTTCGAGGAAGGCCCAGGACCGGTGCAGCTCGCGGTCGCCCATCCGATTCACGTCGTCCCAGTCGAAGGGCATCAGCGCCACGTTCCGGAGATACCAGTCGTAGTGCTCCCGGCCGACGCCGCTGGCGGCGTCCATCCGGCTCCGGTTTTCGGTGAGCCAGGCGTGGAATCGCTGGACCGCGGCCTGCGCTTCCTCGGCCGCCGGCGCGAGTTCGGGATGGTGGGTCTCGAGCTGCCCGACCAGGTCGTCGTACCAGGCGATCGTTCCGGCCGGGGGAACCTCCCGGTAGGGATGGCCGTGGCCAACCCCGTCCGCGGTCACCAGGTTCCTCAGCGCCAGCATGGCGAGCTCGTCCCCGGCGTCGGTGAGGTTGGTCTCGGCGAGGGCGAGGAACGCGGGCACGCCGCGCAACTGGCCGCTCAGCGTAACGAGCGCCGCGTCGTCGAGCGGCAACTCCTGGAAGGCGAGCCGCTGCACCGCGTCCACGTAGGTCCCGGGATCGCGCGCCCACGGCCGGCGGACCCGGAGGTCGAAGTCGAGCCGGTTCATCCGGGAACGCACCAGGAGGTAGTCCACCTGCTGCGAGACCGGCCAGCCGGTGGGGTCGATGGCTTCCAGCCGATCGGCAAAGCCGTCGAGGGCGGCCTGCTGGGCCTGGATGGTCTCCGGGCGCACATCGGGAAGACCGTTCTCCATCGCCGGACGATCGAACGCGACGAACTCGTCGTGGAGAGCGACGAGGGCTCCATGGTCACCGGCGCCACCCGCCACCCCGCACGCGGCGGCCAGGAGCGCCGCCGGCAGGAGGCGGATTGGACGAGCCCTTCCCGGCGTTCGGCCAGTCATCGCAGGTCGCTCCCGCGAACGTCCCGCGTCAAGGGGCTCGCGGGCGGGGGCGGCACCCGCTTCCGGATCGCCGCCGGCGCCGACTCGATCTCGGCAGCCGCCGTCTTGAGCCCCTCGGACCGCGCGGTGAGAGAGATCGTCCCCGGCTGCGTCCCGGCCCGCAGGATCACCAGCGCGAGGCCCTGGAACGCGCGGCGCCGCCAGTCCCGTCCGGGGCCCGCCTGGTCCGCCTCGTGGCTCGAGGGGTCGCCGTTGCCGACCCCGATGATCTCGCCGGGGCCCTCGACCTCGAAGCGCACCGGATTCCCGGAGGTGGGCACGATCCGTCCCTCCCGGTCGCGGATCGAGACCTGGACCAGCGCGACGTCTTCCCCGTCGGCGCGGAGGACCGGGCGATCCGGCGCCAGAGCGACGGCGGCCGGCTCTCCGGTCGTCTCCCGGCGGACCTCGGCGACGACCCTCTCGCCTTCGTAGCACCTCGCGTCGATGGCGCCCGGCTCCCAGTCGACGTCCCACTCGAGACCGGAGAAGGGCCGCCGGGCCTGGCGTCCCTGGCTGCTGCCGTTGACGAATAGCTCGACACTCGGACAGTTCGTGAACGCCCCCACCCGGATCGTCCCCCCGGCTTCGACGGCTCCGGCCCAGTTCCAGTGGGGGAACAGATGGAGGACCGGCTCCGCGCTCCAGCTCGAGCGGTAGTAGAAGTAGATGTCCTTGGGAAAGCCGGCGGTATCGGTGATCCCGTACTGCGCGGTGACGACCGGCCAGTCGAAGGGGAACGGCTCGCCGCGGTAGTCCATGCCGTTCCAGACGAATCCGCCGGCGACGTAGTCGGTCTCCGCGATCCGGCGCCAGGTTTCTTCGGCGTTGGTGTCCCAGGAGCTCAGGTAGCCCCGCTCCTCGTCGTCCCGAACCACCCCCCGGGTGGTGAGGTCGTAGCCGGTCTCCAGGGCGAGCATCGGACGATGCGGATTCGCGGCGTGGTAGGCGTCGTAGTTCGCTGGATCGAAGCCCCTCACGTCGATGACCTCGGCGAGGCCGATGAGGTCCTGGACGGTGGAGATCTCGTCGGGGGAGGCGGCGCCGGTGAGCGGGCCGACGTTGCCCGTCGTCGGACGGGTGGGATCGAGCCGCTTGATCACGGTGTGCATCGCCCCGAGCTGCCGCCAGGCCCACTCGGTCCCCTGGCGCAGCCCTTCGTTGTTCATGCTCCATCCGATGACGCTCGGATGGTTTCGGTCGCGCCGCACCATGGCGGCGACGGTAGAGAGAACGACTTCCGAAGCGCCCATGTGGCGGTTCTCGACCAGGACCAGCATTCCCAGCCGGTCCGCGGCGTCGAGCAGCGCCGGGGACGGGGGGTGGTGCGAGGCGCGGATCGCGTTCGCTCCCATCTCCAGGAACTGCTCGAGGCGCGCCTCGTGGATCCGGTCGGGGAGCGCCACCCCGACGCCGGCGAAGTCCTGATGGAGGTTGACTCCCTGGATCCTCACCCGCTCCCCGTTCAGCGCGAACCCCTCCCCGTCGAAGCGCAGGGTGCGGATCCCGAACGGCGTCTCGGTGCGGTCCACCGCGTTGCCGCCGCGCGCCACGATGGTCTCCACCGTGTAGAGCACCGGGTCCTCCAGCGACCAGCGGGCCGGGTTCGGGACCGTCAGCTCCTGGTGGAGTTCGACCGTCTCGCCGGCGGGCACCGCGAGGCCCGTTTCCGTCGAGGCGACCTGGTTCCCGCCGGCGTCGCGCACGACGGTGGTCAGCGTTCCTTTGGCGCCCTCCTCCCCGTCGTTCGCGACCGTCGTGCGGACGTGGACGGCGGCGCGTCGGCGGGTCACCTCGGGAGTGGTGACGAAGGTTCCCCAGTGGTCCACGTGAAGCGGGTCGACGCTGGTGAGCCAGACGTGGCGGTAGATGCCTCCACCCTCGTACCACCAGCCTTCGTCCCAGTCCGCATCGGCCCGCACCGTGACCACGTTCGTGCCGCCGAAGCGGGCGGCGTCGGTGATGTCGTAGTGGAAGCCCGTGTAACCGCTCCAGTGGTGCCCCAGCCATTCGCCGTTGAGCCAGACGCTGCTGTTCCGGTAGACGCCGTCGAACTCGAGCCACACCCGCCGGCCCCGGTCCGCCGCCGGGAGCTCGAAAGTGCGCCGGTACCACCCGACTCCCTTGGGTTTGTAGCCGTGGTCGCGGTCGTACCAGAGCTCGTTGGAACCGGGACGCCTCCCGCCGGGCCGATCGGCGCCCTTCGGGTCGAATTCTCCTCCCACCACGAAGTCGTGGGGGAGCCGGACCTCGTCCCAGCCGCTGTCGTCGAAGTCCACCGCGGCGGCCGCCGCCTTCCGCATCGCCGGGTCGTCCCGCCAGATCGCCGGCCGGTTGTACACCGCCGCGTCTCCGATCCCTCCGCGCCCGCCGAGGTTTCGCACCAGCACCGCGAGTTCGTTGGGCCCGCCCGGATTCCAGGCGGAACCGGAGTCCAGCGTGACCTCGAACGGGGCATCGGCTCCTTCGTGGTAGAGGAGTCTCCGGCCGTTCAGATAGACCGTCGCGTGGTCGTCCACGGACGTGAAGTAGATCCGTGGTCTTCCGGTAGGCCCGGGGGGCAGCGCCCCCAGATCGGTCCGGAACCAGGCGAGCCCTTCCCGGCCCTCGAACCCGTCGGCGCCGGCCGCGGCCTCCCGCCAGCCCGAGACGTCGAGCCCGGGGGCGGCCATCGTCGCGGCCTCTTCCTCCCCCCGCTCGCTCGCCCGGACCCGCCAGCGTTCCACCCGGTTTCCTTGGGGCAGCGGTGTGAAGCCCCCGACCCGGCCGCGCTCGAACCGCCAACCTTCGTCCATGAGGAGCCGGGTCCTCAGGGGGGCCGCTTCGAAGCGGCAGCCGGGCGCCTCCCAGGCGGCGGCGAGGACCGCGGCGAGCCCTGCGGCCGCCGCGCCGGACTTCGGGAACTTCATCCCCGCACGCCGTCCCGGGGCCCGGCGCCGAGAAGCGTCACGAGTTCCCGGGGAGGCTCGGTCCCCGCGGCGCGGGCGGCGTCCACCTGCTCCCGGGCCGCTTCGCGATCGCCCCGCCGGGCGAGGGCGAGCGCCAGATCGAGGTGGACGGGGCCGGACCAGGGTCTGGCGGCGAGGGAAGCACGAAAGTGGGAGATCGCTTCGACGACCCGACCCTGCCGCGCCAGGATCTGCCCGAGGTGATGATGGGCGATGGGGTTTTGGGGATCGGCCTCGACAGCGCGGCGGTAGAGGGGCGCGGCTTGGCCCACGAGGTCCTGCCGCGCCAGCACGATCGCCAGGTTGGTCAGCGTCCCGCTGTGGTCCGGCCAGGTCTCCAGGGCGAGGCGGTACTCCCGCTCGGCTTCGGCGAGCCGTCCCTGGTTCAGGAGGGTGTTGCCCAGGTTGAAGCGAGCTTCGGTCTTTTCCGGGGCGATCTCCAGCGTCCGGCGGTAGCGGGCGATCGCTTCGTCGGCCCGGTCCAGCCGCGCCAGCAGATTGCCCAGGTTGTAGTGGCCGTTCGCGTCATCGGGATGGGCCTCCAGCAGCGCGCGGTAGAGCGATTCGGCCTTCACCTGGTTGCCCAGCGAGTCGGCGACGGACGCCCGCCGGTGGTAGCCGATCACCGAAACCCCCTCTTCCACGACCTCATTCATGAAGGGGTCGTTGTGGAGCACCTGCCCATCGAGTCGTCCCACCTGCCGCATGGCGCGCCGCGCCGCGTCCGGGTCGCCGAGACCCCGGTACACCCGCGCCAGCAGGACGTGCGGAGCCTGGGCCCGGGGTTGGAGCGCGGCGACGCGTTCCAGGTGGCGCCGGCTTGTCTCCAGGTCTCCGGCAGCCAGGGCGAGGCGGCCGAGCCCGAGCGCGCACGGGGCGCAGCGCGGGTCCAGCGCGGCGGCCATTCGGTAGTGCTCTCCGGCCGCTTCCGCTTCGCCGGCCTGCTCCAGGAGTTCGGCCCGGAGCAGCTGGCCGGGCGCGTACCCCGCGAGGAGAGCCACGGCGCGCTCCGAGGCCTCGAGGGCACCCGCCGGATCGGGCGTTCTCGCCGCCAGCGCGAGAAGGTAGGGCCAGCGCGGCTGCTCGGGATCCAGCCCGGCCGCGCGCTTGTAGGCGGACGCCGCATCCACTTCCCGCTCGTGCGCGTGCAGGATGGAACCGAGCCGCCCCCAGGCCATCCCGGAATCCGGGTTCGCGGCGACGGCGTGGCGGGCGGCTTCGACTTTCGCGCGCACCCGCGCGTCGGGCTCCGCGCCGGAAGAGCCGGGGACCTCCGCCAGGTCGAGGGACGGAGACGACGGAGACAGGGCCGCGCGGGCGAGCAGGAGGCCTCCGGCCAGAACCAGCCCGGCCGCCGCCCAGGGCCCGGAACGGAACCTGCGCGAGCGGCGCGGCTGCGGGGGCGGGTTCACCGGGGGGACGGGCGACGGGGCGGGGAGGCTCCCGGAGCCTTCCGGCCTAAGCAGCCTGTAGACGAAGTGACGCGGCATTCGAGCGGCGATCCATCGCGGCTGAACCAGGCCGCAGAGCGGCCTTCGGCGTTGCGCTTCGCTCGAAATACACGAGGTATTCCTCCCTCACGCGCCTTGCCAGCCACGCGCCTCGCCACTCTCGGTGCTCACGCCACCTCATCCACAGACTGCTAGAACTGGAACCGGACTCCGATCCGCAGGATGCGCGGCGGTTCGATTCGGGCCGGCACCAGGAAGCGGTTCGCCAGGCCGTAGCGCAGCGACTGGATCGCCGTGGTCCGGTTGATGTTCGTCAGGTTGAAGACGTCCGCAATGATCCCGATGCGCATGGTGTCCCCGAAGGGGAACTGCTTTTCGATCCGAAGATCCACCTTGTTGCGGAAATCGTGGCGGTAGGTGCCCCGAGGCACGCCGGCGACGTCCACGTAGCTCTCCACCACCATCCCCGGAACGTCGTCGCGGAAGAAGCGCACCGTGTAGGCGCCGAGCGCCGGGTCGGGGGCGAAGTTCTCGGGCGGCTTGAGCGGGAAGCCTGTCACCCCCTGGTAGTAGGCGCTCGCCACGATGTCGAACGGCAACGTGTAGGTGGCCTGGAGCTTCAACTGGTAGGTCGCGTCCAGATCCAGCGGTCCTTCCGCGTTGATGAGCGTGTTCGGGTTGTCGTAGATGGCGTGCCCGCCCCAGGTGGAGCCGTAGCTGTTGCCGATGTTCCCCACGGCCTCGGAGACATTCAGCGCCGCCATCAGCTGCCAGCCGTCCTGCCAGCGCCGCCGCACCACGAACTCGACCCCGTTGTAGTCACGGAAGAGCGGCCCGTCCTGCCCCGGGTTGGTCAGGAACCGGACCCGTCCGGATCCGACGAACTCCTCCCGGAGCGCGTAGATGGTCATCGGGGAGTTGTCGATCGGGTTGGTGACCGAGAGCGCGTTGTAGGCGCCGAAGGGGGTCCCGTCCGCGCCGAGGCGGCCGACGTCCACCGTCTCCATGATGTCCTGCTCGCGCTTGAAGATCCCGGACACCGACACCACCAGGTTGTTCTGGAGCTGGTGCTCGACCCCGACGTGGAAGGAGTCCACGTAGGCGTTCTTCAGGTTGGGATCGGCGCTGGAGGTGTTCGGCTGGATGTTGTTGACCAGCAGTTCGCCCTGCTCGCCGTCCTGGAAGACCAGGTCACCGTTGTGGTCGAACCACTCGTAGCGGTGGTATCCGCCCGACCGCGGCAGGATGATCAGCGTGTCCTGGTTCAGGAGCGGCTTGTAGTACTTGCCGTAGCTGGCCTTGACGGAGGTCCGGCCCTCGTCCCCGAGCGCCCACACGAAACCGGCGCGCGGGGAGAGGGAGTTGAAACCAATGAGGTCGCGGGTCTCATCGAGAAAGACCTCGGGGAACCAGCGTCCGCCGCCGGAACTCTGCCTCGGGTACCAGCCCTCGGTGGTCTCCCAGCGCAGGCCCAGGTTCACGGTGAGCGTCTCACCGATCGTCCACTGGTCCTGGGCGAACAGGGCCACGCGGCCGATGTTCGTCTGCTGCAGGTTGATCGGGTAGTTCAGGAGGTGGACCTGGTGGGGCACGCCGTTCAGCAGCCGCTGCTGCACGTCTTCCCCGTTCGGAAAGAAGAACTCCCGCTTGAAGGGG
>JAAXGQ010000164.1:0-234 GCA_012271265.1 Vicinamibacteraceae bacterium
CCGAACAGGCCGGGACCGCGCGACCGGCGGTGCGCCGGTCTGGCAGTCCGGAGCGCGAGAGGGCCCCGCCGTCACGCGCGTCGCGCAGATCCTCAAGGAGCGGGCGTGCCGGGCGGCGCGGGTGCTCGGCCAGCGGCTACCTCGCGTGGGCCGCGCTGACCAAGCTACCGAAGCCTGCGCAGGGACACCCCGGTCTTGCCCCGCCGCCACGCACTGCTTCGGTCGATGTGCCGG
>JAAXGQ010000164.1:298-2099 GCA_012271265.1 Vicinamibacteraceae bacterium
GTCGAGGCGGTCGGCGTGGACCTCTCCGAGAGCGACCGAGGCGTAGAGGAACCGGCCGTCGCCGACCACCAGGCCGACGTGCGAGGGATTGCTGCGCGAGGCCGTGTCGAAGAATACGAGGTCTCCCGGGCGCAGGTCGTGCCGGGCGGCGGGGGTTCCGACGCGGTACTGCTGAGCGGCGACCCGGGGGAGCTCGATACCGTGCTGCGCGTAGACGTAGTGCGTGAAGCCGCTGCTGTCGAATCCGGCTGGCGTCGCGCCGCCGAATCGGCGGTCGGCGCGACCGGAACCGGCTGGGGGACGGGACCGTCCCGCACCGCGCACGAAGCGCTGGCCAACGCGATCGCCGCCAGCAGTCCTGTTCGGGATCGAGCCATCCCCTGACTCACCAAGGGGCTCCGGTTGCCGCAACCAGTAGGGCCCGGGCCGTGGCGGCCTCGTCTCCTCGGCCTGGTTGAGGACGACGGTGCCGGCGCCGCGGCCGAGGCGCGCGGTTGCCGCGGGGTGGGCCCGCACCGGGGAACCTGGATGCTACATGCTCGCCGTTCTGGCACCCGGTACCGGCGGCGCCCCGGTGGCCCGACACAACGCCGGCCTTCCGGTTCGTGCTACCGGGCCCCGTCTTCCTCGAAGGCGAGCGTCGTGTCCGGAGGCCCAAAGGTCGCGCCGCAGCCGGCGCGGCCCGGCGCGGTCGGCTCCGTGCCTGCTATCGGCCCGTACCAGTAGTAGACGTGCCCGTCCGGGAGCGGGAAGCGGTAGCGGGCGACGACCTCGAAGGCGTGGTCGGGTCTGGAACGGGATGCGGCGAGCGCGACGGTCGGGGTGAGGCCCCCCGTGTCGACCCACACCGCGCCGCGCGCACCCTCGCTTGCGGGGAAGGCGCGGTACTCGTACCCGTCGAGGAGCGAGGTGAACGGCGGCGCCATCCACGCCAGCCCCGCCGGTGCATCCTCCCGGTGCAGCCCCGACACCGCGAGGTCGAGGCTCCGACTCTGGTCGCCGCGGTGCGTGAACCCGCAACCGGCGTCGGGGGCGCCCCCGTTCGAGAGTCCGCCAGGCGTCCTGTCGGCGCCCGTGACCGCGGTGGCCACCACCGACGTCCTCCCGGCCGGCTCCCGTTCCGCCGGGCTCGCGGCCGCGGCTGCTCCTGTCCCGCTGCAGGCCGCTACGGCCAGCAGCCACCCCAGCATCGATGTCCCTTTCCTCATCACTTCCTCCCTATTGGGATAGACGGTTTCCCGCCCGATTCCGTTGCCGCCGGAGCGAGGCCTGCCGGCAGCTCCAAGGCCCTCTGGCGGCGTGGGGCGTCGCCTCAGTCGCGGTCGGGCTCGTCACGGATGCGGGGAGCGTCCTGGGGAGGTCCCGTGGGAGCGGGTGCGGGGAGGACGGCGGGCTCGAGCGGCGTGGGCGGGTCCGCCGGCAGCGGCTCGAGGCCCGGCGCGGCTGCGGCCGGCGTCTCGCCGCCGGGGCCGTCGGGGTCGACGGTCGCGTCGGGAGCGGGCGGTGCGCCGAGGCGTGGCGGGGGCCCGGAGAGTCCGAGGCGTCCGGGTCGTCCGATGTGGATGGGGCTGAGGTCGTCCTGGGTGAGTTCCTGGGTGCGTACGATGCGGGGGGTGAGGAGCATGACGATGTCGGTCTCCTGGACGGAGGCGTCGGTGGAGCCGAAGAGGTGCCGGAGGACGGGGAGGCGGAGCAGTCCGGGGAGTCCGCGGAGGAGCCGGCGGTCCTCCTGCTGGAGGAGTCCGGCGAGGAGGTTGGACTCGCCGTCCCGGAGGCGGAGGCGGGTGACGACGCTGCGGGT
>JAAXGQ010000164.1:2192-4941 GCA_012271265.1 Vicinamibacteraceae bacterium
GATCTCCTCCTCGAAGGTGACGCGGGGGGTCATGCGGAGGATGACGCCGACGGGCCGGTACTGGAAGGAGGTGAGCGGGTTGAAGGCGGCCCCGCCGACGGCGAGGGGGGTGAAGGCGGTGGTGGGGACGGGGATCTCCTGGCCGAGGTTGAGCTCGAGCTCCTCGCCCTCCTGGCCGCGGAGCTGGGGCTGGGCGACGAGGCGGGTGTGGGTGTCCTGCTCGAGGAAGTGGACCACGGCCGAGGGCACGGCGGTGTAGAAGTCGGCGGGGCTGACGCCGCGGGAGACGGTGTTGAGGTTGAAGGCCCCGGCGCCGGCTCCGCCCTCGGCGCCGGCGGAGCCCGGCGGCACTTCCGGGGAGAAGGTGGTGGTGATGGCGAACCGGGCGAGGTCGAGGCCGTAGCGCTGGGCGCGCTCGCGGTTGACCTCGAGGATCTCGACGTCGATGACGACCTCGGCGCGGGGCTTGTCGTTGGCGGCGATGACGCGCTCGACGATGGCCATGAGGGGGGCGGAGGCGCGGACGGTGAGGCTGTGGGCGGCGGGGTGGGGGGCGACCTGGGGCGGGGCGGCCATCTGGGGGGTGCGGACGACGGCGGCGAGGAGCGTGGCGAGCTCCTCGACGTCGGCGTGGGAGACGTAGAAGGTGCGGATGACCTGGGGTTCGTAGGCGGCGCGGTGGGTGGGGGTGTCGGGGGCGACGACGAAGGTGGAGGGGGAGAGGACGGCGTGGAAGGCGCCGTGCGCGGCGAGGATGCGGTCGAGGGCCTCGAGGAAGGGGACGCCGCGGAGGGCGACGGTGGCGGGGCGGTCCTCGAAGTCGGCGTCGTAGGTGACGTTGACGCCGGCGGCGTCGGCGAGGAAGGCGAGGACGTCTCGGAGGCTGGTGTCGTCGAACTCGAGGTCGAGGGGTGCGTCGGAGGCGGGGTCGAGGAGCGGGGGCCCGGTCTCGCGTCGCGCCTGCTCGCGCAGCGCGGTGATGGGGGCGGGGGGCCGGGCGGCCTCGGCCGCGGCGCGCAGGGCCTGCTGGAGGGCGGCGATGCGGGCGGCGACAGGCCCGTTGGCGGGGTCGAGGGCGTAGGAGCGGCGGTAGGCGGCGAGGGCGGCGGGGCGCTCGCCGGCCGCCTCGCGCGCGGCGCCTTCGGCGGCGTGCCGGCGGGCGGCCTCGCGCATCGCGCGCTCGAGGGCGATGCGGTACTCGGCGCGGTCGGGCTCGGCCTGCAGGGCGCGGCGGTAGTACTCGACGGCGGCGTCCCACTGGCCGTCGCGGGCCGCGGCGCCGCCCTGGCGGAAGGCGCGGCCGGCGGCGCAGCCGGCGAGCAGGGCGGCGAGGACGGCGACGGCGAGCAGGGCGCGGGCCGCCGCCCGGCCGCGGCCCCTCACGGGCGTCTTCCTCCCCCGGTGGGGAGCCCCGTCAGCGGGCGACTTCGAGCAGCGTAATCTGGCCGCCGCTGCCATCGATAGCCGCCAGCTCGCCCGTCCGCGCGAACACCTCGTAGAGGACCTCGCCGGCGCCGGGGGCCGTGTCGAGCCAGGTCGCGCCCATCCAGCCCTCGCCGGCCGGGTCGCCGCTCGCCCACAGGCGCACCGCGTCGGCGGTCGTCCCCCCGGCCGTCCGGCGCAGCACCGCCTCGCACGACCCGCGGAGCAGGGCGGCGGCGACCGGGGCCAGGCCGAGGCACGGCGCCGGCAGCGACACGAACGCCAGCACGTCGTTGTCGGCGGCCACCGTGATCGCCGCCCGCAGCCCGGTCGACGCCCAGGTGTCCGGCGCCACGGGCGGCGCGGCGCGGTCGCCGGCCGTGGCGCCGACGACCTCGACGATGGCCCCACCGCCGGCCGGTCCCGCGGGCCCCGCCGGGCCCGGCGGCCCCGGGACGCCGGGGGGACCGGGCAGCCCCGGCGGGCCCGGCGGCCCCGCGGTGGAAGCCGGCAGGCCGGTCAGCCCGGAGCCGTCCCCCACGAACGCCTCGGCGTGCACCGTCCCCGCGAGGTGCGTCTCGGCCTGCGTCGTCCCGACCCGCACCCGGTCCGACTCGCCCGCCTCGCCCCCGTGGCCGACGTAGATGTTGTTGCTCCCCGTCGTGTTCGCCAGCCCCGCCTCGTGCCCCAGCGCCACGTTGTCCGACCCCGTCGTCAGCTCCCGCAGCGCCCGGTACCCCACCACCGTGTTCCGGTCCCCCGACGACAGCCGCTGCAGCGCCTGCGCCCCCACCGCCGTGTTCCGCACCGACGACACGATCCCGCTCAGCGCCCGCAGCCCCACCGCCACGTTCCGCTCCCCGCTCACCAGCGCCGTCAGCGCCCGGTACCCCAGCGCCGTGTTCCGGTCCCCGGAGGTCGCCGCCCGCAGCGCCTCGTACCCGAACCCGCTGTTCCGGCTCCCCGACACCGACCCCAGCACGCGCGACCCGTACGCCGTGTTCCGCTGCCCCACCGTCGCGCCCGTCGCGCCCGCCGCGACGCCCCCCGGACCCGCCGGACCGGCCGGCCCCGGGGCCCCCGCCGGACCGGGCAGCCCCGGCGGACCGGGCACCCCCGCCGGGCCCACCGCCCCCACCGTCAGGTGGAACAGCGCCACCTCCGCGTCGCTCGCCCGCGTCAGCGCCAGCAGGTACGTCCCCGGCCGCATCCCCGGCGGCAGCCACGCCGTCACCACCTCCGCCCCGCCCGCCGGCGCCGGCACGTACCCCGACACCGCCAGCGGCGACAGCCCCAGCGTCACCCCCGGACCCGGTCCCAGGTGCAG
>JAAXGQ010000165.1 GCA_012271265.1 Vicinamibacteraceae bacterium
TGGCTCATCCCCATCGAGAGCTCGGGGCGGTCCGGCAGGAGGCCGCCCTCCTGATGCCGTTCTCCGAGCTCCCGAAGCCGCGCGAAGTAGGGACGCACCTGTTCCGGATCCGGGAGGAACGGCGGAATCACCATGAGGCCGGCGAGCTGGAGCCCCGGGAGTTCGCCCAGTTCACGAAGAGCGGGTTCCAGCCCCGCTTCGGGGATCCCTGTCTTCGTGGCTTCCCCCGCGAGGTCCACCTGCGCCAGGATGCTGAGGGGTCCGCCACCGGGCGGCGTCACCCCGGCCGCCACCATGCGCGCGAGGCGCCGTCCGATCTTCAGGCTGTCGACGGATTGGATGAGCGGGAAGAGCCCGACGGCTCTCCGCGCCTTGTTCGACTGGAGGTGGCCGANNCTGGACCCGGTTCTCGCCGAAGTCGGTAAGGCCCAACCGGGCGGCGGCCTCGATGTCTGCGGCCGGGCGCGTCTTGGACACGGCGACCAGAAGCACGTCCTCGCGGTTGCGCCCGGCGCGGCGGCAGGCCTCGCCGATGCGGTCCTGAACGGCGGCGATCCGTTCCGCGAGAGTCGGTGGGAGATTCACGGCAACTGTTCCAGAAGGCGGGTCGCTTCTCCGAGGCGGGTGATCAGCCGGAAATCGGGCAGGGTGCGGACGATCCGGGCGCCGTACGACTTCTGCGCCAGTCGGGAGTCCAGGACGGCGGCGAGACCCTGATCCTCGCGGGAGCGAATCAGCCGTCCGAGCCCCTGTTTCAGGGTAAGGGCTGCCTGCGGGAGAGAGTAATCGCGGAACCCGCTGCCGGTCTCGTCCGTCGCCCGGCGGCTCCGCGCCGCGTGGATCGGCTCGGTGGGCACCGGAAACGGGATCTTGTCGATCACGACCAGGCTGAGGGCGCTCCCCGGGACATCGACGCCCTCCCAGAACGTGCGGGTGCCCAGGAGAACCGCATGCGGCGTGGAGCGGAACTCGCGGAGGAGGTTGGCGGGGCCGCCGGTTCCCTGCTTCAGGACCGGAAAAGGGCACCGGCGCTCCACGAGCTGTCCGATGCGGTTCAGGTTGTTCCAGCTCGAAAACAGCACCAGCGCCCGCCCTCGGCTCGCCCGGATCAACCGGGAAACGACGGCGGCAGCGGCCTTGGGGAACCCCGGGGCATTGGGGTGAGCCAGGCGTTCCGGGATGAAGAGCCCCGCCTGCTCCGGGTAGACGAACGGCGAGGCAACGATTTGTGACACCTGCTCGGGAACGCCGAGCTCCCGGACGGTGAAATCAAAGGAGCCATTCACCGCGAGGGTCGCCGAGGTCAGAACGCATGCCTTCCGGGCGTCGAAGAGGGCGGGCCGCAGCCTTTCCGCGGGATCGATCGGCGCGGCCGTCACGAAGAGCGGTCCCTGCCGGGCTCCTTCCCGCCCCCAGGTTGCGGGGACCTTTGCCGCCCCCCCGTTCCCGGCCCAGAGGCTGGCCCTTCTCTGGCCTCGGGACGCGTCGGTCCGTCCCCACGTGCTCCAGTGCACGTGATCGGCGCGGAATTCGAGCAGGGTCCGGAGCCCGGCCAGCAGCGTAGCCAACCGATGCAGCAGACGGTCGGCTTCCACCTCCGGATGGTGACTCGCGTCTCGGCCAGGCGCCGCGCGCCTCCTGGCCGCGTGCCCTGCTTCGGAGACCCGGTCCCTGAGAGCCGTGAGCTGGTCCACGGCTGCCAGCGCCGCTTCCTGGGCCTCGACCGGAAGGCCCGACTCGAGTTTCCGTTCCCGCGCCACGCCCCTCGGTTCGAGCGCGGCGAAGCAGTCGCGGTAGAAGCGGAGAAGCTTCGTCTCGCCCGCCGGGTTGGCGAGAGTGGGCCCGTGCCGGGAGAAGAACCGGTCCGCCTCCCGAATGAGCCGGTCGGCCGCCGCCGAGGTCAGAGTCGTGGAATAGGCGTGTGTGGCCGCCCCTTCGAGCCGGTGCGCTTCGTCCACGACCACGTGGTCGTAGTCGGGAAGGACCTGGCCGAAGTCGCCTTCGCGCGTGATCAGGTCCGCGACCAGGAGGTGGTGATTCACGACCACGATCCGGCTGGCGTGCGCCTTTCTCCGCAGCCGCATCAGGTGGCATTCGTCGTAGAAGTCGCAGCGGCTGCCGACACAGTTGTCGGAACTCGCGGCGATCCGTCCCCAGAAGGCGCCGAGACGCCGTACTCCGGGCATGCTGTCCCGGTCGCCGTTCCGGGTCGTCCGGGCCCAACGCGCGAGCCGTCCCGCGTCGGGTCCCGACCCTTCGTCCCGGAACCGGCTCCACTCCAGCTTGCACAGGTAGTTGGCCCGCCCCTTGAGCCGCGCAACCGGAACATCGGTGCCGAGAATCCGCTGCAGGGCCGGCAGGTCGTTCTCGTAGAGCTGGTCCTGAAGCGCCTTGGTCGCCGTGGAGATGACCACCTTCCGTCCGAGGCGCAGCGCCGGCACCAGATAGGCGAAGGACTTCCCGACACCGGTGCCGGCCTCCACCATCAGGTTGCCTCCGCGCTGCAACGTCCTCTCGACCAGGTCGGCCATCTCGACCTGGCCTTCCCGAAATTCGAAGACCGGCAGGTGGCGGGCGAGCGGACCCTCCGGCCCCAGGAGCTTCGCGGCGCCGAGGCGGGAGCCGGACGAGGGAGGGCTCGCCATCACGGAAGACGCGCCCGACGCCGGCGGATCAGGCGGCGCGGTACAGGGGAAACGCTGCCGCGAGCTCCTCGGCGGCTTCCGCGAGCCGGGCCAGCGCGGTCTCGTCGCCCGCGCCCCGAAGCGCCCGGTCGATGAGTTCGGCCACCCGCACCATCTCGGCGGTTCCCATCCCCCGCGTGGTAAGCGCCGCCGTCCCGAGCCGCACGCCGCTGGCAATCATCGGCTTCTCCGGATCGAAGGGGATCGTGTTCTTGT
>JAAXGQ010000166.1:0-911 GCA_012271265.1 Vicinamibacteraceae bacterium
CCTCATCGTGAGGCCGCGCTGCCAGAGCAGCGTCCCGATCCTTTCCCGTACCGGGTCTCGTTGCATCGCGGATCTCCCCTTCATCGTTGCAGCCGTCCGGCGCGTCGCCGCCTCACAAGCGCTTGAGCGCCCAGACCACCTTGCCGACGACATTGACCTCCTCGGCGAGGCACTCATAGGGCGTGTAGGCGGGGTTGGCCGAGTGCAGGCGGAGCCGGGGCGGGCCGTCGCCGCGGGCCGGCTCGACGCGCTTGACGACGAGCCCGTTGCCGTCCCAAAGCACGAACACCTCGCCCTCGTCGGGGCGGCGGCGCGCGGTGTCGACCATCAGCCGGTCGCCCTCGCGCATCTCGGGCTCCATGGAATCGCCCCGCACCATGAGGATGCGCAGGTCCTCCGGGCGGGCGTGGCCCTCGTGGCGGATCATGCCCTCGGGGATCTGCCACTGCGCCTTCACCTCGGCGAACTCCTCGGCGATCGCCCCCGGCCCGGCGGCGGCCTCGACCGCCATCTCGGGCACCGTCGCCGCGCCGGGAAGGCCGGCGGGCCGCTTGCGCTTGCGGCGTTTCCACGGCTTGGGCGCCGGGATCTCCTCGTGACGCAGCAGATCGGGGTCGCATTCGAGCAGCTCGCCGAGCGAGGCGCTGTCCTGGTGGGAGAGCACGCGGGGCATGCCGCGGGCGAGATACTGCTGGAGATAGGTCTTGTTCCTGCCGATGGCGAGCGAGGCCTCGGCGAGCGAGACGCCGCGCTTCCACAGCAGGTCCTTGAGATTCTTGCGTGCCTGATCGCGTTCCATCGCATGTCCTGACATCTATGCCGCGAAGTGCAGGATATCTACAAACCAAGCCTGTTGTCAACATCGCTCGTTCCACTTACGTTCCCCTCCATGACAAATCTCAACGACCGGA
>JAAXGQ010000166.1:991-1860 GCA_012271265.1 Vicinamibacteraceae bacterium
CAAGGACGCCGTCGGCGTCCACCTCGCCCGCCACCGCATCAGCGGGCGGCGCTTCGGACGGATCGCGCTCAACGATCCCGGCTTCGTCGCCTCGCTCGAGCGCGGGCGGCGGCTGAGCCTGAAGACCGCCGACAAGGTGCTCGTGGAGATGGGGCTCCCGCCCATCGGCCCGGCCTTCCGGGCGGAGGTGGAGGCGTTCCTCGAGGCGGGCGGCGCCAAGCCCTACCTGCTCGGCGAGCAGGGGGCGAGCGACGGCTCCTTCGTGGCGCGGCTGCGCAAGGGCGCCTCCTTCCACCTGACGACGGTGGAGAAGGTGCGCGCCTGGATGTGGAAGCACGCGGACGAGACCGCGGCGGCGGCGATGCGCGAGGCGATCGCGGGCGCGCCCTTCCTGAACGGCGCCCAGACACCGGCGGAGCGGGGCGAAGACAACAACGAAGACAAGGGAGAGACCGGCATGAATGACGACACGCACTTTCTGAGCACGCGCAAGGCGGCAAACATCCTGGGCCTGAGCCCACGCACGCTGGACCGTCTGCGCAAGGACGATCTCGGGCCGTCCTATCACCGCTTCGGCAACCGCATTCTCTATCTCCTGAGGGATCTCAGGAAGTGGGCCGCGGCGCACCGCGTCTGCCTGGACGACCTCGAGGACGATGACGGCGGTGACGACGACGGCCGGAGGACGCGGTGATGGCCTCCGGCAACGAAACCGGCAAGAGCCGCTGGCTGCGCATCGCGGTCTGGGCGGTCCTCGCGCTGGCGCTGATGCTGCTCGGCATCGACGCCGCGCTGGCATCCAGCGACACCACCTTCTCGGGCCCGCTCGACACGGTGACCGACATGGTCTCGGGCACCGGCGGGCAGCT
>JAAXGQ010000167.1:0-9809 GCA_012271265.1 Vicinamibacteraceae bacterium
TGTCGCTGACTCCTTTACCGGACGTCAGTCGCGGCCTTTCCGTCGGGGCACCGGTCCAGGCAAGGTGCTTCCCCGGATTGCTCTCCGGAGGCACATGAGCGCCGTGGTGCTTCCGGCGGATTGGCCCACGCGTTGGTTCGGGCGCCCGTCGACGCCCCGAAAGCGTTGTTGAACGCCCGTCGGCGCCCCTGAGGAAGTTATAGGAGCGCCGGTGTCCTCACCGGCCACCACACCGGGAGCGCCGGTGTCCTCACCGGCCACCGCCGTAGGCGGCCATGGTCCGTGGATCTCCCGGCCCACGGTCCGTCGGCACGGGGCGGCGCGGTCGGCACGAGACTGCCTGGGGACCGAAGGTGCGCCGCAGGCCGGCGAGGACGCCGGCGCTCCATGGTGCGCTACAGGCCGGCGAGGACGCCGGCGCTCCATGGTGCGCCACCGGCCGGCGAGGACGCCGGCGCTTCATGGGGCTCGACGGAGGACGGGGGACGACATGGGTCTCCCCCCGCAAGGGGGTGGGGGGCTGCTAGGATGCGGGAGGTGGCCGGTTTGGACTTGGGCAGAGGCGTGCGGCGCGCGGGCGGCGCGGGGCTGGGCATCGTGGTGGCGGTCCTGGCCACGGTGGCGCCGGCCGCCGGACAGTACGGGTACTTCCCCGACCAGCCCGAAGCGGTGACGGTGGCCGACCTCAGCCGCCTCCCGGGGCGCTACCACGAGACGGCGGTCCTCGTCCGGGGCCGGCTCGGCTTCGGATTCAGCACCGATCACCGCGTCCAGGTGCTGGAGGACCCCGACGAGTTCGGCCGCGAGATCCTCATGGCCGAGTCCTACATGAGCGGCGCCAACATGGCGTTCCTGGGCGCGTCCAACGTCGAGGTCGAGGGCTGGTTCTTCTCCACCCGGATGCTCGATTCCTACATGCTGCGGTCGCACCCCATCCTCCGCAACTACCCCTTCGACCCCTCCTGGATCAACGACAGCCTCGACACCCGCACCCAGGGCTTCCTCGCGATCGTCGCGATCACGCCGATCGGCGACACCGAGGATCTTTCGGCAGAGCGCGAGCGCGAAGCCGCCGCCGAGATGGCCGCCGGCAGCGCCGTCGAGGTGGAGCGGGGCAGCGTCCCCTTCGTCGGCCTCGATGACCTCGCCTCCGAGCCCGACCCCTGGCTCAGCCGCCGGGTCGAGGTCGTGGGCAAGTTCCGGGGCAACAACCTCTTCGGCGACCTCTCGATCCGCGACAAGCGGACCCCGCGCGACTTCGTCATCAAGACCGCCGAGACGGCAATCTGGGTGACCGGGATGCGTCCCGCCGGCGAGGGCTTCCGCCTCGACCCGCAGCGCCGCCGCGACACCGGCAAGTGGCTCCGCGTCTACGGCCGCCCCTGGACGACCGACGGCAAGGTGTACCTCCGCGCCGAGCGCATCGAGCTCGCCGATCCCCCCGACGACGACACCCTCGAACCGGTGGACATCCGGGTCGCCGAGCGGGAGGCCCGCGAAGCGGAGTTCGGCCCCCTGCGCATCGTGTTCTCGCTGCCCCTCGACGGCGAGCGGGAGATCGCCCTCGACAGCACCTTCCGGGTGCAGTTCTCGAACCGGATGGTCGCGCACTCGTTCCACGCCTCGGTGGATCTGCTCTACGCCGACGACCCCGACGACAACCCGTTCCCCGACCTCGAAGTCGTTTACGACGAGGGGAACCGGACGTTGCTGGTGATTCCGAACGCCGACCTCGACCCCGACCGCGACGTGAGCCTCGTCCTCTATCGCGAGATCGAGGACGAGCACGGACAACGCCTCGACCCGGATCCCGAGGCCGCGTTCTGGGGCGAGGACGCGGCGGCCGTCCTCTCGTTCCGCACCACCGCTTCCTGACCTCCCCCACCATCCCCCCGGCGGCGCTCACCATCGCCGGGTCGGACTCCGGCGGCGGCGCCGGCATCCAGGCGGACCTCAAGACCTTCGCCGCACACGGCGTGTACGGCGTCGCCGCAATCGCCGCGATCACCGCGCAGAACACCGTCGGCGTGACTGGCGTCCAGGAGATCGAACCCCACCTGGTGGCGGCGCAGATCGGCGCGGTGCTCTCCGACTTCCCGGTCCGGGCGGCCAAGACCGGCATGCTCTCCTCCGCGCCGATCATCGAAGCCGTCGTGGACGCTCTCGACCAGGCCCCGGACCTCCCGGTCGTGGTGGACCCGGTCATGGTCGCGAAGAGCGGCGTCCGCCTCCTCCGGCCGGAGGCCGTCACCGCGCTCAAGAACCACCTCCTTCCCCGCGCCGCGCTCCTGACCCCGAATCTCCCCGAAGCGGCCGACCTCACCGGCTGCCCGGTGGACAGCGAAGCCGAGATGCGCGGCGCCGGCGCCGCGCTCCTCGACCTGGGCCCCCGCGCGGTGCTGGTGAAGGGAGGGCATCTCCCGGGGGACCGGATCGTGGACCTGCTCTTCACCGACGGGGAAGTGCACGAGTTCCGCCGTTCCCGGATCCACACCCGCGCGACCCACGGCGCCGGCTGCACGCTCTCGGCGGCGATCGCCGCCCGCCTCGCCGCCGGCCAACCCCTCGCGACCGCGGCCCACGGCGCCGGCGCTTACGTGGGCCTGGCCATGACGCGCGCCCTGCCGCTCGGCGCCGGCCACGGTCCATTGGCCCACCTCCCCCCGGATCCCTGGGGCGGCCGGCTCCCCGCCTGATGTCCCGCTTCCGGATCACCACCGATCCTCTCGACGAGACGGCGGTGCGCGCCGGCCTCGCCACGGACCGGGACGGAGCGGTGGTCGTATTCGCCGGGGTGGTTCGGGACGAGAACAGGGGCCGCAGGGTCCGGTGGCTCGAGTACGAGGCGTACGAAGCCATGGCCGTACCGGTTCTGCGACAGGTCGCCGCCGAAGTCCAACGAGAGTTCGGCGTGAAGCGTCTCCGCGTCCACCACCGGCTCGGCCGGGTGGAGATCGGTGAGGCGAGCGTCCTCGTGGCCACGGCCGCCCCCCATCGCGGCGCGGCGTTCCAGGCGGCGCAGCACGTGATGGACGAGATCAAGCGGATCGTCCCGATCTGGAAGCGGGAGTTCTTCGTCGGGGGCGACGTGTGGGTGGAGGGGCCCGGCGCCCCGGTCAGCGAATGAATGCCGGGCGCCCGGTCCGGGTCCTGTTGTTCGCGGCCGCCCGCGAAGCCGCCGGGACCGGACGCCTCGAGGTCCCGCACCGTCCCGGCCTGACCGCGGAGGACATCTGGAAGCGCCTCGAGACCGACCACCCGGCCCTCGCCCCCCTCGCCTCCACCATCAGCACCGCCGTCAACCACCGCTTCACGAAGAAAGCCACCCCCCTCGACCCCGGCGACGAACTGGCCTTCCTCCCCCCCGTCAGCGGCGGCTAAAACCCCGCCCGGCCTCCCACACCGTTCAACGCGGGCCGGCGAGGACGCCGGCGCTCCATGGGGGCGGCGCGGTCGGCACGAGACTGCCCATCGAACTGATCCGATGGCGGCTCGCGACGACCGGCGTGCCCCGCCAGGTCCGTTCGCGCGGCCGCGGCTGACGCCGTCCGTCCGCCCTCGACTCTCCCGGAGCCGCCGACGGGCCCGTACACTGCCGGGCGGTTCCTGAAGATGGCGCGCGCCCGGCACTGGATCTGGCGCCTCCTGGAGAACGCTGCGGCGCTGGCTCTGGGGCTGATGGCGCTGCTGGTCATCTACCAGGTCGCGGCGCGGTATCTGTTCGGCCGGCCCCCGAGCTGGACGGAGGAGTTCGCCCGCTACCTCCAGGTGTGGCTGGTGCTGCTGGCCGCCCCGGTCTGCCTTCGCCGAGGCATGCATCTCGCCGTGGACCTGCTGACGCCGCGCCTCCCCAGACGCCTGAGATCCGCTCTCCGCGCCACCATCCACGTCCTTGTCGGCCTCTTCGGCCTGGTTTTCGCCGTCCAGGCGGTGCTCCTGCTCCGCATCGCCGCCCTCCAGACCTCCCCGGCCCTCGGGATCTCGATGGTCTGGCCCTACCTCGCGCTCCCGCTCAGCGGCCTCCTTGTGGCCGTCGCCGCCGCCCGGCTCATCGCCGCCGGGGCCGACCCCGCCCACGCCGACCCCGCCCGGCCCGACACCGACCCACCCCCCGAGGCCCCCCCGTGATCGCAGCGCTCCTCGTCGCGCTCGCCCTCCTCCTGGCGCTCGGCGCTCCGGTGGCCTTCGCCATCGGCCTCAGCGGGATGGCGGCCCTGATCGTGGATGGCCGGATCCCCTTCGCGGTCATCCCCCAGCGCGCCTTCGCCGCCCTGAACTCCTGGCCGCTCATGGCGGTGCCGCTTTTCATCTTCGCCGGCGAGCTGATGAACGCCTGCGGCATCTCCCGCCGCGCCGTCGCCATCGTGAGCCGCCTCCGGGGCGGGCTCCCGATCGTCTCGGTCGTCGCCTCGATGTTCTTCGCCAGCATCTCCGGCAGCTCCAGCGCCAGCACCGCCGCGGTGGGGACGATGATGATCCCGGCGATGCGGCAGCGCGGATACCCCGCCGGCTTCGCCGCCGCCCTCCAGGCCGCCGGCGGCGCGCTGGGCCCGATCATCCCGCCCAGCATCATCATGATCGTGATGGGCTACGTGACCGGAACCTCGATCTCCGCGCTCTTCATCGGCGGCATCGTCCCCGGCGCCCTCATCGCCGCCGCCCTGATCGCCGTCAGCCGGGGCGCCGCCCGCATCCACGAGGCCGCGTCTGCCCCCGCCGAAGCCCCCGCCGGGCCAAACCCACCCGCGACCCTCCTCCGCGCGATGGTCGAAGCCATCCCCGCCCTGGGCATGCCGGTGGTCGTCCTCGGCGGGATCCTCGGGGGCATCTTCACCGCGACCGAAGCCGCCGGCGTGGCCGTCGCCTACGGGCTCTTCGTCGGATTCTTCGTCTACCGCGAGCTCCGCCTACGCGACCTCCGTCCCCTCCTCGCCCGCGCCGCGCTCCGCTCCGCGGTCGTCCTCTTCGTCGCCACCAGCGCCTTCCTGTTCGCCTGGCTGATCGCCGTGGGTCGGGTCCCCGACCAGCTCGGCGGGCAGATCGAGGCTCTCACCGGCAGTCCGATCGCGTTCCTGCTCGTCGCCAACCTGATCCTCATCGTGATCGGGATGTTCATGGAGTCCATCTCCGCCATCATCGTGATCATGCCGATCCTGTTCCCGCTGGCGCTGACCCTGGGGGTGGATCCGGTCCACTTCGGCGTGCTTGCCTCGGTGAACTTCTGTATCGGGATGGTGACCCCGCCTTACGGCGCGACCCTCTTCGTCGCCTGCACCATCGCGAAGAAGAGCATCGGCGAGGTCGCCGGCTGGACAGTCCGCCCGGTCCTCGCCATGGTGGTCGTCCTCCTCCTGATCACCCTGTTTCCCGCGGCGGTACTCACCCTGCCGCGCCTTCTCGGCATCACATGAGAGCCGGCCCCGCCCTCGCCGCCGCCGTCCTCCTCCCCGCCGCCGGCTGCGCGCCCGACGGCCCCCGCCCCCTGACCATCCGCGCCAGCTCCAGCTCCGCCGCGAACGAGCCGATGGTGCGAGGGCTTGAACGCTTCGGCGAGGAGCTCGCCGGCGCCACCGGCGGAAGGATCCGGGTCGAGGTCTACCCTAACAACGCTCTCGGCAACGAACGCGACGTCCTCGAACTCGCCATCCTCGGCGCCGTCGAGCTCACCGCCCCCTCGAACGCCCCCCTCGCCACCTTCGTCCCGGAAATGCTGGTCTTCGACCTGCCCTACCTCTTCCGCGACCGCCGCCACATGTACGCGGTGCTCGACGGCCCCATCGGCCGCCGCTTCGCGCAGCCCGTGGCCGACCGGGGTTTGGTTCTCCTGGGCTACTTCGAGGCCGGCCTCCGCCACCTGATGACCCGGGACCGCCCCGTCGAAGGCATCGCCGACCTCGCCGGGCTCAAGATCCGCACCATGGAGAACCCGCTCCACCTCCGCGCCTTCGAGGCCTTCGGCGCCAGCCCCCTCCCGATGGCCTATGGCGAGGTCTACACCGCGCTCGAACAGGGAGTCATCGACGGCGCCGAGGCCGCCCCCTCCAACTACTACGCGAAGCGTTTCCACGAGGTGGCCCCCTACTGGTCGGAGATCGGCTGGATGTACCTCGTCTCGCCGCTGGTGATGAGCCGCCGCTTCTACGACTCCCTCACTCCCCCCGACCAGCGGGCGGTCCACCGCGCCGCAGCCGCTGCGATCGCTTTCGAGCGCGAGGAGTACCAGCGGCAGGACGAAGCCGCTCTCGCCCGCCTCGAAGCCGAGGGCGTCCGTTTCAGCCGACCCGACCGCGGCGAACTCCTCGCACGCGCCCGCGCCGTCTGGCGCGACGCTGCCGACCGGGTCGATCCGGCTCTGGTCGAGGAGATCGTCCGCTGAGCGTCAGCGGGAACCGGGGACGGCGCCCGGCAGTGCGAGGAGGTAGTCGCCGAAGCTCGGGATGCCGAGTTCCCACCTCCCGGGCCCGCCCCGCCAGAGAACGCCGAGGTCGGAAAGGTTCTCCAGCAGCCAGGTCTCGTCACCGGGAAGCCCATGCGGCGCGGCGAGCCGTGCGAGCGCCGGCCGCAGCTCCAGCTCTCCGAGAAACCCGCCCCGCTCCCGCACCAGCGCCGCCAGCGGGGCGAGCACGCCCTCGATCCTGCGACCCCGGGCCTCGTCGAGCCTTTCGGCGTAGAAGCGCTCGATCTGTGGGCCGACTGCTTCCAGACTGAGCCGCGCCGCCGAACCACTGATTTCTGAGAGGCCGTCGGCATCGGCGGCGCTCCAGGCGGCGTCACCCAGCAGCTGGACGAAGTAGGGATAGTCCTGCGACGCGGCCGCAAGCAGCGCGGCCGCATCCTCCCGGAGCGGCAAGCCGGAAACCCGCGCCGGCTCCGACAGCGCCCGCATCGTCTCGGCCCGCGCCAAGCGCCCCACCGGCGCCCGTTCGAACATCCGCTCCGTCAAGGTTCCCGCCTTCCGGATGCGCCGCGGAGCGTCGGGCGTTCCGGCAGCGAGCAACAGAAAGGGCGCGTCGTCCCGCGTGGCCGCCTGGACGGCATCGAAGAAGATCCGGCCTGCCGCCGGCTCGACCGCGTGTGCTTCGTCCAGCAGGATCACCAGCCGCGACGACTTCCGCCTGATCCAGCCGGTCAGCAGCTTCGATACGTTTCTGGTTGCGACCCGGGGTTCCGCCGAGACTCCGAAGCCTGCCGCCTGGGCGTCCGTCAGCCGCGTTCCCGCAAGACCAGCGAGCTCCGTCAGCTGATGCCAGAGGGAATCGGGGTCCCGGAAGGAGGCTGCGGGAAGGCTCTCCGCCCGCATCCCCCGGCGGCGGGCGTTGTCCGCAATCTCATGCAGCAGGCAGGTCTTCCCGTTGCCCCGGGGGCCGAAGAACAGCAGGCCCCGGGGCGGTCGGCGGCCCCGTTCTAGCGAATCCAGGCGCGAGTCCGCCAGCGCGAGTTCCGCCGTCCGTCCCGCCAGCAGCGGCGGACGGGCGCCTGCCCCCGGCTGGAACGGATTCTCCCGATCCGAGGCGCGGCCCACACCCCGAGCCTAGCAGTCGGTGGACGAGGTGGCGTGAGCACCGAGAGTGGCGCGGCCCAGTGCTCCCGCTGGGGGCGCGGCGCCCCATTGGAGCGCCGGCCCCGTCGGAGCGCCTGCCCCATGGAGCGCCGGCGTCCTCGCCGGCCTGCGCCGCCCCGCCGGAGCGCCTGCCCCATGGAGCGCCGGCGTCCTCGCCGGCCTGGGCCGCCCCATCGGAGCGCCGGCGCCATGGAGCGCCGGCGTCCTCGCCGGCCTGCGCCGCCCCATCGGAGCGCCTGCCCCATGGACCGCCAGCGTCCTCTCCGGCCTGCGCCGCCCCATCGGAGCGCCTGCCCCATGGAGCGCCGGCGTCCTCGCCGGCCTGCGCCGCCCCATCGGAGTGCCAGCCCTATGGAGCGCCGGCGTCCTCGCCGGCCCGCGCCGCCCCATCGGAGCGCCAGCCCCACGGAGCGCCGGCGTCCTCGCCGGCCTGGGCCGCCCCATCGGAGCGCCAGCCCCCTGGAGCGCCGGCGTCCTCGCCGGCCTGCGCCGCCCCGCCGGAGTGCCGGCCCCATGGAGCGCCGGCGTCCTCTCCGGCCTGCGCCGCCCTGTCGGAGTGCCGGCCCCATGGAGCGCCGGCGTCCTCGCCGGCCTGCGCCGCACCGTCGGAGCCGGAGATCGGCCTCCATCCGACGGCCATCGGGCTGCTTGCCGCACTCGTGCGTCGCTGACAAGGCGGGGGCGCAACGCAAAGGGCCGCTTCGCGGCCTGGTTCAGCCGCGCTGGATACGCCGCTCGAATGCCGCGTCATGTTGTCCAGAGGTTGCTGACCCCACGATTCCGCAAAACGGCCGGGCTGCGCGTCACCGCATAATCGGACCGGGTTCGCCTGTCTCGATGTGTTCCGCCCCGGTGCTGGATTCCCGCCGCGCCCTCGCCCTCGCCGAAGGCGCCGAAAAGGAGTTGCTTGCGCTGCTCGCCGCCCTGATCGCGAAGCCCAGCCCGGCTGGCCGGTCCGCCGCTGCGGCGCAGAAGGTGCTCGCGACCTGGCTCGAACGGCGGGGCTTCGCCGTGGAGCGGTTCGAGGACGACCCTGAAGCGCTCGGCGGCCACCCCGAGTTCAGCCCGCCGCCACCCGCTGCCGGGCGTCCGGTCAACCTCGCCGCGCGGCCCGCCGAAGTCCCAACCGCCGACACCGTCCTCTTCGCCCACATCGACACCGAGCCGGCCGGAGACGGCTGGACCACCCCGCCGCACACCGCCGTCCGCCGCGGTCTCCGGCTCCACGGCCTCGGCGCCGCGGACGACAAGGGCGGCCTGGCCGCCGCTGCGGTTGCCGCGGCGCTTTCCGCCCGTCACCTCGGCCGCGCCCCCGTCCTGCTCTCCGTCCACGGCAAGGGCGGCGGCGCCCGCGGCACGCTCCCGGCGTTCCACCGCCTCGCCGGGGAAGCCCGCGCCGCGCTCTACGTCCATCCTCCCGAGACGGGCGACGGCCTCGCGGTGTTCAAGAACGTGAGCCGGGGCGTCGTGGACCTCGATCTCCGGGTCGAAGGGTGGCGCGGCCCTCCCCGCGAGATGAACACGCCGGAGAGCGCCCGCCCCGAAGACAGCGGTGACGCCCTCGCCGCGGGCCTGGCGCTGATCGAGGACGTCCGCCGCGGTCCCCTCGCCGGCGCCGAAGTCCGCCTCGGCCGCCTCGAAGCCGGCGAGTCTCCGGGTCTCATCCCCCTCCACGCCACCGCCGGCATCCGCGTCCTCTTCCAGGGCGCAACCACCGTCTCCGATGTCGTGACCGCCTTCCGCCGCGCCGCAGCGTCCTTCCGCTCCTCTCACCAGGCCCTCCCCTTCGCGAGCAGCCCCCGCGGCGCCTTCCGCTTCTCGGTTGAACCCTCCGGCCTTCGCGCCAACCCGGCCCGCACCCCGTGGGACGCCCCGTTCACCCGCGGGGTCCGCGCCGCGACGGCCCGGATCACCGGCCGGGAGCCGAGCGAATACCCCCACCACCTCGCCAGCGACATCCGTTTCCCCATCCGCCTCGCCGGCATCCCTTGCGTCGGCCTCGGCAGCCGCGCCGGCGCCTTCTACGCCGCCAACGAGTGGATCGCCCCCAGCGACCTCATCCGCCTCGTCGCCGTCCTTCTCCTCGCCCTGACCCGTACGACCCGTTCCCCGTGACGGAGCGCCGCCCCGATGCAGCGCCGCCCCCCTGGAGCGCCGTCCCCTGGAGCGCCGTCCCCTGGAGCGCCGTCCCCTGGAGCGCCGGCGTCCTCGCCGGCCTACGCCGCACCTGGAGCGCCGGCGTCCTCGC
>JAAXGQ010000167.1:9904-10136 GCA_012271265.1 Vicinamibacteraceae bacterium
GGCGTCCTCGCCGGCCTACGCCGCACCGTCGGCCCCTCAGCCAGTCTCCTGCCGACCGCGCCGCCCCATGGAGCGCCGGCGTCCTCGCCGGCCTACGCCGCACGGTCGGCCCCTCAGCCAGTCTCCTGCCGACCGCGCCGCCCCATGGAGCGCCGGCGTCCTCGCCGGCCTACGCCGCACGGTCGGCCCCTCAGCCAGTCTCCTGCCGACCGCGCCGCCGTGCCGACCGACC
>JAAXGQ010000168.1 GCA_012271265.1 Vicinamibacteraceae bacterium
TGAGCTTGCCCCGTTTTCGTGGACAGTTTTTCGTTTGGGATCAGCGCTGATCCCGGAAGTGGCGCCCGCGAACGAAGGCCGGCGTCGCAGATAACGGGGACGAGCCGCGCGGGGACCTTCCCGCCGGCACGAGACCCTTGTTGGCAACCCGACATTGTTTCGCCTCGCCCCGGCCCGCTCACCGCCTTCCGGCGGGACGGGGCGAGGCGAAACTGTCCGCCGCTCCGATCCCGACCGGTCACGGCGCTCAACGCCAAGGTGAACCGGCGCCCCCGAGCCGCTGCTCGAAGGCCGACGGGGACAGGTAGCCCAGCGCCGAGTGGCGCCGCCGCGTGTTGTACCAGCCCTCGATGAACGAGAAGACCTCCGCCCGGGCACGCTCCGGATCCGGGAACCGGCTCCGGTCCAGCAGCTCGCACTCCAGCGTGGCGAAGAAGCTCTCCGCCATCGCGTTGTCGTAGCAGTCGCCTACCGAGCCCATCGAAAGCCGCACCCCAGCCCGGCGGCAGCGGCTCCCGAAGGCCAGCGAGGTGTACTGGCTGCCCTGATCCGAGTGATGGATGACGCCCGCCGGCCGCCGCCGCTCCACGGCCATGTCCAGCGCCCTGGTGACCAGGGCGGCCCTCATGTGAGCGGCCATCGCCCAGCCCACCACCTGCCGGCTCCACGCATCCAGCACCACGGCCAGATACAGCGGCCGCCGCGCCGTCTCGATCCGGGTGATGTCCGAAACCCACAGCTGATCCGGAGCCTCAGCCGTGAAGTTCCGCTTCACCAGGTCCGGAGCCGGGCGGGCCGACCGGTCGCGGATCGTGGTGCGGAACCGCTTCCGCCGGGAAATCCCGGAGATCCCCGCGCTCCGCATCAGCCGGGCGACCCGCTTCCGGCTCACCCGCTCCCCGCGCTCACGCAGTTCCATGTGGATCCGGGGCGCCCCGTAGGACTGCCGGCTCTCGCGGTGAATCTGCCGGATCTCATCCAGCAGCGCCTCATCCTTCCGGACACGCACCGTCGGAGTGCGCCGCCGCCACGCGTAGTAGCCGCTCCTCGATACCCCGAGGACACGCGCCATGGCGGCGATCCGGAACTCGGCCCGGTGGGCGCTCATGAACCGGAAGATCCCGACACAGTCTCCCGAGCGAACCAGGCCGCGGCTTTTTTTAGGATCTCCCGCTCTTCGCGCAGCCGGCGGTTCTCCGCCCGCAGCCTTCGAACCTCCTTCCGCTCCCGCCGGGTCCAGCCGTCGACTCCCCGGCCTTCCTCCACCTCCGCCTGGGCAACCCAGTTCCGGATCGACTGGGCGCTCGCCTCAAACTCCCGCGAGAGCTCCTCCGGCGTCCGGCCTCCCCGAACCAGCCCGACCAGCCGCTCCCGATACTCCGCCGGATATCGGCGGCCTGACTTCTTCATCTGACACCTCCTCCCAAGAGGTTAGGTGTCCACGAAATCGGGGCAACTCCACTCCGCTTGTAGCGCACCTCACCTCCCCCCTCAGCTCGCCCCAGCTGCCCCGACTTCAGCCACCGGCGCACCGTCCGCGCCGACACCCCGGCCCGCCGCGCCGCCGCCGCACCCGATATCCCGTCCTCCACCATCAGCTTCACCTTCGTCCTTGTCGCCAATCCATGCATCCCGAACCGCCTCCTCCGCGGCCCTCACAGGATCCGTCAGACACTCCCCCCAGCGGTCGAAACCGGACATCTTCAGTTGACAAAAACCGGACTTCTTAAGTTGCCACCAACAGCGCGAGTTCTGGAGCGCCGGTGTCCTCACCGGCCACCCACCGCAGGCGGGCCTGGTCTGTGGGCTCCCGGCCCACCTCGGTCGGCGCGGGGGCGCTGTGGGGAGGAGACTGGCTGAGGGACGGGGGGTGCGGCGTAGGCCGGCGAGGACGCCGGCGCTCCATGACGCGGCGTAGGCGGGCGGGGACGCCGGCGCTCCATGATGCGGCGTAGGCCGACGAGGACGGTGGCGCATCCATGATGCGACGTAGGCGGGCGGGGACGCCGGCGCTCCATGGGGCCGGCGCTTCAGGGGGGCGGCGCTCCCTACGTCAGGGCGCTCCATGCCTGGTTCAGGGTGCGTCGAGGTAGGCGTGGATGGTGGGGGGGCCGACGCTGGCGCCGGTGAGCAGCGCGACGGAGAGGCCCCGGTCGGCTGCGGGGACGGTGCGAGCGGCGGCGGTGGCGAGGGCGCCGGAGGGTTCGGTGAGGAGTTTTCCGGTGAGCAGGAGGTCGCGGGCGGTCGCGAGCGTGTCGGCGTCGGGAACGAGAACCGTGCGGTCCACGAGGCGGGCGAGCTCCGGGTACAGCTCGCTCGTGAGATAGGGGACGGCGACGCCGTCGCAGATCGTCCGGCACGGCGCAGCCACCGCCCGTCCAGCCTCGATGCTCGCGTGGAGGGCGGCGCAGCCGGTGGGTTCCACCGCGAACACCCGGATCTCCGGTTTCCGATCCTTCAGCGCCCCGGCGACCCCGGTGAGAAGGCCGCCGCCCCCGACCGGGATGAAGATCGATTCGACCTCCGGAACCTCCTCCAGGATCTCCACGGCGAGGCTCGCGTGGCCGTGGTGCACGCGGGGTTCGATCCAGGGGTGCACGAAGGCGTAGGGCTCGTCCTCCCACCTGCGTTCCCGGAGAAAACGGAACAGCTCGGGGACCGGGACCACCCTCGGCGTCCCCCCGGCTCGGCGGAAGGCCTCCACCTTCGCCTCGGGAGCCGTCTCCGGAAGCAGGGAGAACGCCGGTACGCCGCGCCGCTCAGCCGACCAGGCGAGGGCCAGGGCGGTGTTCCCGGCGCTCACCGTGGAGAGGCCCGGCGCCGCTTCCGGGTCCGGGATCCACGACACCGCGTCCCACACCCCGCGCACCTTGAACGAGCCGGTCGGAAGCAGGGTGTCCGCCTTGAGCAGCAGTCCCGCGCCGAAGCGGGCGTCGGCCCGCAGCAGCGGGCTCGGCGGGAACACCCCGCGCAGACGGCGCGCCGCGGCCACCGCCGCTTCCCAGGTCGGAGCGACGATCGGGAGGCCCTCCGCGCCCGCGCTTTCGGCAGCCATGGGCGTCAGTATGATGCGAAGCGGGGCGGGCCGAAAACGCCTGCGGGCGAATCCGACCGGCGGATCTCCCGCGGGCGCGAGCGCCCCGGCCCCGGAGGAGTCCTGATGCCCCCTTCCGCCGCGCGTTCTGCGACCTTCGCCGCGGCCTTTACTGCGACTGCGGCCTCTGCACTCGCCTCGGGAGCGGCTGCCGCCCAGACCGGGGGGCGCACCGACGATTCCGGGTGGGATACGACGCTGGCCCGAGGCGAGGCCTACGACCTGGCCTTCGAGACGTCCGAGGGCACTTGGATGTCCGTGGACGTCTCTCCCGACGGGACGACCCTCGTGTTCGACCTGCTCGGCCACGTCTACCGGCTGCCGGTCACTGGCGGGCGCGCCGAATCCCTCACCCAGGACAGCGGCGTCTCGGTCAACTACCACCCACGCTGGTCGCCGGACGGGAGCACGATCGCCTTCGTCTCCGATCGGAACGGGCAGTCGAATCTGTGGCTGATGGATGCCGACGGCGCGAATCCGCGCCCGGTGCACGAGGAGCGGAACGGCCGGGTGGCGTCGCCCGCGTGGCTCCCCGACGGCCGCGGCATCGTGGCGCGGCGCTTCACCCTCTCGCAGCCCCGGAGCGCCGGGCTCTATCTCTTCCACCCCGAAGGCGGGAGCGGCGTGGAACTTGTGGGCGGTGACTATCCGAGGGCCGACTGGCCGGCGGCTTCCACGGGCGGCGCCCTCTACTTCCACTTCGCCCCCTCCTCGGAGCGCGACCTGATCAAGGGCGCGCTGCAGATCCGCCGGCTCGACCTGGAGACCGGCGCCGTCCACGACGTGACCGAGGGGCAGGCCCAGCAGCAGTACCAGGGGTCGAGCGGCGGCGCGATCGCCCCGGAGCCATCTCCGGACGGGCGCTACCTGGCGTTCGCGCGCCGGATCCCCGGGGGCACGATCTCCTGGAAGGGGCACCGCTTCGGCCCCCGCACCGGGCTGTTCCTGCGCGACCTCGCGACCGGGGCCGAACGGCTCCTCGTCGACCCGATCGAGACCGACCTCGCCGAGGGCATGAAGACGGAACGCCCGCTTCCCGGCTACGCCTGGGCGCCGGACAGCAGCGCGCTCTACCTGACCCGGGGCGGGCGGATCGTCCGCGCCGACGCCACCACCGGCGCCACGACCGAGATCCCCTTCACCGCGGAGGTCCGCCGGCGGGTCTCCGAGCAGGCGCGGGCCTCGTTCTCGATCCTGGACGACACCTTCGGGGTGCGCATGGTGCGGTGGCCCACGGTCTCGCCCGACGGGGGGACGGCGGTCTTCCACGCAGCCGGGCGTCTCTACCGAATGAGCCTCCCCGGAGGTCCGCCGGAGCGCCTCGTCGCCGGAAGCGATCCCGCCTACGAACTGTCCCCGGCGTTCTCTCCGGACGGGGCGTGGATCGCCTACACCTCGTGGGACGACACCGACGGCCACCTGCTCAAGGTCCCGGCCGCCGGCGGAACGCCCACCCGCTTGACCGAGACGCCCTCGGAGTACATCCACCCGGTCTGGACGCCGGACGGAAGCGGCATCGTGGTCGCCCGGGGGAGCGGCGCCCCCGCCCGGGGCCGCTCCTGGTCGCAGAACCTCCACTACGACCTCGTGCGGGTCCCGGCGGAGGGCGGGCCGGCCACCACGATCACCCGGACCCTCCGGCCCTTCAACGCGGGCCGTCCGCTGATGCCGAGGCGGCAGATCGTTTACCCGTCCTTCGGACCCGAGGGGCGCCTCTTCTTTCCCGAACAGACGAGCTGGGCGCGCGAGGGGCGGCGTCAGGATGTGACGAAGCTGGTCTCGGTGAAGCCGGACGGTTCGGACCGGCGCGTCCACCTCACATTCCCCTGGGCCGACGAGGCGGCGCCCTCGCCGGACGGGCGCTGGGTGGCCTTTTCCGAGGGGGACAACGTCTATCTGACCGCCCTTCCGTGGCCCGGCGCCGGCGCCTCCGTGCCCCACATCGAGCGGAGGAACGCCTCGCTGCCGATTCGCACGATCACCGTGGACGGTGGGCTCTTTCCCCGCTGGACGTCTGACGGCCTGCTGACGCTGGGAAGCGGGCCCCGCATCACGACCTACGATCCGGCGACCGACACCACCACCCATCACGACATCGCGCTCGACCTGCCCCGGGACCGGGCTCCGGGCGCGGTCGTGCTGACCGGCGGCCGGATCATCACCCTCGGGGACGCCGGGACGATCGAATCCGGAGTCGTCCGGATCGTGGACGGGCGGATCGCGTGCGTCGGCGAGTGCGCCTGGAGCCCCGAGGAGCGCGAGATCGACATCTCCGGCAAGACGGTGATCCCCGGGATGATCGACATGCATGCCCATCACCACCGGGACCACACCGGCGTGCTGCCCCGGCGCAATTGGGAGGCGGCGGTCTACCTCGCCTACGGCATGACCACGACGCTCGACAACTCCCAGTGGTCCCAGAACGTCTTCGCCGCCGCGGAGCTCGTCGAGGCGGGGGAGATGGTGGGGCCGCGCATGTTCAGCACCGGCGACCCGATGTACAACGGCGACGGGTCCCGCCAGAACGACATCACCAGCTACGAGGACGCCGAGAACAACATCGAGCGGCTGACCTCGTGGGGCGCCACCGCGATCAAGTCCTACATGCAGCCGCGCCGCGACCAGCGCCAGTGGATCGCCGCAATCTCCCGCGAGCGGAAGCTGATGCTCACCGGGGAGGGCGGCAGCCTCGTCTACAACATCGGGCTGATGCTCGACGGCCAGACCGGATGGGAGCACCCGCTCACCTACGTGCCGTTATATGAGGATGCGGCGAAGTTCTTCGGCCGGACGAAGACGGTGTATTCGATCACCTTCGTCGTCGGCGGCCCCTCGGTCTGGAACGAGGAGTTCTTCTGGCAGGAGACGGCGAACTGGGCGGACCCGAAGCAGCAGCGCTGGCTGCCCTGGCGGATGCTGATTCCGCACACCCGGCGGCGTCCCCTCATCCCCGAGACCGACTACAGCTTCCCGCTGCTCGCACAGGGCCTCGCCGACGTGATCGCCGAGGGCGGCTCCGGGGCGATCGGCGCGCACGGGCAGCACCACGGCATCGGATCGCACTGGGAGATCTGGATGGCCGAAGCGGCGATGGGGCCGCTTGGCGCCCTGGACCTGGCGACCCGCCAGGGGGCTCTCTTCCTGGGGCTCGAAGCCGAGCTGGGCACGGTCGAGGTCGGGAAGATCGCCGACCTGGTGGTCCTGAACCGGAATCCGCTGGACGACATCCGGGCGACCGCGGACATCCGGCTGGTGGTGAAGGACGGCCGCATCTACGACGGGAACACGCTCGACGAGATCTGGCCCGAGGAGCGCCCCTACGGGGGCTACCCCTGGCTCGACGAGGACATGTTCCGCTCGGACGACCGGCCGATCCGGCCGGGGGCGGGGGCGAGCGGGCGATGATGGGCTTTCCCGCCGAGACCTGGATCCTGCTGTTCCTCGCCATCGTCCCCGGCATCGGTCTTGCCGCCTGGAACGCGGCGCGAGGCCGCCGCTCCCGCTGACGGAGGCCCGCCCGGTCCCACCGCCATGACCGCCGCGCTCCACGGCCCCCCGGGGTCTCGGCCGGAACCGAGGGAGTCGTCCCGTGCCCGATAACTGGCCCATCTGGGCGGTCCTGGTCTCCTACCTCAGCGTCCTGTTCGGGCTGGCCATCTGGAGCGCCCGCAGCACCCGGGACCTGACCGGCTACTACCTGGCCGGGCGCAGGCTGCCGGCGATGGTGGTCGGCTTTTCGGCGGCCAGCACCGGGGAGAGCGCGTGGCTGCTGCTCGGGCTCACCGGGATGGGGTATCTCCTCGGCGCCAACGCCCTCTGGATCGTCTTCGGGGAAGTCGTGGCCACGGCGGTGGCGTGGGCGTTCGTCGGGCCCCGCTTCAAGGCCCTCGCCGACCGCTACCAGTCGATCACCGTGGCCGACTGGCTCGAGGAGCGCTTCGGCGACCGCCGCCAGATCCTGCGGATCCTGGGCGTCGCCGTGATCCTGGTGATGGCCGGGACCTACATGGCCGCGCAACTGACGGGATCGGGGAAGGCGTTCGAGTCCTTCCTCGGCGTGCCCTACGAGTGGGGCGTCCTGCTCGGCGCCGCGATCATCCTCTTCTACACCAGCCTGGGCGGGCTGAAGGCGGTGGCCTGGAGCGACCTGATTCAGTCCGTCCTCATGGCGTCGGGCCTCGTGGTGCTGCCCCTGGTGGCGATCAGCACGCTCGGCGGGGTCTCCGCGCTTGCCGAGCGGCTGGCCGCCATGGATCCCGGTCTGCTCCGTCCGCTTGGCGTGGAGGGGGCTTCCGGCCGCGGCATCGCCGACGTGTTCAGCCACCTCGGGGTGGGGCTCGCCTTTCTCGGCGCCCCGCAGCTGCTGGTGCGGTTCATGGCCTCGAAGGACCGGCGCACCCTCTCCGACGGCGGGGTGGTGGCCGCCTCCGCGATCATCCTGTTCGACCTCGGCGCCGTCTCGGCGGGCATGGCGGGCCGGGCGCTTTACCCGGCGATTGCCGACCCGGAGGGCATCCTCCCGCTGCTCGCCACCGAACTGATGCCGCCGGTCGTGACCGGTCTCTTCCTGGTGGCGGTCCTCGCCGCCATCATGTCCACGGCGGACTCGGTGCTTCTGCTGGCCTCCTCCGCGGTGGTCCGCGATCTCTTCGGCAAGCTCATCGCCCCCCGGGTCCTGGCCGGTTCGGGCGGCGAGGGCGGTCTGCGCGCCCGCATCGCCTGGCTCACCGGCGACGAGCGGCGGATGGCGCGGCTTTCGAAGCTGGTCACCCTGGGTCTCGGCCTCGCCGGGATCGCGGTGGCGCTCCCCGAGGTGCGGGTCATCTTCTTCTTCGTCCTCTTCTCCTGGTCCGGCCTCGGCTGCGCCTTCGCCCCGGTCGCGATCCTGGGCATCTTCTGGCGGCGCATGAATCTCCCCGGCGCGGTCGCCGGGATGGTCGCGGGCTTTTCGGCTTCGGTCGGCTGGTACCTGTGGGGGAAGCCCGTCTTCCACGAGCTCTACGAGATGGTCGTGGGCTTCGCCGCCGGCTTCCTCGCCGCCATCGTGGTCAGCCTGTTGACGAAGGAGGACCCGCGCGGGGCCGCCGAGATCGAGACCGCGGCGCGGTGGGCGGCCCGGAGCACGTGAGGGACCCGGTTCCGTCGCGCGTCGTTGGGCCCGGGCTGCGGCCGGGGCTGGCGTCCCTCCTCCTGGTGCTGGCCGCCGCGTGCGAGGACGCGCCGAACGGGCCCTCCGTCCCGGAGCCGTCCCCGGGCCTCGGGCGGATCGAGCGGGTGGACATCGTCTCGGCGCCCGCCTCCGGCGACACCTGGCTGGCGGGGGAGGAATTGGCCTTCGCCGTCTGGCTGAGCAGCGGGGAGCAGGTCACCGTCAGCGGCGAGGTGTTCCTGCTGTTCGAGATGGGGCTCGCCACGGAACCGGCGGCGCTGACTTCGTCCGACGGCGACTACCTCGAGTTCCGCTACACGATCCGGCGCGGGGACTACGACGGGGACGGCCTGAGCGTCCCGGCAGGTGAGCTGGCGGTGAGTGCGGGCGGCTCGCTGCGGGTCGGCGAACGCGATCTCGACCGCGCGGTGCCGGCCCGACCGGCGGACGGCGCCCACCGGGTGTTCGCCCGGTTTGCCCCCGGCGAGACGCTGGGGGTGGACGATGCTTCAGGCCGCTTCCCATTGGATCCCGGTCTTGCCGGCCCGGTGGGTTGCGCGGCGTTCGAGGACTTCGTCTTCCTGGTCGAGGCGGTCCTCGACGGGAACCTCGCCGCGGCGGAGAACCGTTACGCGACCGCCCGCGGGCTCGGGCAGTGCGGCGAGCTCCTCGTGGGCCACGAAGCCATCTTCCTCACCGCCCGGATCGGGGAACACCGCGAGACCGTCTACGACCTCGCACTGGCCTACGCCCCGGCGGGAACGGCTGGCGGAACGGTTACCGCGAACTGGTGGACGCTCGCCGACTTCCTTCACGAATAGCCGCGACGACGCGCCGATTGGCGGAGGCGCGGGGTCGAGCCTCCCAGTCGTCCTTGCATATCCGGTGTCTCGATGACATCAATACAAGGATGATTGCTCGCAGAGCTGCCGTCCAGGTGCGCGACGCGCTGCACTTCCAGGCGGCCGTGGCGCTGATCGGGCCCCGCCAGGTGGGCAAGACGACGCTTGCCCGGACGCTCGGGCGGGAGCGCGACGCGGCGTATTTCGACCTGGAGGACCCCGACGACCGGGAGCAGCTCCGCCACGCCCGCACGCTGTTCGACCGGAACGAGGGGCGCCTGGTGATTCTGGACGAGATCCACGGGATGCCGGAGCTCCTGGGCTGCTGCGCGGCGCGATCGATCGCGGCCGGGAGGGGGGCATCCGCACCGGGCGCTTTCTGATCCTGGGTTCGGCGTCGCTCGATGTCCTGCGCGCGACGGGGGAGACTCTCGCCGGCCGCATCGCGTACGAGGAATTGCTGCCGGTGGATCTCCTGGAACTCTCCGACCAGGGCATGACCTGGGAGACGCTGTTCGTGCGGGGCGGGTTTCCGGATCCGCTGCTCGCGCCCACCGACGCCTGGAGCTTCCGCCTCCGGCGCGATTTCATCCGCACCTTTCTCGAGCGGGAACTTGCGTGGATGCACCCCCGGCTGCCAGCCGAGGCGCTTTCCCGGCTCTGGACGATGCTCGCCCACGGCCAGGGCGGTCTGTTGAACGCCGCCCGTCTCGCCGGGTCGCTCGGGGTGGCCGTCCGCACCCTGAACCGCTACCTCGGCGTCCTGTTCGACCTGCTCCTTGTTCGGCGCCTACTCCCGTTTCGCGCGAATATCGGAAAGCGGCTGGTGAAGTCGCCGAGGGTCTATCTGCGCGACAGTGGATTCGTCCACGCTCTCCTGAGCCTGTCCGGCTTCGAGGCGGTGGCGGGCCATCCCGTCGCCGGAGCGTCATGGAAAGGATTCGTCATCGAAAACCTGTTGGCCGTCGTGCCCGACCGAACCGCCGCGAGCTTCTTCCGGACCGCCGCCGGGGCGGAAATGGACCTGGTGCTGGACCTCCCGGGGGGCGAGCGCTGGGCCATCGAGGCGAAGTGGGCCCGGGTTCCGCGGCCCACCAAGGGCTTTCACCTGGCGCGCGGGGCGCTCGCCCCGGACCGCACGTTCCTGGTCGGGACCGGCCCTGCGCGCGCCTCCCGCGACGACGGCGTCGAAGTCATCCCCCTCAGGGACCTCGCCGCCGCACTCGCCGCCCGCTCCAGGTAACCCGCTGGCGCGCCGCCGATAGCCGCTTCGTCCCGGGTCCTACCCCGGCGCTCGACGCCGCGCGCGGCGCGGCCGGCGGGAGAACTGGCCCACCAGGAGGACGGCGCGCCCTCCTGGGCGTGCGGGTCAGTCGGCGGCGGTGCGGAAGCGGTGGGCGAGGTCCTCGGGAGCGGCGCGGTTCCAGGTTTCGTTGACGCCCAGCAGGAAGGCGCCGCCGCTGCGGGGAGCGGGCAAGTCGACGCCCTGGTCGCGGAGACGCGTCCGCAGGGTTTCGGTCCGCGCGCCGGCGACCTGCAGGCGGAACAGGTTCGTGCCCGGCGTGATGCGCTCGACGGAGAAGCGGTCGTCGCCTCCCAGGTTCCGGATGAAGGACTCCGACGTTTCCACTGCCTGGCGGAAACGGGCGACGAAGCCGGGGAGGTAGTGGAGGGGGATCGCGGCGTAGGGCCAGGCGGCCGGGAGGCCGGCGCCGAACATCCGCCGGGTGTGGAACATGCCGTCGAGGAGCGCGCGGGGCCCCGCGAGGATCGCGCCCGAGGGGGCGTTGAAGTACTTGTAGAGCGACACGTAAACGGTGTCGAACGGGCGGGCGGTCTCGGCGACGTCGACGCCGCTGCACGCGCTCTGGAGGAACAGGCGGGCGCCGTCGAGATGCAGTCGGATGCCCTGCTCCTTCGCGTACCCGGTGATCCGGTCCAGTTCCGGCTGGGGAAAGGTCTCGCCGGACTTCCGCCGCACCGGTGTCTCGATGGAGATGACGCGGACCGGCCGCGCGACCCTCCCGCCGGCGGTGCGCTCCACGACGTCCTTCACCTCGTCGAGCGTGAAGGCCGCCCGGCCGAAACCCAGCGGAACGATGGGGATCTGGCTGAGCGTCTGGACGCAGTCCCCCGAGTCGTTGTAGAGGTGGCTCTCCGCCTGCAGGATCGCCCGGCCGCCGCCCGGGCCGGCGAGCGCCCGCACCGCCAACTGATTCGCGAGCGTTCCGGTGGGCATGAAGACGGCGCGCTCCTTCCCGAGCACCGCTGCGAACGCTTCCTCCAGTTCGGCGACGACGCCGCCGTTCGAGTAGTTGTCCCGCGCGATGCGCCCCTCGTCAGCGAGCCGGGAGAGGAGGCGGGCCTGCTCGCTCACGGTCAGGCCGAGGCCGTCCCCGCTCATCCGCACGCGGGTCGAATCGGTCCCGGCAGCCGGAGCCGCGCTTGCCGTCCCGAAGAGCCCGAGGCCCAGGCCCGCCGGCCCGGCCTGAAGAATCCGCCGCCTGGAAAGGTTCGTCATGGCCCCTCCATTATGGAACGGCCGTGATGGAATGAACGGTCCGGGGCGTTGGGGAGGCTCCGGCGGCGTGGGGCGACTCCCCGAAAGCATGGAGCGCCGGCGTCCTCGCCGGCCTGCGCCCCTGGCGCGCCCTGATGTCGTCTTCGGCGCGGGGCGGCGTCGGGAGAGTGCTCTGGCGGGCGCCTCGCCGACTGCGGGCGGCGTTCAGCGGCCGGCGTCGGCGAGGGCGAGGAGCGCCTCTGACGGCGGCCGGGCCCCCACCAGGCTCCGGCGCGCGTACTGGCGCATGGCGCTCGCCACCGCTTCCAGACCCGGGCCGTTTCGGGCGAACCACATCGGGCCACCGCGCTCGGCGGGGAAGCCGTACCCCAGCGTCCAGACCACATCGAGGTCGCTCTCGCGGGAAGCGATCCCCTCGGCGAGGATGCGAGCGCCCTCGTCGACCAGGGCGAAGACGGAGCGCTCGACGATCTCCCGCGTGGGGATCCGGCGCCTTCGGAGTCCCCGCGCCGCCGACTCTTCGCGGACGATCGCTGCGACGTCCGGGTCGGGGTGCGGCGTCCGGTCGCCGGGCTGGTAGCGGTAGAAGCCGCGCCGGGTCTTCTGGCCGAAGCGTCCGAGTTCGGCGAGGCGGTCGGCGACGGATGCTTCCGGGGGCGGCTCGCCCCGCGCGATCTTCTCCGCCGCAATGCGTTGCTGCACCGCGTGGCCGATGTCGAGCCCGGCGAGGTCCGCCACGGCGAAGGGGCCCATCCGGAAGCCAAATCCGGTCAGTGCGCCGTCCACCCGCTCCGGCAGGGCGCCTTCGAGAAGCAGGGCGTCGGCCTGGCCCCGGAGCGCGTAGAGCATCCGGTTCCCCACGAAGCCGTCACAGACGCCCACCGGGACGGGAACCTTGCCGAGCCGGCAGCCGAGTCCGAGCGCCGTCTGGAGCGCGACCGGGCTCGTCGCGTCTCCGACGACGACCTCGAGCAGCGGCATTGCGTGCGCCGGGCTGAAGAAGTGGGCCCCAAGCACCGCCTCCGGCCGAGCCGTCGCGGCAGCGATCCGGTTCACGTCGAGCGAAGAGGTGTTCGTGGCCAGCACCGCGCGCAGCGCGGCGACGCGGTCCAGCTTCCGGAACACGGCCTCCTTCATCGCCAGGTCCTCGAATACCGCCTCCACGATGAAGTCCGCGGCGCCGAGGTCCTCGAATCCGTCCGCCCGGGTGATGCGGGCCACACGCCGCTCCGCCTGGGGCGCCTCGATCCGCCCCCGCGCGACGGCTCGGGAGAGGCTGCCCGCGACCGACGCCGTTCCCGCCCGCCATGCCTCGTCCGACGATTCGACCACCCGGACCGGAATCCCGGCGTTTGCGAAGCAGAGGGCGATGCCGCGCCCCATCGTGCCGAACCCGACGACCCCGCCCGTTTCGATGTCCCGGGGCTGGACACCGGCGGGAATCCTCGGCGACCGGGGCGCCTCGTGCCGGGCGCGGCGCAGGTGGGCGAGGGCTGCATCCCGTTCCGCGCGGTCCGGCCTCGGGTAGGGGTCGTGAGGGTCGGAGCCCGGGGCGCGCATTGCGAGGCAGGATAGCCCGGCCTGCGGGACGGAAGATGAGGCGCAGGCCGGCGAGGACGCCGGCGCTCCATGGGGCCGGCGGTCCCTAA
>JAAXGQ010000169.1 GCA_012271265.1 Vicinamibacteraceae bacterium
GCCTGCGTCGCACCTTCGGTCCCCAGGCAGCCGGCATCGTCCCCGGCGGGCCGGCTCACACCTGGTGCAGTTTCCACTTGCCGCGGCGGAACCAGAGCCAGCTCACGACGGCGGACAGCGAGTAGGCGATGGCCACCGCCCAGAAGGCGCCCTCGACGCCGAGCGCGGTTCGGGAGAGCATCCAGGCAAGAGGAATCTCGATGGCCCAGAAGCAGATGAGATCGATCCAGGTGGGCGTCCGCGTGTCCCCGGCGCCATTGAACGCCTGGCGCATCACCATGCCGAGGGCGTACAGCACGTAGCCATAGGCGACGATCCGCAGCGCGGCCGCTGCGATCCCGAGCACCTCGGGGTCGGTGGTGAAGATGCCGGCCAGCCGCGGCGCGAACCCGACGAACAGGCCGGTGACCGCGCCCATGAACAGCATGTTCCAGCCGGCGGTGATCCAGACCGCCCGTTCCGCCCGTTCCGGCTTGCCGGCGCCCAGGTTCTGACCCACAAGCGTGGATGCGGCGTTCGACAGCCCCCAGCAGGGCAGGATGACGAAGAGGGCGATCCGGATCGCGATGACCCAACCGGCAACCGCGATCGTGCCGAAGCTGGAGATGATCCGGATGAGCAGGATCCAGGGCAGCATGTCCGCGAGCATCTGTCCGATGCCGCCCACCGAAACGCGGCCGAGGTTCCTGAGGACCGGCCAGTCCCGGACGATGTCGGCGCGGCGGATCCGGAGTCGGGCGCCTCGGGTGAGGACGTGGAGCTGGTAGAGCACCCCCGTTCCCCGGCCGATCGTGGTCGCCACGGCAGCGCCGGGCAGACCGAGCTCGGGGAACGGGCCGATCCCGAAAATCAGCAGTGGATCGAGGACGATGTTGATCCCGTTGGACAGCCACAGGGCCCGCATCGCGGCCTGGGCGTCCCCGGCGCCGCGCAGGATCGCGTTGTTCAGGAACAGCAGCAGAATCGTCGCCATTCCCGCGTACATGATCCGGGCGTGGGTCGTTCCCACGGCAACGGTCTCCGCTTCCGCCCCCATCAGCCGCAGGATGTCGCCGGCGAACCAGACGCCGAGGGCGCCGAGCACCACCGAGACCACGACTCCCAGCCCGATCGCCTGGACCGCCGTCCGTGCCGCGCCCCGCCGGTCCTTCTCCCCGCACCGCCTCGAAACCACCGCGGTCACCGCGAAGGAAAAGCCGATGGCGACCGCGTAGACCAGGTCCAGCGCCGTTTCGGTCAGGCCCGCCGAAGCGAGCGCCGCGGGCCCCAGGCGCGAGATGAAGAAGGCGTCGACGACCGCGAAGATGGACTCCCCCACCATTTCCAGGGCCATCGGCACCGCGAGGACCAGCACCGTGGGGGCGATGGGGCCCCGCGTGATGTCCCGCTCGGACCCGCGGAACGCCTCGATCAGGAGCGCCAGGAATCGCTTCCGGGGACCGGGATCGGCAGCCCCCGGAAGCGGCGGATCGGGGTTCAGGGCGCGCCCCTTCGGGAGAGGCGCGGCGGGGGCTCAGGGACGCCGCGGCTCACGCGACTCCGGATCCGTTCGGCGGCCGCGCGGGAGCGGCGCGCGTCAGCCGGGGGGAATGAGGGCAACGATCCGCGCCGGCGCCCCGGTGCCGCCCTCGATCTTCATGGGCAGGGCAATGAGCAGGAATCCGGTCTCCGGCAGCACCGAAAGATCCCCGACGTTCTCCAGGTTCGGAATCCCGGCTGCGCCACCCACCTGGTGGACGATGAAGTCCTGCGACGGCCCGTAGTCCACGCTGGCCGTGTCCATTCCCACCAGCCCCACCTCCCGCGCCGCGAGCAGACGCATTCCGTCCTCGGCGAGCCCCGGGAAGTGCAGATTCGAGACGCTCCCGGGCGTGTCGTCACCGAGGTAGGCGAGCGCATCCGGCCAACGTGCCGCCCACCCGGTCCGGATGAGGACCGCCGCCCCCGCCGGAATGGCGCCGTGGTTCCGCTCCCATGCCTCGAAGTCGGCGGCGCTCACCCGGTAGTCCGGGTCCTCGGCCGTCTTCGCCGTCACGTCCACCACGACCCCCGGCGCGATGAGTCGCGAAAGCGGAATCTGCGCTACGTCGTCGCCACCCCGGGAGAAGTGGTACGGAGCGTCGAGATGCGTGCCGCCGTGCTCCGCGGTCGCGAACTCCTTCGTGGCGTAAAAGTAGCCGCCGGGCGTGTCCCCTTCGGCGAGCGTGTCGAGCTGGAAGCCCCTGGTGTCCGTCGGCCAATAGAGCGTGTCCGGTCCGTAGGCGTGGCTGAGATCCACCATCTCCCAGCCGGCGACCGCTTCCGGACCAACCGGCGCCGCCGGTTCCGGCGCGGGCGCCACGCAGGCGAACCACAGCGCCGCCGCGCACACGGCAGACAGACCAGCGGCTCGGGCTACCATCGGACGCATCGCCTCCCCTCCCGGGATCGCCCGAAATCCTAGCCGCCTGTGAGGAGTTGGCGTGAGCACTGAGAGTGTCCGACAATTCGTGGCCGGGGGATCCTCTGGTGACGGGGGCGTGGCTGACAAGGCGAAGCGCAACGCAGAAGGCGGCTTGGTGGCCTGCCGCGTCACCTTGTCCACAGGCTGCCAGCGCTAGGCGAGGGAAAACCGGTCCGGATGCTGCGCCCCGCCGCCGGGCTCGCCGTTCCCGCGGCGGCTGCGGCGCTCTTTCTTGCGGCGGACCACGCCGCGGCGGTCGCCTGGATCGGCCCGTTCGGCGTGGCCGCGGCGCTCGGCGCGATGTGGCTGGCCGGGACGTTCGGGTGCCGGCGCTGGCGCGAAGGGGTCGTGGCCGCGCTCCTCGTCGCCTGCCTGGCGATGGGCGGGCTCGCGGCCGCCGGGCGGATCGACGCCGCCGGGCCGCTCGGCCTCCCGGTTGCCGTCTGGGGCCTGCTCGGCGGCGTCTGGATTCTCCCTCTGGTCCTGACGAGCGCCAGCTTCGCCGTTTTCTTCCGGCCCCCTGATGCAGCCGCCCTGAAGCGGGCCCAGGAGCGGGAGCCGACCGGGTGATCCCGTCTCTGGCGCTCCTGGCGATGGTCGCGGTCGGCCTCCTGGCGGCGCGGCGCACCCGCAGCACGGAGGACTACCTCGTCGCCGGCCGCCGTCTCGGGGCGGTGCGGGCCGGCCTTTCCGTCGCCGCCTCGGCGTTCAGCGGGTTCGTCTTTCTCGGCGGAGCGGGCCTGACAGCGGAGGTCGGGGCGGGATCGCTGTTCATCATCGTTCCGGCTGGCTTCACCGCAGCGCTTCTCTGCCGCACCGCCGGGCGGCGACTCGCGCTGATCGCGGCGGTCGCCGGCGCAAGGACGCTCCCCGAGGCGATCCGCTTTCGCTTCGGCGGACGCGCGGCGGAAGCCCTTGCCGCGGTGGCCATTCTCGGCGGCAGCATCGTGTACCTGGGGGTCCAACTCGCCGCCCTCGCCCGCGCGGCGTCCTTCTTCCAGCCGCAGATCGCCCCCGGCTGGGCCCTCCTCCTCGGGTTCGGGGCGCTCATGGCCTACGGGCTGGCCGGCGGCATGCTGGCGTCGGTCAACACCGACGTGCTCCAGGCCGTCATCATGGTGGCCGCCGCTGTTGCGGCGTTCGCCTGGGCCGCCGGGGTCCTCTCCGCCCCGCCGGGCCTCGTCGGGGCGGTCGCGGACGCCGGGCCGGGCGCCGCCAGCCTGCTCGATCCCGTGGGCGTTCTGGGCGCGTCCACCGGCTTCGGCCTGCTGCTCCTTTTCTCCGTGGGAACCCTGGGCCAGCCCCATATGCTGCACAAGTTCCTCATGCTTCGAAGCCCGGCCACGCTGCGCCTGCTGCCGGCCGTGATCGGAACGGCCCAGGGGCTGAGTCTCCTGGTGTGGATCGGGCTCGGCGGAGCCGCCGTCATCCTTGCCGCTACCGGCGCCCTCGACGCCGTGCGCCACACCGACGAGACCGCCCTGGCGGTCTTCGCGGCCGGCGGGGCGCCGGCGGTCCTCACCGGCCTGGTGGCCGCCGCCGTTGTGTCCGCCGTGCTCTCCACCGCCGACGCCTTCCTCAACCTGGGGGCGGCGGCTCTCGCGCGCGATCTTCCGCGGGCGCTGGGCATCGCTCCACGGCCGGGGCTGCGCCCGGTGCGCCTCGCGGGGCTTCTGACCGGCGTGGCGGCGCTGGCGGTCGCGGGAGCGCACCTGGCGGGCGGCGGCCTCATCGCCTGGCTGGGTACGCTGGGGTTCGGCGCCTTCGCCGCCGCCCTGGCTCCGACGATGGCGCTCGGGCTGTCCTGGAAGCGGGTGACCGGAGCAGCTGCCGCGGCCTCGATGGGGGTGGGTCTCGGAGCGCTGCTGCTCCTCGAGGTTCTCCGTCCCAACGCGGCTCCGGGACCGGCGGTTCTCGCCCTGGGCGCCGCGTTCCTGACCCTGGTCGTCGTGAGTCTTCTGACGCCGCGCCGACCGCTGCCGGACCAGGTCCGCCTTGCCATGACGCTGTGACGAACGAACCATGGGGTCGCGGCCGGGATTCGCTCCGGATCGTCCTGATCACCGGCGGATCCACGCCGGAGCGGGACGTGGCGCTGGCCGGCGCCGGCGAAGTGATGCGCGCGCTGCGGGTTGCCGGACACCGGGTCGTCGTCGTGGACACCGCCTCGGGGGAACTCGACCCGGAGCACGAAGGCCGGGCCCTGGCTCTTCGGGTCGGCCACGCGCCTCCCGGCGAGGACGAGTTGGCCCGGCTGCGGGAGCGGGAGGACGTCCCGGGGCTCGCGCGCCTGCGTCCGGTCCGGAACGCCGATCTGGCCTTTCTCGTCCTGCACGGTCTCGACGGCGAGGGCGGGCTGGTCCAGGCGGTCCTGGAGCTGGCCGGTCTGCCCTACACCGGGAGCGACTTGCTCGGCAGCGCCCTGGCCATGGCGAAGGGATCGGCAAAGCGGGTGCTCCAGGGCGCCGGGATCCCCACGCCGCGCTTCGTCCTGCTCGAAGGGGAGGAACCCGGGACCCGGCGCGACGAGATCACGGCGCTCGGATTCCCGCTCATCGTGAAACCGTCGCGGGTCGGATCCTCGGTCGGTCTGCGCCGGGCGAAGGACTTTGCCGCCGCGGCGGCGGCCGTGCGTGCCGCGGGGAAACATGACCGCCGGGTGCTGGTCGAGGAAATGCTCCCGGGCCGGGAATTCACGGTGGGGGTGCTGGGGGACGCCTCCGGCCGAGGGATCGAGCCCCTCGGCGTCGGCGAGATCGTGACCCCGGGCGGCCTGTTTGACTACCACGCGAAGTACACCCCCGGTATCGCCGAGGAGATCTTCCCGGCGCCCGTTTCGGCCTCCCTGGCTGCGGTTCTCCAGGACCTCGCGGTGGCGACCCATCGGGCGCTCGGCCTCCGCGACTTCTCACGGGTGGACTTCCGCCTTGACGCGCGCGGGGCGCCCTCGGTCCTCGAAGCGAACACCCTGCCCGGCATGACCACCCGCAGCCTCCTGCCTCAATCCGCCGCCGTCACCGGACTCAGCTTCCCCGACCTCTGTGACCGGATCGCCCGCCTCGCCGCCCGCCGGATCTGAGCCCCGCGCAGTCGGCGCCAGTTCGCCCGGCTCCGGGACGCGCCGCGTGGAACCTTGAACCCCGGGAGCCGAAGCGCCGTCCCGGTCCTTCGGCATCCATCGGTTTTCCCGGGCTTCCCCGGGTACGCTCTCGCGGATGCGCTCTCTCGGCGGGCCTCTCGCGTCGGCAGAATGGCTCCGGCGGGAGCTGGCCGCCGGGGAACCCGACCTCGCGGTCGTGGATGTCCGATGCAGCCTCACCGATCCCGACTGGGGCCGCAACCGGTATCGGGAGGGGCGGCTTCCCGGCGCCGTCTTCGCCGACATGGAGGAGGACCTGAGCGCTCGGAAGACCGGGACGAACGGCCGTCATCCGCTGCCCTCCACCGAAGCGGCGGCTCGCATGTTCGGCCGGCTCGGCATCGGCCCGGAGACCAGCGTGGTGGCCTACGACCACGCCTCGGGGATGTTCGCCGCGCGCGTCTGGTGGATGCTGCGGCTTCTCGGCCACGACGACGCGGCCGTCCTTGACGGCGGCCTCGCGGCCTGGGAGGAGGCCGGCGGAGCACTCGAAACCGGTGAGGTCACCCGCCCTGCCGTCAGGTTCGTCCCACGGCCTCGGGAAGGGCTGGAGGTCGGGCTCCCGGAGGTGGAGGCTGCCCTCGGGACCGGCACACACCTGCTGCTCGACGCCCGGGAGGAGTTCCGCTGGAGGGGGGAGCGGGAGCCCATCGACCCGGTGGCCGGCCGGATCCCGGGCGCCCGGAACCATCCCTGGCAGCAGAACCTCGGCGGCGACGGGCGCTTTCTCGCCGCGGAAGAGCTTCGGGCCGGGTTTGGCCCGGTGCGGGCGAAGGCGGACGGCCGGCGGATCGTCTGCTACTGCGGGTCGGGGCTGACGGCGGCCGTCAATGCGCTGGCCCTGGAGCTTGCCGGGATCGGTCCGGTCTCGCTCTATACCGGCTCGTGGTCCGAGTGGTGCGCCGACCCGGCGCGTCCGGTGGAGCGCGGATGACGCCGCGCCCGCATCGAGCGCCTTGATCCGCCGCGTCACGATCCGCCGCTTCAAGCGGTTCGAGGAAGAGGTCTTTCCGCTCTCGGACCGGGTCGTGCTGGCCGGCGCCAACAATTCCGGAAAGTCCACCCTGCTGCAGGCGATCGTCGCCTGGAAGTTCGGTCTCGACCAGTGGCGCCGCCACCGCAGCGGCCGCCGCTCCCGGGTGAGGTCGGGCGTCCCGGTCACTCGCGACGCCTTCACGCCGGCGCCGCTTCGGGAGATGAACCTCCTGTGGCACAACCGGCTGGTGACCCTGGGCGCCACCGGCCGGCCCCGCCTCATCGAGATCGGCCTGGAGGGCGAGAGCGCGCTTGGCCCCTGGGCCTGCGGCGTCGAGTTCCAGTACGCGAATCCGGAACTGCTCTACGTCCGCCCGCTCGCCGCGCGCTCGATGGAGCCGGAGGAGCTCGCCGCCTTCCCTCCCGCGGCGGCCGGGGCGGTGCAGGTGGTTCTGGCGCCGACCCTCTCCGGGATCGTGCGTGACGAACCCCGGCACGAACGCGGCATGCAGGACCTCCTGATCAGCGCCGGGCGTCCGGGCGAGGTGCTGCGGAACCTGCTGCTCGAAGTGACCGCGAGCGCCGGCGACTGGGAGGCGCTCACGCGACAGATCCGGGAGCTCTTCGAGGTGGAGCTCCTGCCGCCCGAGTTCTCGCCGCTGGACCCCCACATCACCTGTGGATTTCGGGAGCCGGGGCGAAAGCGTCGCCTCGACCTGGCGAGCGCGGGGAGCGGGGTCCTCCAGACGCTCCTGGTCTTCGCATTCCTCTACGCCCGCCGAGGCTCGCTGGTCCTCGCCGACGAACCGAACGCCCACCAGCACGGAGCCCTGCAGCAGCGGATCTACGCGGCGCTTCGGGAAGCGGTCGCGGCCCGGAACGGGCAGTTGATCGTGGCCACGCACTCCGCCGCCGTGCTAGACGCCACGGATCCCGCGGATGTCGTGGCTCTCCTCGGCAGCGGCCCGGCGCCGCTCGCGTCGGAGCGTCCGGAAGCGGCGGATCCTGCGCCCGACGCCATCCTCTCCACCACGGATCTGCTGAGCGCCCGCGACACGGGCGCCGTCCTCTACGTGGAGGACATCGGCGACGCGCCGCTCGCCGGAGAATGGGCGCGGGTCCTGGAACACCGCGCGTCAGCGTTCTTCCGGAGGCCGAACGTCCGTTGGCTGCGCGGCGCCGGGGTGTCGGGCGCCCGCGCCCACTTCGCGGCTCTCCGCCGCCGGGTTCCCGAGGTGCGGGGGGCGGTGCTCCTCGGCGGACCGCCGGAAGGGCCAGCCTCCCCGGCGCCGGAGGAAGGCGGCCTCGTGGTGCTGCGCTGGACCCGGGCTGCGGCGGAAAACTACCTGCTGCACCCGGCGGCGGTGCGCCGCTTCGTCGGCGGCCCACTGCCGACCCGCCTGGCCGTCGCCGCCGACTTCGGGAAGCAGGCGCCGGTGGATGCCGATTTTCTGGGCGACACGCCGGCGCTCGCCGCTCCCGGCGCCGCCGAAAAGATCCTCCTTCCCGTCCTCGCCCGCGCCGGCCGCCCCATCCACAAGCCCGAACTCCACCAAGTTGCCGCCGTCATGCGCCCCGAGGAAATCCACCCCGAAGTCACCAAGAAACTCGACCAGCTCGCTACCGCCCTCCTGCCGCTCCCCTGAGACTCTCCCGGCGTCGAGCGCGGGCCTCATGGAGCGCCGGCGTCCTCGCCGGCCTGCGCCGCACCCTCGCTCCCTTGGGCAGTCTCCTGCCGACCCCGCCGCCGTTCCGACGCACCGTGGGCCGGTGAGGACA
>JAAXGQ010000170.1 GCA_012271265.1 Vicinamibacteraceae bacterium
GCCGGCGTCCTCGCCGGCCACGGTTGGTCGGCCCGGCGGCGTTGTCGGCAGGAGACTGCCTGAGGGACGAGGGTGCGGCGCAGGCCGGCGAGGACGCCGGCGCTCCATGGGTCCGGCGCTCGATACGTCAGGGCGCGCCAGCGTGGAGCGCCGGTGGGGCTCGCCATGTGGTTAAGTCCGCTCTCCATGATGGATCCGACTGCCACGCCGCCACCAGGCGACTCCCGACCCTCTGCCGCCGTGCTCACTTCGAGCGACCGCTGCAGCGCCGGCGAGGCGCCCGACCGTTCCGGAGCGCTGGCCCGCAGCCTCCTCGAGACCGACGGCTTCCGGGTCGAAGCCACGGCCGTCGTACCCGACGAGGTGGAAGACATCCGCGAACGGGTGCGCGCGTGGGCGGGGCAGGGGGTCCGCCTGATCGTCACGACCGGCGGCACCGGACTCGGCCCGCGGGACGTCACCCCCGAAGCGGTCACCCCGCTGCTCGACCGCGAACTTCCGGGCTACGGCGAGCTCCTCCGCGCCGACGGCCTTCGCGACACCCCGATGGCCGTCCTCTCCCGCAGCCTCGCCGGATCGATCGGCGCGACGCTGGTCGTCGTCCTTCCCGGAAGCCCCCGCGCCGTGGAAAGCGGGCTCAAGACCCTCAGGCCGACGCTCTCCCACGCCCTGGACCTGCTCGCCGGCAACACCGCGCACGGCCTGCCGGGGGAGGGCTGCGGCCGCCGGGAACGGTAAAATGTCCGGTTCCCGATTCCAGGCCGGGCAGCAACCGCAACCTGGAGGCCGGACCATGACTGCTGAAGAACTGGCCAGGCACCAGCAGCGTCTGCTGACCAAGAAGGCCGAGGTCGAGGGCCTGGTGCACACCCGCGCCTTCTCCCGCACGCCTCCCCACGGCGACGACGCGGACCGTTCCATGGCCGCCACCGACGACGAGATCGTGATCCAGCTGCAGCAGAACGACGCCAAGCTGCTGCGCGCGATCGAAAAGGCTCTGGCCCGGATCGCAGCGGGTGACTTCGGCATCTGTTCCGAGTGCGAGGAGGAGATTCCCGAGGCGCGTCTGGCTGCGGTGCCCTGGACGCGCGTCTGCGTCCGATGCAAGGAGCGCCAGTACGGTTGACGGCCTGAACGGCCGCCGAGGACCGCTCCCGAACACGCCGGACCTTGGATCTCGGAATCGCCGGCCGTAGCGCGGTCGTCGCTGCTGGCAGCGCCGGCCTCGGCCGGGCGGTCGCCGAGGCGCTCGCCGCCGAGGGCGTCCGGCTGACCATCGGCGCCCGGGGCCGGGCCACGCTGGAGCGCACCGCCTCTGAAATCCGCGCTCGCTACGGCGTGGAGGTCCTCGCCCATCCGGTCGACGTGGGCGATCCGGAGGCGGTGGCCGGTTTCGTCCGCGCCGCCGAAGCGCGCTTTGGCGCCGTGGACATCCTGGTCACGAACGCGGGAGGTCCGCCGCCCACCCGCCTCAAGGACACCACCCCCGACGACTGGCGGCGGGCGCTCGAGGAGAACCTCCTCTCCTGCGTGAACCTGGTCCGCGCCGCGCTTCCGGGCATGATCGCCCGCCGCTGGGGCCGCATCCTCGCCATCGCCTCCGTCTCGGTGAAGCAGCCGGTTCCGGACATCATCCTTTCGAACACTGCCCGCTCCGGCGTCGCGGGCTTCATGAAGTCCGTGGCCAACGAGGCGGCGCCCCACAACGTGCTGGCGAACGTCCTCTGCCCCGGCTACACCAGGACTGCCCGGCTGGTCGAGCTGGCGAGCCACCTCGCGACGAAGCGCGGCGTCCCCGAGCAGAAGATCTACGCCGCCTGGGCCGAGGACATCCCCCTCGGCCGGGTGGGCGAGCCCGAGGAATTCGGCGCCGCCGCGGCGTTTCTGGCCTCGGAACGCGCCAGCTACATCACCGGCACCGTCCTCGCCGTGGACGGCGGCCACATCAGAAGCGTCACCTGACGCTCACCCGCGAAATCGCGTCGCCCCATGGAGCGCCGGCGTCCCCGCCGGCCTGCGCCGCACCTTCGTCGCTGCAGCAGTCTCGTGCCCACAGCACCGCCCCATGGAGCGCCGGCGTCCCCGCCGGCCCGCGCCGCACCTTCGTCGCTGCAGCAGTCTCGTGCCCACAGCACCGCCCCATGGAGCGCCGGCGTCCCCGCCGGCCTGCGCCGCATCTTCGTCGCTACAGCAGTCTCGTGCCCACAGCACCGCCCCATGGAGCGCCGGCGTCCCCGCCGGCCTGCGCCGCACGCGGCGCGGGTTTACCCCGAGGCCATTGGCGCCGATCCGCGACGCCGAGCGCACCTGCCAAGTGCGGTGGCCCGTTTACCCGTTTGGTCCATGCCTCGAGGCGGTTTCCGCCTCGAGGCCGCGTTCCGCCTCTACGCTCACTGCTGCGACGATGCCTGACGCCGTCCGACCGATCGTCGGTCCCCCGGCGTCGTTTCGTGCACGAGCTCGGTAGGCTTTGT
>JAAXGQ010000171.1 GCA_012271265.1 Vicinamibacteraceae bacterium
CCGGCGTCCTCGCCGGCCTGCGCCGCACCCTCCGTCCCTCAGGCAGTCTCCTGGCGACAGCCTCGCCGTGCCGATGCACCGTAGGCCGGGAGGCCCACGCACCATGCCCGCCTCCGGCGGTGGCCGGTGAGGACACCGGCGCTCCAGACAGGCAGTGGCCCGGGGAGCGCCGGCCCCATGGAGCGCCGGCGTCCTCGCCGGCCTGCGCCGCACCGCAGACTCCTGCCCACAGCGCCGCCGGAAGCGGCGGGCGGGGGAGCGGGTGCTCACGGGGATGGGGGGCAGCCGGCTGCGGCGGCGGGTGGTGGGCGCGGGATGAGGAAGCCCTCGCGGAGGAGGAAGGCGAGGGCGGCGGACTCCCCGGCGGAGAACGTCGCCGGAACGCGGGACGCAGGGCCGGCGGCGGTCGCCCGGCGGAAGAGCTCGGGGAGATGGACCGGGCCGAAGCGGTGCGCGGGGCGGCGGCGGCCGGGGAGGGTCAGGACCTCGGCCGGGACGATCCAGTCGCCTTCGAGGAGGCCTCGGGTCTCGATCCGGGCGTCCGGCGCGGCGACCAGCGGAGCGTCGCGGGAGAGTGGGACCGGGCGGGGCGGCGGGACGGCCGGGGCTCGGGAGCGGCGACGCCAGAAGCGCCGGTCGGCGTAACGGGTTTCCTCGGCATAAAAGGCGGCGATCCGGTCGCCGGTTTCCGCTGCGAGACCGCGTTCGCGGGTGTTGTGGAAGTCAAGAGCGAGGCCGGCGTCCGCCGGGCGCTCGAGCGCGGTGCGGATGACGATCGCGGCGGTCAGCCCGGAGTCCATCGCCTTCATCGTTCCGAGGCCGGTGAGCGGATCGAGGGCGCTTGCGGCATCGCCGACGGCGAGGAGCGGGACACCGGCCGGGCGACGCGCCGGTTCGGGGAGGAGGACCGGCGTGACATCCGCGGCGCGGATCGCTTCGCCGGCCTCGTCTTCGGCGTTCACGAAGCCCCCGAGGCGCCCTTCGCGGACCGCGGCGGCGAAGGCGGGCTCGGGATCAGCGGCGGTTTCGGCGTCCACCATCACCGTCACGTCCCGCAGGCCGCCCACCACGGGCGCACTCCACACCCACCCGTCGGGGAACGAGGTGATCAGGGTTCCGGTGCGGGGGCCGGATGGGAAGTGCCGGGTCAGAGCGGTCGTGCGGAAGCCGGGCCGTTCGCGCCCGCCGCGGGTCAGGGCGCCGCTGCGGCCGCTCGCGTCCACCACGGCGGCGGCGCGGAGCGCGGAGGATGTCCCGTCCTTCGAGCGGAGCCGCAACGTCGCGGCGCCGGCGCCGAAGCTGCAGCCGGCGGCCGCAGCTTCGACGATCCGGACGCCGGCCCGGCGCGCTTCACCCAGGAGCCACGCGTCGAGTCGGTCGCGGCGGAGCAGCCGCTGGCCCTCGCCGCCCCCGCGGCCCGGTTGCGCGGCGATCCGGTCCTCGCGGCCCGCCCAGCGAACGAAGTGATCCGCCGGACGGGGGGCGTAGACCGAAGGCGGCAGCTCCAGACCGTAAGCGCCGAGGAGACGCGGCGCCGACGCCGAAAGGCTCTCCCCGAGGTGCTGCCAGCGGCGACGGGGCAGATGCGCCAGCGCCACGTCGAACCCGAAGCCCGCCAGCTGGCGCGCCGCCAGAGCCCCCGCAGGCCCGCCCCCCACAACCGCCACGTCCGCCCACGCCCGGTTGACGATCCGCTCCATGGGCCGAAGTTCACCACGCCGGCGCGGGTCGCCCCACTCGGTGTCCGCCCGACGAGCCGCTACGTGCGCGTCGTACCGGCGCCCGGGTGACAGCCGTTTCAGGAGCGCTGCTCCCACGGGGCGCTTTTCCCCGGGCAAGATCAAGGATCCCCGGAACCGGGGCGCCGGCGGGGAGTTGAAGATCCCGGCGGGAAGGAGTGCCTCCGCCTCCGTTCGACAGGGGAGGAGCCGCTTCCCCTGCATGCGCTCCCATCACCTGACCTCCGGCTCGAAGACGGCGCTCACCGTCCAGCCGACCGCGACCTGCACCACGAGCGAAGTCGCAGCCACCCACTGGAAGCTCACCGGGTCGCCGCCGGTCGCGGGATCGAAGCCGAATATGGGCCCCGAGAATGCCACGAGAGCGGCCGCGACGATCCCCGCGAGCGTTCCGGTCACTGCGCCAAGGAACCGAACGCGGCGCAGAAACAGCGCAAACACGAAGAGGCCGAAGATCGGCGCGGTCAACAGGTTCGATGTCTTTGACGTGACTTCGGTGATGTTGCCGGGAATCAGGTCCATGAGGAAGCTGCCGACGACGATGAGACCCCCGGCGCCCGCCGCCAGCCAGCGGGCGAGCCGCAGCCGGCCGGCCTCGTCCTGGGGGAACCTCCGCGCGCGTCCGGCGAAATCGGTCAGCACCACCGCGGAAATCGAGTTCACGCCGGAGTCGACGCTGGACATGGCGGCGGCGAACATGGCGGCGACCACGAGCCCGGCGATGCCGGTGGGGAGCCGGTGGGCGATGAAGAGCGGGAACACCTGGTCCGCGTCGCGGCGCAGCGACATCCCCTCGGCAAGGCGCTCGGGGAAGGCCTCGAAGTAGCCGAGCAGCGCCGCCCCGACCAGCGCGAGGACGATCGTGACTCCAGCGATGGCCACGAGCTGGGTCCGGAAGGCGCGCCGAGCCGCGGCGAGGTCCTTCGTCGCCATGAAGCGCTGGATCGAGACCTGGTCGCCGCCGGCGGTGGCGACGTACCAGACCATCGTCGAGACCACCGTTCCGAACGCGGTCACCCGCGTCGCCGGGTTCAGGCTGAACAGGGGCTGAGAATCCCAGTTGTCGCGCCAGCTGGTGGGGAACCACGAGACCCCCCCGAGCTCCGCGGTCACGATGCCGAGGACCAGCAGCGCCCCTCCGAAGAGAAGCAGGGACTGGACGCAGTCGGTGACGATGACCGCGCGCAGACCTCCGAGGGAGGTGTAGGCGACCGCCACCGCCGCCGTGAAGAGGACGAAGACAGGTGTCGCCCCCGGGCCGGCCCCGGTCATCACCGTGAGCGCCACCGCCGCCGCGTACACCACGAGCGACATCCAGGCGAGCCGCAGCAGGATGAACATCGAGGCGCCAAGGAGCCGCGTCCCGGCGCCGAGGCGCACTTCGAGCAGTTCGTAGGCGCTCGTCACCCGGTGCTTCATGTAGGCGGGCAGGAGCCCATGGCCGACGACCCAGTAGACGAGGGGCAGCGCCAGAAGCTGGACGAGCAGGACCGGCCCCCGCCCGAGGGTCTCCCCGGGGACGGAGAGGTAGGAGACCGTGCTGACCAGAGTCGCGAACAGCGAGACGCCCACGGCAACGGGATGCAGCCGCCGGTCGCCGACGAAGTACTCCCGCGTCGAGGTCTGGCGGCGTCCAAGGAACCAGCCGAGCCAGAGGGTGAGCCCGGTGTACCCCCCGACGACGAGCCAGTCGGCGGAGACCAGGCCCTCAGTCATGCGTTCGCCGGGATATAACACGGTCCCCCTGCGGGAAGGAGAACCGGGTCATGAACTCGTTGGACGCCAGGAGCACCGTTTGCGGGCCGCTGATCCCGGTCATCACGAATTACCGGGAGGATCTCAGCATCGATCACGAGGCGATCCGGGAGAATGTTCGCCACGTCGTCGACCGCGGCGTCCGGACCGGAAGCGGGGCGCTTCTCGCAGCGGGGGCCGGGGGTGACTTTCCGATGCTGACGGTCGCCGAGCGGAAGGCGGTGAGCGAGACCATCGTCCGGGCAGCGGACGGACGGGCGCCGGTGCTCGTCGGCGCTCAGGACACCAACCCGGCGGTGTCGATCGAGATGGCGCGCTTCGCCGAGGACATCGGCGCCTGGGGCATCCAGCTCGCGCCCGGCTACTACTACGAGTCTTCCCCCGAGGACTGCTACCGGCTGTTCGAAGCGGTGCACCAGGCCACGAGCACCCTCGGCATCATGATCTACAACACCCACTGGGAGGGCCATGACATGTCGGTCGGGGAGGTGGAGCGGCTGGCCGAGCTGCCCCGGTGTCTCGCGCTGAAGTGGTCCACCGCCCGGGGGGCCCTCGCGTATCAGCGCGGCGTCGAGCGCCTTGGCCAGCGACTGGCCGTCATCGACAACCATGGGTTCCAGGTCATGAATCACCTTCTTGGCGGCCGCGGCTACATCACGCACCTTTGCACCGTGTGGCCGGAGCACGACCTGGAGGTCTTTCGGCTGCTCGAGGCGGGTGATTACCAGGCGGCGCAGCGGCGTCTCAGCACGGTGAACTGGCCCTGGTACGAGTTTCGGGTTCAGATGTGGCGGCGCACCGGCGCGGAGAGCCCGGTCGTCAACGCCGCCCTCGAGTTGACCGGCCGAAAAGGAGGCCCGAGCCGCCTGCCAACCCGAAGCCTCAACCGGTCGGAGCGCGAGGAACTGCGAACCCTGCTCCGGAACATCGGCGTCCCGGGCGTCCGCCCGCGCCCCTGACTCCGGCGCGCCGAGCTCCATTCGGAACGGCTCCGCCCATCAAGGAGTTTTTCGAGGCCAGCGAACCCCCCGCCGCAGGCTCGCCATCCACGACCGAGGCGGGAGCGGGCCTGCGAGAGGCCGCCAGGCCATTTTTTCCTTGACAATCCGTTGTCGAATGGCGGATATTCAAGGAAACTGTGCTCCCCGACCGGATTCCGCCGCGCCCCCGGGCTCTGAGGCGCCTTGACGCGTCGTTCCGCATCCACCGGTGCGTCGCGCTGTTCGGACCGCGCCAATGCGGCAAGACGACTCTGGCCGGCCTTTACGCCGAGGGTGAAACGGCAGTCACCATCTTCGACCTCGAGCGGGAGGCGGATCTGCGCCGGCTCAGCCGTCCGGAACTGGCGCTGGGGCCGCTCCGGGGGCTCGTGGTGCTCGACGAGATCCAGCGCCGCCCGAACCTGTTCGCGGCGCTCCGGCCACTTCTGGATCGCCGGGATTGCCAGGCCCGGTTCCTGCTGCTCGGCAGCGCGTCGCCGGCGATCATCCGCGGCGTCTCCGAGTCACTCGCTGGCCGGGTCGGCTTCGTGGAGCCCGGAGGCCTTGATCTGGAGGACGTGGGACCCGACTCCTGGCGGGTTCTCTGGGAGCGCGGGGGGTTCCCCCGGAGCGCCCTGGCGGCGAACCGCGCGGACTCGTTCGCCTGGCGCATCGATTTCGCGCGGACCTTCCTCGAACGCGACATTCCGGCCCTCGGCATCTCGATCCCGGGAGAGGCGCTGGGCCGGTTCTGGCGCATGACCGCCCATTACCACGGCCAGATCTGGAACGCCCGCGAATTCGCCCGCTCCATCGGACGCGGCGAGGCGGCCGCCCGGCGCTATCTGGACCTTCTCGTCGGCGCCTATGTGGTTCGGGCGCTGCCGCCCTGGTTCGAGAACCTGAAGAAGCGGCAGATCCGCGCGCCGAAGATCTACATCCGCGACACCGGCCTCCTCCACGCCCTGCTCGGCGTCGCGCGCCTCGTGGAGCTCACCGGGCATCCCAAGGTCGGCGCCAGCTTCGAGGGTTTCGTCATCGAGCAGGTTCTGTCCTCGCTCGGCACCCGCGAGGCGTACTTCTGGGGCACCTACGGCGGCGCCGAACTCGACCTCCTGATCCACCGCAACGGGAAGCGGTTCGGGTTCGAAGTGCAATACACCGACGCCCCGAGGACGACCCGCTCGATGCGGATCGCGATCGCCGATCTCGGCCTGGACCGGCTCTTCGTGGTCACCCCGGGCGAAGAGCGCTACCTGCTCGACGACGACATCGAAGTGCTGCCGGCGCGCGACATCGGGGCGCTGGCCCACGATCCCGCCCTGGCCCCCTGACCCGCCGGCAGACCCATAGCCAAAACATGGAGCGCCGGCGTCCTCGCCGGCCCCGCAGCAGGACAGGTCATGGGAGGTGGTCGTCGGCTTACCCGATCCCGGCTACCACTCCCCCTCGCGCACCATCCAGCGGCTGACGAACGGCGCGTCGTCCAGCGAGCGGATCGCTCCGCGGTCGGCGACCACGAAGAACGGATGGCGCGGTGTTCCGCTCCACGGAACCCGAGCGGCGCACTGCTCCCACGAAGACAACCGCAAGGTTGGCCACTCCGGCCGCCGGGGCCGGTCCGGGACGCCGGCGCTCCATGCACTGTCAAGGCTCCCTTCCGCCCGTCGGTACAATTTCGACTTCGGCCGGTGGGAGCCGAAGACCTTGGAGGGGCGATGCTGGACGGGCTGATCGAGGCTGTGAAGGCGCTGCGGGAGCGTCTGGACACCCACAGCGAACACATCGGCGCCAACGAGATCCGGACGCGCGCAACGCTGATCGATCCGCTGCTGAAGGCGCTGGGCTGAGGGCGATCGCCTGCTAGGGGACCGACGCTGCGGCGTAGGCCGGCGAGGACGCCGGCGCTCCATGGGGCCGACGCTCTCCCCGGCCACCGCCCACCATGGAGCGCCGGTGTCCTCACCGGCCACCGCGTCCGTCACCACCGCGGCGCTACCGGCACGAA
>JAAXGQ010000172.1 GCA_012271265.1 Vicinamibacteraceae bacterium
GCGCCGGCCGCGCCCGCGAGCGGGCCTTCACCGCCCCCGAACGGGATGCCCTGGCCGGCGCCGGCGCCGTCCTCGGGGAAACCACCTACGACATCCACCTGAACGACCGCGCCTTCTTCAGGAACGTCCCGGCAGCCGTCTGGCGCTACCGCCTCGGCGGCTACCAGGTCCTGAAGAAGTGGCTCTCCTACCGCGAAGAGAGAGTTCTCGGCCGGCCCCTCCGCCCGGACGAAGTCCACCACTTCACGAACACCGCCCGCCGCATCGCCGCCATCCTCCTCCTCGTCTCGCCCTCCCGGGCGTAGCCTCGCCGCATTCCCAACGGACCAACGTGCGGCGCAGGCCGGCGAGGACGCCGGCGCTCCATGGGGCCGACGACCCATTAGGTCGTTTCCGGTGACTGGCACTGTCTGTGATGATTGAAACGGGCAGTATCGGTTTGTACGATTCTTGAACTGGACATGCCGAACCGTTCGCGAATTGTGGCGGCGCCGCCCGCCGCGGTGGAAGAGGTGCTGGTGCGGGTCGGAGGGAACCTCCGCGTCGCACGGCTCCGCCGCAACCTCCGGATCGAGGATCTCGCCCGGCGGATGGGCGTCTCCCGCGCCACGGTCTCTGCGGTCGAGCGTGGCGCCCCGGGTGTCTCCGCGGCCGCATGGCTCGGAGCCCTCTGGGCGCTCGGGCTGATCGGGCCGGCGCGGGAACTCGCCGACCCGGACCGCGACAGCGAGGGAAAGGCCCTCGAGAGCGCCCGGCTGCCGCGTCGGGCGCGCCCCCGCCACCCGCTGGACGACGACTTCTGAAGTGGCCGGCCGCGAGACCTTCGTCCACATCGTCCTCCCGGGGGAGACCCGCTGCACGGTGGCGGGGCGGTTCCGGGTGGCGCGCCTTCCCACCGGCGGCTGGCGCGGCGAATTCGTGTACGGGCGTTCCTACCTGGCGCGGGCGAACGCGGTGGAACTCGTCCGCGACCGCCAGTTGGTGGCCTCCGCCTTCGCCCCCGCCGACTCCAGCCGTGCCGGCGAAACCGCGGGCGGCCGATAGACCCGCCGAACCGGAAGCGCATCGGGCCGGCCCCATGGTGCGCCGGCGTCCTCGCCGGCCTGCGCCGCACCGCCGGCCCCTCAGGCAGCCTCCTGCCGACAGCGGGCGGGGGCCGCGCCGGACTACGGGGTCTTCGAACGGGACGGCAGTCGGCCCCGGTGTGCGAGAGCCAATTCCTCCCGGGGCGCTCGTGTGACTCCACCGGGTTCCGGCGAATCTGCCCGCGCCGCCGGATCCTTCCTGCCGGGCGGATCCGCCTGGGCGGTCACGTGCCGGTGTACGCCGACGGCGGAATGAAGAGGGAAGCGACCTGTTCTGGATGAAGTGGCGTGAGCACCGAGAGCGGGGAGGTTCTGGCGAATGGGGCCACAATGCACGGGCAAGGGGGACTCGAGACCATGCAGGAAGCTAGGCCGCGCGCCGCATTCGGGCCGCTCGTTCTGATCACCACCCTCGCCGCGGTCGGCTGCGGGGGTCCGGGGGGTCCGGAGTTCTCGGTGACCTTCGGCGCCGACATGAGCGCCGGGCCGCTCGACGGGCGCCTGGTGCTGATGCTCTCCCAGGACGACGCGGCGGAGCCGCGCTTCCAGATCGTGGACGGGCCGGACAGCCAACTCGCCTTCGGGGTGGACGTCGACGGCTGGGCGCCCGGCGCCCCCGTCACCGTGGACGGCGCGGCCTTCGGCTACCCGATCCGGAGTCTGAGCGATGTCCCGTCCGGGGAGTACCGCGTCCAGGCGCTCCTGAACCGCTACCAGACCTACGAGCGCGCCGACGGCCACGTGGTGAAGCTGCCCCCCGACCAGGGCGAGGGCCAGGTGTGGAACCGGAAGCCCGGAAACCTCTACTCCACCCCTCGGGCGATCACGGTGGGGCCGGGCGGACCGGCCCGGATCGAGGTCTCGCTCGACCAGGAGATTCCCCCGCTGCCGGTTCCACCGGAGACGGAGTACGTGAAGCACGTGAAGATTCAGAGCGACCTGCTCACCGAGTTCTGGGGGACGCCCACCGAACTCGGAGCCTGGGTGCTCATCCCGCACGGTTTCGACGACCACCCCGACGCCCGCTACCCGATCGCCATCCACCACGGGCATTTCCCCTACACCTTCGGCGGCTGGCGGGAGGAGCCCCCGGAACCGGACCTGGAGTGCGAGTACTCGGCGCGGTTCGACCTCGACTGCTACAACCGGATCCAGCAGGAACACGCCTGGCAGCTCTACCAGGACTGGACGAGCGACGACTTCCCCCGGATGCTGGTGGTGGAGGTTCAGCACGCCAACCCCTACTACGACGACTCCTACGCCGTGAACTCGGAGAACCTTGGCCCCTACGGCGACGCCATCACCTACGAACTGATCCCCGAGATCGAGCGCCGTTTCCAAGGGATCGGGGAGGGCTGGGCGCGCTTCCTCTATGGCGGTTCCACCGGCGGCTGGGAGTCCATGGGCGCGCAGGTGCTGTACCCCGACGACTACAACGGGGCATGGATCGCCTGTCCCGACCCCATCGACTTCCGGGCGTTCACCGTGGTCAACCTCTACGAGGACCAGAACGCCTACTACCTCGACAGCGCCTTCAAGCGGACGGCCCGGCCCGGGCGGCGGGACGGGAAGGGGCACATCTCCTCCACCCTCGAGGAGATGAACCACCGGGAGCTGGTGCTCGGGACGAAGACCCGGTCCGGCCAGCAGTGGGACGTGTGGGAGGCGGTCTACTCACCGGTCGGCGAAGACGGGTATCCCCGCCGCATCTGGGACAAGGTGACCGGCGAGATCGACCCCGAAGTGGCTGCCCACTGGCGCGAGAACTACGACCTCACCCACATCCTCCAGCGCGACTGGGAGACCCTCGGGCCCCGGCTCGCCGGCAAGCTCCACATCTACGTAGGGGACATGGACAACTACTACCTGAACAATGCGGTGGAGCTGACCGAAGAGTTCCTGGAATCCACGACGGATCCCCCCTACGGCGGCGAAGTGGACTACGGCGACGGCGACGAGCACTGCTGGAACGGTGACCACACCCGGGGCAACGGGTTCTCCCGCCTGCGCTACATCCAGATGTTCGCGCCCCGCATCGTGGAGCGGATCGAGGACAGCGCCCCACCCGGCGCCGACACCTCGAGCTGGCGCCACTGACCGGTCGGTCCGGCCCTCCGTCACTCCTACCGGGTGGCCCGCTCGCTCCGGACCGGCGGCATCAGCCGCTTGGGCCTTGATGGGCTGGCGCTGACCTGGCCCGGCCCGCCGGAGGCCGGGTGGCGGCCATCCGGAAAGCACCGGAGCGCGACCTTCCGGCCGGTCAGGAGCCGGGATTGCCCGTGCGCAAGGGGAAGGTGGGGGTGGTGGTTTCCAGGATCTGGCCGTCCGGGCCGGCGGTGAGGAAGAGGGCCGCGATCTCGCGCCCGGTCGCCAGCGCGAGGCCCTCCTCGGGGCCGAGAACGTAGAGAGCGGTCGCCCAGGCGTCGGCCTCGAGGCAGGTAGGGGCGATCACCGTGACCGAACCTCGGGCGCGCTCGACCGGACGGGCGGCGCGCGGGTCGAGGATGTGGGTCCAGACGCCTGTGGCGTCCGTGCCCGAAGCCGGGCGAAAGTCGCGGTAGCCGCCGGAGGTCGCCACCGCCTCATTCTGGACTGGCAGGGAGCGGTGAACCGGCGCGGCGCCGCCGGGGGCCGCGGCCTCGGGGAGCCACGGAAGCGGGGGTTCGACTCCCACCCGGAAGCGGCCGCGCACGGCGATCTCGCCGCCGACCTCCACGAGGTGCTCACGCGAGCCCAGAGCGGAGAGCCGGGCAGAGACCCGGTCCACGGCGTACCCCTTGGCCACGGCGGAGAGGTCCACCTCGATCCCGGGCACGGCGCGGCGCAGCACCGCAGGGCCGCCCGCCGAGCGATCCAGCGCCAGCCGGGCGCTGCCCATCCGGGCACGCACCTCCTCCACCGCCTCCGGAGCGGGAGCGGCGGAAGCGGGGTCGCCATCGGGACCGAAGCCGAAGAGCCGGAGAAGCGGGGCGATCGTGACATCGAGCGCCCCGCCGGACGCGCTGTGGATCGCGAGCGACGCTTCGAGGACCTCCGCCAGCGGGGCGGAAACCGGAACAGCCAGCTCGTCCGAGGCGTTCAGTCGGCTGATCTCCGAGTCGGCGCGCCAGCTGGACATCGCCCGGTCCACGTCGTCCAGCTCGGCCTCGATCGCGCTGCGGACTGCCACGAGGTCAGCCGGCGCCGGCCCGCGCAACCGGACCAGCCAGCGGGTGCCGAACGCGTCGCCTCGAAGGACCCGGTCCGCCGGGGTCGGCGGTGGCGGCGCGCCGCACCCGACCGCC
>JAAXGQ010000173.1:0-11889 GCA_012271265.1 Vicinamibacteraceae bacterium
GGCGCGCTGAAGCGGGGCGGGGGGGCGCGCTCCACTCCGGGAACGCTCCGGCGTGAAGGCCTCCCCGCCGGAGGTCAGGCGGCGCCGTTCGTGGCCGCGGCGAGGCGGCGCATGACGGTCTGGAGGATGCCGCCGTTTCGGTAGTAGTCCACTTCGACGACCGAGTCGAGCCGGGAACGGGCGTCGAAAGTCACGGTCCCGCGATCGCTCCGGGCCGTCACCCGCAGGGCGCCTCCGGGGCCGAGACCGTTCCCGACGCCGGCGATGTCGAAGACCTCGTCTCCGACCAGTCCGAGACTGTCGGCGTCCTCTCCCTCGGGGAACTCCAGCGGCAGCACCCCCATCCCGACCAGGTTGCTCCGGTGGATGCGCTCGAAACTCGCCGCGATCACCGCCTTCACTCCAAGCAGCAGCGTGCCCTTGGCCGCCCAGTCGCGCGAGGAGCCGGTCCCGTATTCCTTCCCGGCCAGCACCACGAGCGGGGTGCCCTCCTCCCGGTAGCGACGCGCCGCCTCGAAGATCGTGGTCTGCTCGCCGGTGGGGTGGTGGACGGTGAACCCGCCCTCGGTCCCCGGCGCCAACTGGTTGCGGAACCGGATGTTCGCGAACGTACCGCGCAGCATGATCCGGTCGTTGCCCCGGCGCGAGCCGTAGGAGTTGAAGTCGCGCCGGCCGATCCCCCGCTCCCGAAGCCACCCCCCCGCCGGTGAATCGAAGGCGATCGCGCCCGCCGGCGAGATGTGGTCGGTGGTGACCGAATCGCCGCAGCGCACCAGCACCCGCATCCCCTCGAGGTCGGTCGGCTCGGTCGGTTCCGGCGTCATGCCGACGAAAAACGGCGGCTCCTGGATGTAGGTGGACTCGGCGTCCCAGGGGTAGATCTCCGAGGCGTCCACCGGGATCGCGTTCCAGGTTTCGTTCCCGTCCCAGACGTTCCCGTACATCCGCTGGAAGGTCTCGGGGCGCAGCACCGATCCGATCGTCTCCTGCACCTCCGCCGCCGACGGCCAGATGTCCTTCAGGAAGACCGGGTTCCCGTCGGCGCCTTCGCCCAGCGGTTCCTCGTCGAGGTTGATGTCCACAGTGCCGGCGAGCGCGTAGGCCACGACCAGCGGCGGCGAGGCGAGGTAGTTCGCCTTGACCCGCTGGTGGATCCGCCCCTCGAAGTTGCGGTTGCCGGAGAGCACCGACGCGGCAACCAGGTCGCCCTCCCGGATCGCCGTTTCCACCGCTTCGGGGAGCGGCCCGCTGTTGCCGATGCAGGTGGTGCAGCCGTAACCCACCAGGTGGAACCCGAGATCCGCCAGCGGGCCGAGCAGCCCAGCCTCCCGCAGGTATTCGGTGACCGCCTTCGAGCCAGGCGCGAGCGAGGTCTTGATGTCCGGCGCGACGGTGAGCCCCCGGTCCACCGCGTTCTTGGCGAGAAGCCCGGCCGCGACCATCACCCCCGGGTTCGAGGTGTTCGTGCAGGAGGTGATCGCAGCGACCACCACCGAGCCGTGGCCGAGGTTGCGGCCGGACCCGGCCCGGGCCGTGCGCGCGAGGTCCGAGGGCGCGAGCTCGAATCCCCGCTCGTGCACCGGCGCTTTCAGCGTCGCCCGGAACGAGCCCTTCATTTCCGGCATCGGCACCCGGTCCTGGGGCCGCTTCGGCCCGGCGAGGCTGGGAACGACCTCGGCGAGGTCGAGTTCGAGCACGTCGGTGAATTCCGGGTCTGGCGTCCCGTCGGTGCGGAAGAGGCCCTGCCGCTTCGTGTAGGCCTCCACCCGATCCACCTCGGCGGGCGTCCTTCCGGTGCGCCGCAGGTAGGCAAGGGCCTCCGCATCGACCGGGAAGAACCCCATGGTGGCCCCGTATTCCGGCGCCATGTTGGCGACGGTGGCGCGGTCGGCGAGCGAGATATCCGAGAGCCCTTCGCCGAAGAACTCGACAAAGCTCTCGACGACGCCGTGCGCCCGGAGCATCTCGGTGACGGTCAGCACCAGGTCGGTCGCGGTCACGCCCTCCCGCAGCCGGCCGCTCAGCCGGAACCCGACCACCTTCGGCGTGATCAGGTAGCAGGGCTGGCCGAGCATGGCGGCTTCGGCTTCGATGCCGCCGACGCCCCACCCGACCACACCGAGACCGTTGATCATCGTGGTGTGGGAATCGGTCCCCACCAGCGTGTCCGGGTAGAGGAGGCGCTGCCCGTCGCGCTCCTCCTCCATCACCACCTTGGCCAGCAGCTCCAGGTTGACCTGGTGGACGATGCCGGTCGCCGGGGGCACCACCCGGAACCCTCGGAAGGCCTTCTGCCCCCAGCGCAGGAAGCGGTAGCGCTCGGCGTTCCGCTCGAACTCGATGGCGGCGTTCTGGCGGAGCGCCATGGGAGTTCCGAACCGGTCCACGACCACCGAGTGGTCGATGACCAGGTCCACCGGCGCCCGGGGATTGATCCGGGAGGGGTCCCCGCCCATCCGCGCCAGCGCCGAGCGCATGGCGGCGAGATCCACGAGCGCGGGGACACCGGTGAAGTCCTGCAGCACGACGCGCGCCGGGCGGAACGGGACCTCCCGGCGCGCCGGGCTCTTCGCGTCCCACTGCGCCAGCGCGGCCACGTCGTCTTCGGTGACCGAGTGGCCGTCCACCGACCGAAGCAGCGCTTCGAGCAGGATCCGGATGGAAAAGGGCAGCCGGGACAGGTCACCGAGCCCTTCGTGCTCCAGGCGATCGAGCGCGAAGAAGCCGGCGTCGCCGTCTCCGGTGGGGTGGGTGGTGAAACTTCCGAACGGATTCGATCTCATCTTCGTTGGTTTGAAACGGGGACGGGAGAGGATATCCGGATCAGAGGGAACCGCAGATGACAGAAGAACAGCCACCGGACGGCGCGAATGCGCCGCCTTTGCCCCCCGCCGCGCCGGTCGGCTCCGAACCGCCGCCACCCGATTTGGGCGGCTGGAACGGCCTCCGCGACGACGGCCGGTTCGACCTCGGCGGCCTTCTTTCCTTCGCCTTCAAGGATCCGAAGGGCCTGTCCAAGTTCCTCATCGGCTCGGTCATGGTGCTGCTGATCCCGATCCTGGGATTCGGGCTGATCGCGCTCCTCGGCTACGGGGTACAGACGGCGCGGCGGGCGCTCAACAAGGAGCAGCACCCGCTCGCCGATTGGGACGACTTCGGCAGCGTGCTTGTCGACGGCTTCCGCGCCGCCGGGGTGTTCCTGGTCTACACCGGCGGCCTGATCCTCGGCTCCGGGCTGCTCATCGGCGCCATCGCGCTCACCGGCTGGCTGCTCGGGATGGCGTTCCATTCCGGCCCGGCGGTGGCGATTCCGTCGAGTCCGCCGCTCATCGCGCTGCTGATCACGCTGGGCGTGGTCCTCTTCGTCGTCGCGGTGGCCGTCAAGTTCGTGCTCACTCCGCTGGGACTTCTGCGGGTGGCCGCGACCGGCCGGTTCGGGGACGCTTTCGCCATTCGCGACAACCTCGCCGTGGTCAGGAACCACGTGGGGACGTGGCTCTTCCTGCTGGTGGCGCTCCTCCTGTTCCATATCCTCTCCGACCTGACCATCCTGCTGTGCCTCATCGGAATCATTCCCGGCACGTTCTGGTGGTTTGCCGTCGCCGGCGCCGCCATCGGGCACACCGGCGCTCTGATGAAGGTGGGGTCGTCCTGATCGCCGGCGGCGGATCGCGCCCCGGCAATTCGGTTCTCCTGGAGCGCCGGCCAGTCGTCCCGCTGGGGGCTCCTCACCGGCCGCCCCTATGGATCGTGCCCGGACCCGACCATCGGATCGTCAGTTCGTGACCGCCGCCGCCCCCTTGCCCGCCGCCGCGGGGGCCGCTTCGGGCCGCGTTCCAGGCGGCTCGGGCTTCGACTTTCCCGGTCTTCTCCGCTGCGCCTTCGGGAAGCCGGTGACCCCTTCCCTGTGGGTGGTCGGCTCGTGCATGGTGGCGCTCACGCCGCTCTTCGGCCTCGGTGGGATTGCGCTCCTCGGCTTCCTGGTCCACACCACCCGGCGCACGCTGGAGGCGCAGGAGTTCCGCCTGGCGGAATGGAGCGGCTTCGGCCGGCTCCTGGCGGACGGCCTCCGCGCGTTGCTGGTGCTGCTGGTTCACGTCGTCGCGGCGAACCTGGGCTGGCTCCTCCTGGCTCTGGTGATCGACACCGCGGTCCGGGCCACCGGCATCGGCGTCGCCGGAGCGATGGGCGGATTCGCTCTGGCCGCCGCCGGGTTGCTGATGGGGGTGCTGGGCTTCGCCCTCGTCCCCTCGGCGCTCCTCGCGCTGGCGACTCACGGACGCCTGCGGGAGGCCTTCGCCGTCGCGGCGAACCTGGACCTGATCCGGACGAACGCGCGGAGCTACGGGCTGCTCGTCCTGGCGCTGATCCTGATCTTCGTGCTGACCGGCGCCACGCTCGCGCTCTGCGGCGTCGGCATCGTGCCGGGGATTTTCTGGGGAGTCGCGATGGCCGGCGCCGCGATCGGCCACGCCGGCCTGCGGATGGGCCTCCGCCGCCTCTGAGTTTCTGATCCATCGGACGCGACTCAGCCGTCGCCGTCCGGGTCCGGGATTTCCAGGAGCGCCCGGCGCCGCGCCGCCTCCGCCTGGACCGTGCGCGGCCACTTCCGCCGCAGCAGGCGGGACATGACCCGGTCGGCGAGGAGCCGCCCTCCGGTCTGGCACTCAGGGCAGTAGTTGAACTCGTTCTCCGCCCGGCGCACCCGCCGGACGATGCTGTCGCAATCGGGGCAGGGCTGGCCGTAGCGCCCGTGGACCGCCATCCCCGGCCGGAAGGCGGTGACCCCGGTCGGGAATCGCCGCCCGGTCTCGCGCATCAGCTTTTCCTTCCACTCCTCGAGCACCGAGGCGGCCGCGGCGTGGAGCCGGCGCGCCTCTTCCGGCTTGAGCCCCGAGCCGCGCTTCATCGGCGAAAGCCGGGCCCGGTGGAGGATTTCGTCGGAATAGGCGTTCCCGATGCCGGAGAAGCGGGCCGGTTCGGTGAGGGCGCGCTTCAGGGTGCGGTTCGTGGCGGTGAGGCGGGCGGCGAAGTCCTCGAAGGTTGATCCGGGGACTTCGAGCCCGCCCCAGTCGAGAGCGCGGAGCTGGTCCTCGCCCCGCCCCAGCCGGATCGCCGCCCGCTTCTTGCGGCTGCGTTCGGTGAGGCGCAGGTCGCCGGTCCTGGTTGCGGGCCGCGTTCCGGCCTGGCTTACGGCCTGGGTGCGGGCGAAGCTCCAGACGGCGATGTTGCCTCGGGGCGAGAGCCGCGTCGGCTTCGACGCGGAAGGGCTCGGGGTCCAGAAGAAGCGGCCGGCGACGGCGAGGTGGATCGCACAGAAATAGCCGTCCTCGAAGCGCAGGACGATCTGCTTCCCGATCCGTTGCACCCGTTCGGCGGCGCGGCCGACGAGGGCTTCCGGGGCGGGCGTCACCGAGCGCAGCAGGTGCGCGGCCGCGATGCCGAACCGCTGGAGGCGGGCCCCGACGATGCGAGCGGTGAGGGCGCGGCGGTAGACCTCGACATCGGGGTACTCGGGCATCGGGCTCGACTTCCGGCGATAGTCTCACCGGTTGGCGGGCGTCCACCGCGCGGCGATCGCGGTGGACACCTCCCTCTGCGGCGCGAAGCGCGGTGGATCCCGGTGGCCGAACCCCTCGCTCCCTGTCCCCGTCGGTGGAACTGCGTCAGCAGCCTCGGGGAACCGCGACGCCGCCACCAGATCCCGCCTTTCGAAGCCGGGGCGAATCCGGACGCCGCGTTCGCCCGGCTGAAGCGGCTGGTGGCGGACACGCCGCGCACCCGCGTCACGACGGTGACGGACGACTACCTTCACGCCCGCTGCCGGACCCGGATCGGCTTCGTGGACGACCTGGAACTCCGGCTGTGCCGGAAGCAGGGCGTGATTCACGTGCGCTCCGCTTCGCGCATCGGGATCCATGACCTGGGGGTGAACCGCCGCCGGGTCGAGCGGCTTCGCCGCCGCTTCACGGCGGGGTAGCGTCCGGCGGTAGTCTCCCCCGCCGGCGGCGGCAGAACCGGCTCCGTTCGGGCAGCCGGTCGCGGAAGAGCTCGCGGAAGAGGAGGTCCGGGTCGATGGCAGACAGCGCGCGTAGGTTCGAGGGGCGGGCGGCGATCGTCACCGGCGCCTCCAGCGGCATCGGTCGGGCGGTTGCCCTGAAGCTGGGGGCGGAGGGCGGCTCGGTGGCTGTTTCGGCCCGGCGCGGGGATCGGCTGGCCGAGGTCGCCCGTGAGATTCGCGGAAGCGGCGGCGAGGCGCTGGCAGTCGCCGGTGATGTCACCGATCCAGGCTTCCGCGAGGGGCTGGTCGGCGCCGCGGTGGAGCGTTTCGGGGGCCTGCATCACCTGGTGAACTCGGCTGGAGTCATCGCCTTCGGGACGATCGAGAACACGTCGCTCGGCGCCTGGCAGCGGATGTTCGCGCTGAACGTGGAAGCGGTCTTCGACCTGATGCGCCTAGCCGTCCCGCATCTCCTGAAGACGAAGGGCAGCATCGTGAACGTGTCCAGCGTGAACGGGATGCGCTCCTTCCCCGGCGTGCTTGCTTACAACTCCAGCAAGTCCGCCCTCGACCAGCTCACCCGTTGCTCGGCTCTCGAAGTGGCGGCGCGAGGGGTGCGGGTGAACTCGGTGAACCCCGGGGTGACGCGCACCGAACTCCACCGCGCCGGCGGGCTCGGCGCCGACCGCTACGCGGCGTTCCTGGAGCACAGCAAGACGACCCACCCGATCGGACGGGTGGGGCGGCCGGAGGAGCCGGCCGACCTGGCGCTCTACCTGCTCTCCGACGCCGCCGCCTTCATCACCGGCGTCACCATCCCGGTCGACGGCGGCCGCCACCTCACCTGCGCCCGCTGACCTGACGCACGGGCCGGCTTTCACCGCCCCGCGAGACCGTGCTTAGAGCGCGCCTCCATCGAGCCCGCCACCGTAAGCCCGATCTCCGAGACAGCACTCTTGTAGTGTGTTTCCTTGACCGAAGCCGTCGAAGTCAGGTCCTCAGAGCCCCTTTCCCAGACCGCACCATGCGCGGCGCACGCTCGTACCGTGCGACCAGACCGCTGCATCGTTGCTATGCGAACCGGGCGAGCCGAAGAGTCACTCGCCAACGTCAAGATTACCCAGATGCCCGATCATCGGCAACAAGACCGGCGCCAAGGCTCGCCCAACCAACCCGATGCGCGAGAAAACGTCCTCCTCTCGTCCGTCATGTCCGTCTCGCTGCTCACGGTCTTCCGAGTCCCGCAGCAAAGCCAAGCCGATCAGGACCAGCGCCGTCTTGAACCTCTCCCCCAAGATCCGCACATCCTCCCTTGAGGCCTTCTGCTCCGACAGAAGAAACAGATTGTCCATGTTGATAAAGAACGTGTAGGCCTTACCAGCCCGCGGGACGACGCTCAGGGCACTCCTGCGATCGAAGGAGTGGAGACGCCAATCCGCCTCCCTTACCTCGTAGACTTCCGGAAGGCTAAGAAGGTTCCCTCGAGGTTTCGGTCGTGGCCGGGACTCTTCGGTGGCTGGCCGTACCGTCACCTCCCACGCCTCCACAAAAGGGTCCATCGGAGAACGACTGGGATCCGTCACCTTGACCCGATAGGACACGACGTCCCCTACCACCGCGGACGGATCGGGTGGAACCGACAGAATCCCGTGCCCGTTAAACAGCGTAAATCGGCAATCCACGGCCCGGCCGGCGCTCGTCACCGCGAACGATCCCTGCTCCGAATCCCGTTCGAAGTAATCGTTGGAGGCGTCCGTCTCAAAGTGCACCGCGTGCCGCTTTTTCTTCTGGCACGAGCGAGGCGGCCGGCCTCTCAGTCGAAAGAACGTAGGGAATTTCTTTCCCTCGAACGCTGTCGTGGCTTGGTCTTTAGGAAACGGATTTGGAATCCTTGTACCCGAACCCAACAGCGTCGCTAGCTCCGGATTGCGGGATAGCAGATCGGTCAAAGTCTTGGCAAGCATCCGAGATCGCTTGATCTTCTGCCCAATCGCCTCCTGCCGTCGGGTCACATTTAGCTTCTTCAGGCCCGGGTGCTCCCGGAGTGCGCCCTCCAGCTCTTTCTCGAGCATCGACTTGAGGCGCCCCTCACGCAGCCGATCCCGGCTGTTCATGAACAAGTCTTCTCGCTGTCGGCCACTCAGGTTAGAGCAGTCCACCATAACGAGAAGGGATTCCCTGAGAAAGGGCAGGGCAACTTTCTTGCGCATGAAGAATCGGTCGTCGAAGTGCGCGTGCTTTTGTCCATTGATCGTGAACAGGACCCCCTCGCGTGCCCGATAGCTCTCGGCCTTTCCCCTCCTGAATGCGTATACGGACACCCCAAAGGGCTGACCACCTACCCGCAGCGCGAGCGACGCGGGAAAGCCCGGTTCAAGGGCCCGGTCCCGAGTGTCGAGGCGTGTTGTGAGGCCGGCCAGCGTCGTGTCAAGGCTTCGCGCCGTGAAACCAGCCCGCCTCTCGCAGAGCACGATCGGCAACGCCACGTTCGGGAGCATCAGAGAAAGCCGGTAGTAGGGACGCAGGGTCAGGGCGCTTTGCGCACGGGGCATCCGGTACTCGTAAAGCTTGATCAGGCTTCCGGCCTCAAGAGGCGCCTTGTAGGCGTCCGGGTATTGCCCTGGCATCCCCGGGATCGACTCCGCATTGAACGAGAGGATGTGCCCGCTAGGCGCAAGGTACGTGTATAGCGAACTCCGTCGTCCGGCGGTTGGATTTTCCCTCCGCACGACGGTGAAGCCCCACCGCCGGTCCGGTTGATTTCCCCGCAAATCGCGGATGGACGGATGGCGTCGTGACACGATGAGCTGGAGGTTGTGTGTGCCGCAGAACTGGAGTGCTCCGGTCCCTCCCATATTGAATTTACCTTGCACAAACGGAATGCTCAGTTTGTTCGACCTCGCGAGCGAGAGAAAGGTTTGCGGTAGCATCTCGGGGGTCTGCCCTTCACCCGTGTCTACGATCGTGTAGCAAGGACGCCTCCTGCTTCCTGTCGCGGTTAGGCAAATGTTCTTCCTGGCCAGCTCTCTCCTTTCGACGGCTTGTAGGTTGGATAGTTTGCCGTCAAGGATCCGAAAGAACGTTTCCTGGGCCTCCACGATGCTCCGTGGAGCAGCGGGACCGTCAGGCCGAATATTCTTGATGTGGCATTCTCGGAGTAGAACGGCATCGACGGAGTTGACCAGTTTCTCAACAAGAGCCGCCTCCGGCTGACTCTGTTGGTTGCCTATAGTGGCGAAGTTGTTTTCTGTGTCGCCATAGTTCTGCCATGCAGCAGGATCATCCCAGTAGCCGGAGTCGACCAGTAGTCTCTTGACATCGCCCTCAGAGTCTGCCCGAATGAGATCCAGGCAGAGCTCACGCGGAGCTGATCTGGATGTCGAGGTCTCTACGGCCGCAGGTCCGTGTGCTTTGTCTGCGCCAAAAAGGGATGGTGGCATCGGGATCTAGGCTCCTGCTTGATTTGGTCAGACGGTGTATGAGTTTCTCCCCCGTGGGGCGAGCGTCCAGTGGACGAGCCAGGCGGCCACCGGATCCTCCATGTAGGGATCCAGGCCGCGGTCGCCGCCGGCGAACAGGAAGCGTCCCAGCCGCGTGGTCTTCAGGCCGTCCTCGGTGATGATCCCTGCGGCGGCCGCCCAGTGACGCATCGAGGCGACCATGTTGCGCCCGACGCCGAAGCGGGCGATCGCGTCGTCGGCGCGGAAGACGGAGGGCGCGCCGGCCTGCTCGGCAGCTTCGACCGCGTCGTAGGCCTTCTTGAGCCACCCGTAACGCAGGGGGAAGCTCTCGTGTCCGGAGAGCTTGAGCTTCGGCCGGGGATCTCCCCGGAGGAGGCGTCCGGTCCACATCTGCGCCATCTCGAAGGGCCGATAGCCTATCCGCGAATCGCCCCCTGCGGACCGGTTTCGCCGGGGCGAGTGACAGGAAATGACCAACGGTTCGACGATCTACGCCGACTACCAGGCCACGACCCCGCTCGACCGTCGGGTGCGAGAGCGAATGGCGCCGTTCTGGGAATCCTCCTTCGGGAATCCCCATTCCACGGACCACGTGGTGGGATGGCGGGCGGAGCAGGCGGTGCGGCGCGCCGCCGCCTCGGTGGGCGATCTGGTGGGGGCCGATGCGGACGAAGTCGTGTTCACCTCGGGCGCCACCGAGGCCAACAACCTGGCTCTGCTGGGACTCGCGCATCGCGCCTCGCCCGGGCGGAGGCGGATTCTCGTCAGTGCGGTGGAGCACAAGTGCGTCCTGGCCGCCAGCGGTTCGCTTCGGGCGGCGGGGAGCTTCGCGGTCGAGACGATTCCGGTGCGGGGGGACGGCACGGTGCATCCGGCCGCGCTTGCCGCTCTCGTGGCCGACGACGTGCTGGTCGTTTCGGTCATGGCGGTCAACAACGAAATCGGCTCGGTCAACGACATGGCGGCGATCGCGGCGGTTCTTGCGCCGCACGGCGTCCTGCTCCAGTGCGATGCCGCCCAGGCTGCCTGCGCGATGGACCTGGGGGAGTTGGCCTCGCACGCCGATCTCATCAGCCTTTCGGCGCACAAGATGTACGGGCCGCAGGGGATCGGGGCGCTCGTCGTGCGCCGGCAAATCCAGTCTCGCATCGAACCGCTGTTCCACGGTGGCGGGCAGCAGAACGGCCTTCGGTCGGGCACGCTGCCGCTGGCGCTGTGCGTGGGATTCGGGGAGGCGGCGGCGCTGTTCCGGGGCGGGGACAGTGCGGGGGAGTTTCGGCGGGTGGCGGGGCTGCGGGACCGGTTCGTGGGGTTGTTGACAACGGGTGGAGTCTCCTGTCGGCTGAACGGGCCGCCGCGTGGGCAGCGACACCCGGGCAACGCGAATCTCTCGTTCGAGGGAGTGAACGCTCAGGACCTGCTCGGCGCCTTGCAGCCTCGGCTCGCTGCCTCGACGGGCGCCGCCTGCTCGTCGGGGATCCCGGAACCGTCGCATGTTCTCACTGCCATCGGGATGACCTCCGGGCAGTGCGACTCCTCGGTCCGGTTCAGCTTCGGACGCTTCACGACTCCGGAGGACGTCGAGGCTGCGGCGGATCTGGTTCGTGAGACGGTGCGCCGCCTGAGCCAGGAGACCACCGCCTGAACCGCGCGTCCTGCCGGCTGGACCCGTGAACCGCGAGCAGTTCCTCGACGCCCTCGACGGGATCCGGATCTGGCGGCGCCGCGGCCAGCGCGCTCCCCACAAGCCGCTGCTGCTCCTTCTCGCGCTCGCGCGGATTTCGAGGGGGCGGACGCGGCTTGCGCCGTACGCCGAGTACCACCGGGACCTCGAACGCCTTCTCCAGGACTTCGGCCCGCCGCGGCGAAAGCACCACCCGAACATGCCATTTTGCCGGCTCCCGAACGATGACCTCTGGGATATCCCGGAGGCCGCAGGGCTTCGGCTGGGCCGCGGGCGGGGCGGCGATGCCTCACCGCGGGCGTTGATCGAGGCCGGGGCCCGGGGTGGCTTCCCGGAGGCGGTGCACGAGGTGCTGGCGGCTGACCGGAACCTGGTCGAGGCGGCCGTCACGCGGCTGCTCGAAGGCCACTTCCCCCAGAGCCTCCACGACGACATTCGCGACGCCATCGGCCTCGAATACCCTGCTCAGGCCGCCGAGGAACCGCCGGAATATCGGGTGAACCGGGTCGGACGGGATCCCGGATTCCGGCGCGCGGTCATCACTGCCTACGAGCGGCGCTGCGCGTTCTGTGACTTCGACATCCGGCTCGACGACCGGCTGCTGGGCATCGAGGCGGCCCATATCCGCTGGCACGCCTGCGAGGGGCCGGACATCGTTCCGAACGGACTGGCGCTCTGCGTCTTCCACCACCGGGCGTTCGACCGGGGGGCCATCGGGCTGGAGTCGGGTGGGTCGGGGCGTA
>JAAXGQ010000173.1:12018-14739 GCA_012271265.1 Vicinamibacteraceae bacterium
GTCCTCGCCGGCCACCGCCGCAGGCGAGCATGGACCGTACGCACCGGGTGCCCCCCGCCTTCGACAGGCCTGACACGGCGCCGGCCAGACGTTCGATCTGGACTTCCTCGTCGTCATCGCGACGCTCGTGGCCTTCTTCGCCGGCATGATGTTCCAGATCAGGCAACTGGCGAAGGAGCTGCATCTCTCTCCGAGGCGATGATGCGCATTGCGGAGGAGCAGGAGAGGGCGCACGAGACCCTGCGCGAGCGTCAGGTTGCGGACGGTACGATCCTTCGCCGGGTCCAGGACGACGTGGACCGCATCCGCAACGGCAAGAAATGAGAGGAGAGACACCATGCCACGCAACCCCAAATACCGAGTGTTCGAACGGAAGGCCGACTCCGCCCTGTTCCGCCTCGCGAACCGCAGCTACTCGGCGCTCCTGATCGCCCCGTTCATCGCGGTTGTCGCTGTGGCAGGGGCCGTGATCGGGGTCGTCATCGCCGATTGATGATCCGCCTCTTCGACGCCGACTCGGCGGTCATGCGGTGGGCCGGCCGGCACCCGGCGGCATCGTGGTTCATCCACCTTGCGCTGTCGGCTGCCGGCGCCAACCTGCTGGCGGCAGGCGGCAGCCTGTTCGGCCTCGGGCTGGCCTTCCTGCTGGTCGCCGCCATCGGGTTCGGCGCCTTCTACCTCCAGAAGGAGGTCCGTGACTGGTGGAAGTACTGGCGGGCCGGGACGATGGACGAGAGCGTGGGCGGGGTGACGCGCAAGAAGGACTGCTGGGGCGACCTGGTGGGGCCGGTGGGCTTCCTGGCCGGGGTGCTCTCGGCATGGTGGTGGGCGCGATGAAGATGAAGACGGTGACGCTGAACCGGGGGGCGAGGTCGCGGGGGACGAACATCCGGTGGGAGGGGTGTCGGAAGGCGCCGCGCTCTCGAGACACGGCTTTGCTCTTACGGCACTGCGCCCGGGCAAGGAAGCGCGAGGCGTAGCCGGGCGGCGCCGCCGCGTCGCTATAACTGCGTCATGTGCGGGACGCTGGAGAGAGGATCCGTGCGAGGGCCGTTCAGGCCGGGGCTTGGGGCCACGCCGCCCTATCTCGCCGGACGCGAGCGCGAACAGGAGGTTCTGCGCGAGTTGCTGGTGGATCTGGGGAACGGGATGGCGCCCGGCACGCAGGTTGTTCTCCTTGGACCGCGTGGCAACGGGAAGACCGTGCTCCTGGGATGGCTGGAAGGGGAAGTAACAGCCCTGGAGGACCGGGTCGAGTGCCTGCGTCTCCTGCCGGCGGAGATCCCGGACGAGACGCGATTGAGCGAACTGCTGGCGCCGCCGCCGTGGTGGCGGCAGATTGCTTCGGGCGCCATCGCGGGCGCGGGCTTCTCCTGGAAGCCGCGTAGGGGCCCTGCGCGGCCTTCCAGCGAAGTCCTGCGGGCTCGGGCGCGACGGAACCCGTTACTCCTTCTTGTTGACGAGGCGCACACGCTCGAACTCGCGGTGGGGCGGGCCCTGCTCAACGCCGGGCAGCAGGTGGGGGCAGACCTGCCGTGCCTGCTGGTTCTTGCCGGGACGCCCGATCTGGAGGATCGGCTCAGCGGCATGGGAGCATCCTTCTGGGGGCGCGCTGACCATGTGCGTATCGGCAGGCTCAGCGAGGACGCGACGCAGGCGGGGTTCCGGCGGCCGTTCGCACAGGAGGGAACCGAGGTCTCCGCGAACGCTCTGGCGCTGATGGTCCGCGAGTCGCAGTGCTATCCGTACTTCGTGCAGTACCTGGGGAGGGAGGTCTGGCGCGAGGGGCGAGGCCGCGTTCGTCTGCGGACAGTGGAGGCGGCCCTGCCACGCTTCAGGAGGATGCGGGACCGCTTCTATCGGCGGCGCGCCGAGGAACTGGACAAGCTGGGTCTGCTCGAAGCCGGGATCGCTGTCGCTGCGGCCTTTCGGGGTCGTGATGGTCTGACGCGGGGGGAGCTTCGCGCGGCGATCGGCGAGACCCGGCCGGAATCCATGCAGGCGGCGCTCAGGACCCTGCAGCACCTCGGGCTGATCTGGCAGATGGAGACAGCGCTCAGGTGGGAACCGGGGATTCCGAGCCTCATGAACTACTTGAGGGCCGTCGACCTTTGACAGCCTGTAGACAAGGTGACGCGGCATTCGAGCGGCGATCCATCGCGGCTGAACCAGGCCGCGAAGCGGCCCTCTGCGTTGCGCCTCCGCCTCGTCAGCGACGCACGAGTGCGGCAAGCAGCCCGATGGCCGTCGGATGGAGGCCGATCTGCGGCTCCGACGGTGCGGCGCAGGCCGGCGAGGACGCCGGCGCTCCATGGGGCCAGCGCTCCGACGGTGCGGCGCAGGCCGGCGAGGACGCCGGCGCTCCATGGGGCCAGCGCTCCGACGGTGCGGCGCAGGCCGGCGAGGACGCCGGCGCTCCATGGGGCCAGCGCTCCGATGGGGTGGCGCAGGCCGGCGAGGACGCCGGCGCTCCATGGGGCCGGCGCTCCATGCGTCAGGGGGCGCGAGTTCTGGACTCCTTACATTCTTGTCAAGCCCTCCCGGGTGAAAACGAGTTTCTCGGGAAGGGATCGAGGCAAGAGGGGATCGGACTCCAATCTCGTTTCTTCCGGACCGGTGGCAGAGCCACCGGCCACGCCGGTTTTCGGGGCCGCATTCGGCTCCGTTCGGGCGCTGGTGCGCCCTCTCTGCGCCGAATCCGGCCCCGAACCCGGCCCGGGG
>JAAXGQ010000018.1:0-1106 GCA_012271265.1 Vicinamibacteraceae bacterium
GGCGCTGTGGGCGCGAGACTGCCGCGGGGACGGAAGTTGCGCGCAGGCCGGCGAGGACGCCGGCGCTCCATGGGGCCGGCGTTGGATAGGTCAGGGCGCGCCTGCATGGAGCGCCGGTGTCCTCACCGGCCCACGCTGCGTCGGTACGGCGGCGCTGTGGGCGCGAAACTGCCGTAGTCGCGGAAGGTGCGGCGCAGGTTCATGGCCCAGAATCCCGCGGACCGGTTCCGCCGCCGATCCTCGTCCGCTCCAACATTTCCCGGAGGTTTCGCCATGTCCCCGCTCGTCGTTCCGGAACGTCATGCCTCAGTTCGACCCACGACCTGGATTTCCCCCGAACGTCTCGAGGACCGGCTGGGGCTGTCCATCCGGCTGGCGAGCGAGACGTTCCAGCGCACCGGCAGCTTCAAGTTCCGGGCGGCGTACCACTTCGCCAGTCTCGCGGAGGCGGATCACCTGATCGCCGCCTCGTCCGGAAACTTTGGCCAGGCGCTGGCGCTCGCCAGCCGGATGCTGGGCAAGCGGGCGACGATCGTCATGCCCCACCGGGCGTCCCGGGTCAAGATCGAGGCGGTGAAGGCGTTCGGCGGCCGGGTCGTACTCACGGATACGGACAGGGAGCCCCGCCGCGTGGTGGTCGACCGGCTCGTGAAGGAAACGCCTTCGAGCCTTCGCGGCAGCGGCTACGACGCGGACGCGGTGATCACCGGGAACTCCACCCTCGGCGTCGAGATCGGGGAGAGGCTCGCCTCGTGGGATGCGGACCGTCGCCGCCGCGCGGTCGTGGTCGTTCCGGTCGGCGGGGGCGGGATCAGTTCCGGCATCGTCCTCGGTCTCCGCCACACCGGCTGTCCCGATGTCCCGGTAGTGGGCGCGGAGCCCTTGCTCGCCAACGACGCGGCCCGCTCCCGGCGGCGGGGCGAACGGGTCGCCCTCGACGTGGAACCCCAGACCCTGGCCGACGGGGCCCGGGTTCTGAGCCTGGGCGTCCGCAACTGGGCGATCCTTCGCGGCGGGCTGGCCGGGATCGTCGAGGTTCCCGAGCCGCAGATCGCCGAGGGCCTGCGGCTCCTGTTCCACAGAGCGAACCTCAAGGCAGAGCCCAC
>JAAXGQ010000018.1:1158-18874 GCA_012271265.1 Vicinamibacteraceae bacterium
ATCCCCGAGGCCTTCGGGATGCGCCTCGGGTCGGACGCTGGCTGCGCGAGCACGATCTCGAGCCCGCCGGGGCGCTGGTTTCGACGGCGCGCCGGACGACGGACACCGCGCGCATCGTGATGGCCGCCGCAAGCGGTCTCGATCCTGCTCCCGAGGTTCCGCTCCCTCGGACCGCCCGCCGCTTCTCCCATCTCTACGGGGCCTGGACGGACACCATCCTCCGGACCATCCGGGAGCAGGGAGGCGCGCTGTCGCCGCTGCTGGTCGTCGGCCATAACCCGGGCATGGGCTCCCTCGCCTCGGCGCTCAGCGGCATCTGCCGCCCCTATCCGACCGCCGCCCTCCTCGTCGCCGCTTTCGAACTCGCGCACTGGAAGGACCTGAACCCCACCACCCCCGTCACCCCCGAGCACTTTCTCCGCCCCCGCGACCTCCGCTGACCGGGATGGAATGGCCGCCCGGCGGCGCTGACGGCGCGCGGCGGCGGGTAGGCTCACCATGTAGCGGTGCGCGCCCTTCCTTCGGGGAACGCCGACCGCTGCCAGGGACCCCGTTTCCCAGCGAGAGACCAGCGTGCTGACCCGCCTGATCGTGCGCAACTTCAAGCGCTTCGGGGAGGAGGTCTCGATCCCGCTGGACAGCCCGGTCCTGTTCATCGGGCCAAACAACTCGGGAAAGACCACCGCCCTCCAGGCGCTCGCGCTCTGGGAACTCGGCATCCGGCGGTGGAACGAAAAACGGGCCGGGCAGCGGGCTCCGGAAAAGAGGCCCGGCGTCGCCGTGAGCCGGCGCGACCTCATCACGGTCCCCGTGCCCGACGCGAAGCATCTGTGGCACGGACTGCGCGTTCGCCACGTCCACCGCGATAAGGGGCGGCAGCGCACCGAGAACATCCGCGTGGACATCGTCGTCGAGGGGGTGTCCGAGGAGGGCCATCCCTGGAAGGCCGGGCTGGAGTTCGACTACGCCAACGAGGAGTCGTTTTACTGTCGGCCACTCCGGCTCGCTACCGACGGCAGCGAGCGCATGGCGGTTCCAGAGGCCGCCGCCACCGTCGACGTGGCGTATCTCCCGCCGATGTCCGGCCTCGCGGCGAACGAAGTCCGCCTCGATCCGGGGGCGGTGGGCGTCCGTCTTGGCGAGGGCAGGACGGCGGAAGTGCTCCGGAACCTCTGCTACCGGGTGCATCAGGAGCGCCCCGACGCCTGGAAGGGCCTGGCTGACCGGATCGAACGGCTCTTCCTGGTGCGCCTCGATGCTCCCAAGCACATCCCGGCCCGGGGCGAGATCAAGCTTTCCTACACCGAGGGTGGCGTGCGGTTCGACCTCACCGCCGCCGGGAGAGGATTGCAGCAGACGCTGCTGCTCCTCGCGTGGCTTGCCCTCAACGAACGCTCGGTACTGGTTCTCGACGAACCGGACGCGCACCTCGAGATCATCCGCCAGCGCCAGATCTACGACCTGCTGACCCGGGCCGCCAGGGAAACAGGCTGCCAACTGGTCATGGCGAGTCATTCCGAGGTCCTGGTCCGGGAGGCGGCCGGCCGGGAAACGCTGGTGGCGTTCGTCGGCGAACCGCATCGGGTTGCCGGGCACGGATCCCAGCTCCTCAAGGCGCTGCGGGACATCGGCTACGCCGACTACGAGCACGCACGCGGGGCGGGGCGGGTCCTCTACGTGGAAGGCAGCACGGACCTGGCAGTGCTTCGGAGCCTGGCGCGCCGGCTGGGCCACGAGAGGGCCCTGGAGGCGCTCGACGCGACATTCGTCCGCGCCGTCGGCAATCAGCCTCGGAAGGCGCAGGAACACTTCTGGGGGCTGCGCGAAGCGATTCCGAATCTGCGCGGCGCCGCCCTTTTCGATCGACTGGAGCGCGGCCTGCCTGACATGCGTGGCATGGCTGCCGCGACCTGGCGGCGCCGGGAAATCGAGAACTATCTCGCCTCGGAAGCAACCCTGTTGGCCTGGGCTGAAGCTGGTGAAGCAGAGCCAGCCCGGCCCTCGCTCTTCGCGGAGGGCGGGAGGCGGAGCAGGAAGCAGTGCATGCAGGAAGCCATGGCCGCGGTGCGAGAGGCCGCGGCGGTGCTTCGCCCCACGGATCCCTCCGGCCCCGATGCCAAGGCCAGCGAGGAGTGGCTGGAACCCGTCTTCCGCTGCTACTTCGAGCTGCTCGATCAGCCGAACCGGATGCTGAAGAAGCGGTTCCACGAGCTCGTCGCCCACATCCCGGACGGCGACCTGGATCCGGAAATCGGCGAGAAACTGGACTTCATCGTCGACGCCCTCGGTCGGTAGGCGCCTCCTGGTCGGCCGCCCGTGACCGGCGGCGGGGTCAGCGGGCGCTGAAGGCGATCATCGGGGGGGCGGCGAGGAAGTCGTCCCAGAACGGATTGCCCTGTTCATCGGGGTGGAGGCGGACTCCTTCCCAGGTGAATCCGGGAAACCCGGCCGCGGCGAACGTGCTCCTGTAGGTCTCCGGGCGGAAGTAACCGTTCGCGAACTCGAACGACTCCCCACCGGGATTCGTGAAGCGGTACCGGATCCCGTCGCCCTCCCTGGGACCGTCCCGGCGCGGCGGCTCGCAGCGCTTCTCGAACCCGTACTTCTTGAAGTCGCCGCGCCCGCGGATCCCGTCGGGCGGACGGTTCACGTTGTCGAGGAACCCGACCACGCGCCCGCCGGGAGGCAGCGCCTCACGGCACCTGCGGCAAAAGCGCAGCAGGTTCTCCCGGGTCCCGGCGTAGTGGAAGAGATACATCGCCACGATCAGGTCGACCCGGCCCTGGGGCCGGAACCGCCCGGCGTCCGCGCAGACGTAGCGGCAGCCGAGGGGGCGTCGCTCTTCCTGCTCGCGGGCGAGGCGGATCATGGCGGAGGAGATGTCCACGCCGATGACCTCCGAGGCGCCGGCCCGCTTCAGTTTCCGCGTGTAGAAGCCCTCGCCGCAGGCAAGGTCGAGGAGGCGCAGGCCGCGGATGTCGCCGAGAAGCGCGAAGAGTGTGTGCGTTTCGATGACGCTCCGGAAGGGGAGCTGCTTCGACTCCCGGTAGGCCGCTGCGATCGGGTCGTAGATGGCCATGGGTGGAGGGCGCGGCAGCATACGGGATCCATCGACGACAGCGGAGCACGCGATCGAAGAGGACAGAACCTGTCCGGCCCAGAGACAGGACTCCTTCCCGATGCCCTTCGCCCGACCCGCAGCGGTCAGCCGGCCCGACGCACCGAGGCCAGCTGCTCCAGCAGGGTCTCGTTGCCCGGCGCCTCGAAGAAGGCGTCGAACTCCAGCGTGTAGTTCCCCGGGTCGTAGCCGACGAATACCTGCACCCGGTCGCTCTCGGTCACGATCCCGGTGCGCGGCCGGTAACCCTCAGCGGATTCGAGGTGGGCGTGCCACGGTTCCACCGCGTCCACGAAGAAGCTCACCGTGACCGCCTTGTCCTCGGTGAACGAGTGCATGCCCCGGGCCGAGTCGACGAGGCCGACGAAACCGGCGTAGGAGGTCCGCAGGATCTTCACCCAGCCCTGGTCCACGGTCTGGGGGAAGCCGAATGTGGACTGCCAGAAGTCCAGCATCCCGGGGATGTCCGGGTAGTAGAGCCAGACAATCATCGCCTCGAAGCCCATCCCCGGGCCGGCCGCCGCGTCGTCGCCGCCGAGCGGGGTCGTGGTTTCGAGGATCGGCATGAGGTCGGTGTTCTCCGGATGCGGAAGGAACCGCTCGAACTCCAGGATGTAGTCCCCCGGATCGAAGACGGTGAATCCGTGATGCGCGGCCTCCGGATCGGCCGCCTCGGGATCGAAGCGGCTGCGGAAGTTCGCGCCGGCCGCGTCGAGCCGGCCCTGCCAGGCGGCGAGGTGCTCGGTGATCAGCGCAAACGCCACCGTCTTCGGTTCGTCGGCGCTGTGCATCCCTTCGGCTTCGTCCACCAGGGTCAGGTATGCCGACTCGGCCACGTGGAACATCTTGGCGAAGCCGAAGTCGGCGGCGAGCGGAAGACCCAGCACCTCCCCGTAGAAGGCTTCGGCCTCTGCCAGGTCCCGGTAGTAGAGGAAGGCGTTCTGGGCCAGCACCGGCGGCAGGGCGACGGCGGCCGGTTCCTCCGGCGGGTCTTCGCTCGCGGGAGGGGAGCAGCCGGCGGCCAGCAGAACGACGAGAACGGAAACAGAGGTGCGGCGCATGGCGGTGAGCGTACCGGCCCCGTCCCCGCCGCGCCCGGGACCTGCGGGCCGGCGCTCCGCGAACTCCGGTCCTCGCACGATAATCCCCGGCCCGCCCCCAATGCGCACGTTCCACCTGGGGAGCCGGATCTGGCTGCCCACGCCGCCCGGCGAGGTCTTCCCGTTTTTCGCGGACCCGAGCAACCTCGAGCTCCTGACCCCGCCGTGGCTTCGATTCGAGATCCTCACGCTGCCCCCGGCAGGGATGGCCGTCGGCGCGAGGCTCGATTACCGGCTGCGTCTCAGGAGCATCCCCGTCAGTTGGCAAAGCGAGATCACCCGGTGGGACCCGCCCCACGCGTTCACCGACGAGCAGCGCCGCGGCCCCTACCGGCGCTGGGTCCACCGGCACGGGTTCGCCGAACAGGACGGCGGAACTCTCGTGACCGACGATGTCGCCTACGCCGTCGCTGGCGGTCGGCTGCTCAACCACCTCCTCGTCCAGCCGGACCTGCGGCGCATCTTCGCCTACCGCCGCGCCTGCCTCCGCACCCGCTTCGGGGCTCCCGCCGGATAGCGCGCCCCGCCGACCCCGGGTCGGGGATGGGTCAGGGGGCGGCGCAGCGGGTGATGAAGGCTCGCTGTTCCTCTGTGGTGGGGAGGTTGTTGGCGCAGGCGGCCAGGGACTCGGCGGCCTCGGTGGTGCGGCCCAGGGCCTGAAGGGCGCGCGCGCGGAACCAGAGCGGGCGCGCCTCCTCGGCGCGGTGGGAGCGGCCGACCCCGAGATTCGGGGGGTAGGTCAGCGCCTCGTCGAAACGGGCCAGCGCCGCCTCGGCGTCGCCGGCGTCGAGCGCCGCCCGGCCCAGCTCGACGGCGGCCCGCGAGAAGAGGCGCCAGACCGAGGCGTCCCCCTCGCGGAAGTTGACCTGGGTGGCCGCCAGCATGTCCAGGGTCTCCTGGTAGCGCTCGGTCGCGTTCAGCGCGCGGGCGAGCTCGATCGTGACGTCGTGGCGGCGACGGATCCCCTCCGGCAGCCGGGCCAGCGTGGCGGCGGCGTCCGCCGGCCGGTCCTGTTCAAGCTGGAGTCGTGCGAGGTCCCGGTAGAGCGTCTGGTCCCTCGGACGGGCCTCGATGGCCTGCCGGAAGCGCTCCTCGGCCTCGGCGGGGCGGTCCTGGACCTTCCAGAAGGTCATGGCCAGCCCTCGGTGCGCGGTGGAAAGAGCCGGGTTCCGGTCCGTGGCCGCCTCCCAGGCGGCAACGGCCTCGTCGTAGCGGCCGAGCCCCGCCAGCAGCCGGCCGAGCAGCACCCTCGGCGCCGGCTCGCCGGGCACGGCGCGGGCAGCCTCCCGCAGAACGCGCTCGGACTCGGACCGCGAGGGGAAGGCGTAGGCCAGCGACGTGCGCACGCCGCGCTGCAGGTGGCGGGCGCTGAGCGTGGCGTCGCCAGCCGCGCCCGCCCAGTCGGCGGCATGCAGCCAGAGCAGCGGCCCCGGACGGAAGTCGGTGTGGTCCAGCAGCGCGCTCACCACCTCCGACGCCACCGCAGAGAGACCGGCTTCGTGCACCGGGAGCAGGACCTCGATGAACGCGAATTCCGGTTCACCCGCGAGCGCCAGCATCGCTTCGGCGGCCTCCGCGCGTCCCGCGTCGTCGGCCGCGAGGTGGAGCCGGACGACCCATGGCAGCAGGCTGACGGTCCCCTGGGTGATCGCCGCCTCGGCCTGTTCGCGGGCTCGCCCGGTCTGGCCCGCGGCCAGGCGGGCCAGCAGCAGGCCTTCCGCCGCTCCCGGACCCCCGCCGAGCCCGACGGCCTCGGCAAACGCCGCCTCGGCCTCATCCGGCTGGCCGAGCCGAAGATGCGCTCGTCCGGCGAGCGTCCATGCCGCGACCTCCACACCCCGCGGCGTGCGGTCGCTGTCGGTCCAGGTCGTCGTCCCGACCCCGGCGGCCTTCTTCGCGCCGGCCAGCGCTTCTTCGAAGGACCCGCGCCCGTAATCGGCTGCCGCGACATAGAACTGGCCGGGTCCCCAGCCCGGGTCAGAGGCCGGGATGAAGCCCAGGCGGTCGCGGGCGGCGTCTCCGAGGCCGGCCTTGAGATCCAGCACCGCGAGACCGACGGTGGCCCCGACCTCCTCGGGCTGCATCCCGAGAGCCTGCTCGTAGCGGCGCCGCGCTGTCGCCCGGTCGAGGTCCTTCGCCGCCTGTTCGCCGAGCTGGTAGGCCTCCCGGGCGTTCTCCGGTTCACGGGCCTCCGGCAGCTCCGGCGCCTCTTCTTGGGGGACCTCCAGCGGCGAACGGTAGGCCAGGAGGACATCCGCCCCGGAGCGGACTTCGACTTCGATCCGGGCGTCGGCCCCTCCCGGCCAGGTCACCGTGCCCACCGCGCCCGGGTTCAGGTCGGTCTGATGTGCCGAAGACCCGCCCTCCGCGCCGCTCAGCCGGACCTCGGCCGGTCCGATCTCCCGCGACGCGAGGAACAGGAAGCGGGTCTCCCCGCCCTCGGTCACCCGCTCCACTACCAGGTGCGGCGTGGCGTACTCGAACCCCTCGCCGAGGCCGAAGACCGGCGTCCACTGCTCCTCCCAGGCGACCGTCTCCCCCGGATGCAGCCATTCATAGTCTGACTGCGTGGGGAGCGGACCGCTCTGCACCTCGATGTAGGGGCCGTCCTCGTCGGTCAGCGCCTGCTGGTTGCGGAGACCGTCCTGCCCCTGGCCCCAGGTCCAGCCCTTCTTGCCGGGGAGGACGCGGTGGTCGGCGGTCTGGACGATGCCCCGGTCGGCCCCCGAGTCATACGCCCCGAAGAAGTCGTGGACGGCGCGGTAGGCGAAGATGGAGGTCGGCTCGGGGTAGTTCGGGAGCCGGGTCATGTCCACCCCGTCGTGCTCGGGGAAGCGGGTGAACGTCGTGCCGAAGTGGTCCATCGCCAGGGACATCGGGTAGATGAAGCGGGTTCCGTCCCGCTGGGGGAAGGCGGTGTTGTTCCAGAAGTAGTAGGGGTGGGGCAGGTCCGTCGGGTTGAACAGCCGGATCTCCTGGTCCAGCCGCGTCATCCCGGGCCGGAGCGTGAGGCGGACGTCCCAGCCGGTGCGGAAGTTCTGCTCGATCTCGCCGATCACCAGCGTCGCGGATCCGTCGGAGTTCTCGACGCCGGCGACATTCACCGGGGAGAAGCTGGTGACGGTGTGCCCCTGCGGACCCCGGTTCCACTCGATGCCGCCGGAGACCCAGGCGCCGCGCAGGGCGATCAGCCCCGGCCTGATGACCTGGTTGTTGTAGAACATCTGCTCGTTCCGCCGCTTGTCGAGCACCCACTGGATGCGGCCGCCGATCTCCGGCAGGCAGGCGACCTTGAGGTACTCGTTCTCGAGGAAGAACGCGCGGTAGGTCACGTCGGTCCGCTCCGTCCCCAGGTTGTCCTGCATCGTGTAGGGGTAGACGATGGAGCCGTCGGTCTCCCGGAACTGCGGGTTCAGGTCGTCCGGGAGCAGCGCGTAGGTCGGGATCGTCAGCTCCCCCTCCCAGACGCGCACCGCCTCCTGCCCGGCCGCACCCGCCGGGACGAGCGCCGCGGCGAGCAGCGCTGCGGTCAGGCGGCTTTCTGACCTCGATCGTTCGAGCATGCGATTCACCTCGCGTCGGGGAGAGAGGCTACAACCGGCCCCCACACCGGGAGCGCCGGCGCCCTCACCGGCCCCCACACCGGGAGCGCCGGCGTCCTCGCCGGCCCTTGCACCTGTAGCGCCGGCGACCTCACCGGCCTCTGCACCTGTAGCGCCGGCTGTCCTCGCCGGCCCCTGGACCTGTAGCGCCGGTGTCCTCACCGGCCACCGCCGCAGGCGGGCATGGTCCGTGGGCCTCCCGGCCCACGGTCGGTCGGCACGTTGGCGCTGTCCGCAGGGGACTGCGTGAGGGAGCGGGGGTGCTGCGCAGGCCGGCGAGGACGCCGGCGCTCCATAGGCGCCGTTCAGCGTCCGAGCCCGACGGCCTCGGGAATCGCCGCCCGCATCAGGGCGCCAGGATCAACCGCCGGAACGCTGCCGGGACGTGGAAGCTCGGGTTGCCGGTGGGCGACCAGGCGGCGAACACGGCGCCGTCGGCGGGCGCCTCGGGTCCGCCTGGCCGTTCGATCCGGAACAGGTTGAACCGCATCGCGACGCCCGGCTCCAGCGCACCGTCGCGTCCGAGCCCGCTCCAGGGAAGGAACAGCGTCGTGGTCCACCGGCCCGGCCCGCGAACGACGCCGGCCTCGATGCCCTCCACGTCGAACCCCCGGTCCATGACCCCGCTCGGGACCGGGATCTCGTCGGTTCCGGCCTCCCCGGGACCGAGGCGGCGCAGATCGCACACGACCCCCGCCGGATTCACCTCCACCTCGACGTAGCGCCCGTCGCCGGTCGGGTCGAGGAAGATCTCGACGACCTCTTCCTCCCAGAGCGGGTCGTCGCGCTCGGTCATGGTGAACCACGGGGCATCGTCCTCGGCATCGAAGCGCAGGTGGAGGCCGTGTGCATTCCAGAGCGCCCGGAACCGGGTCCGATAGGGCGCGGGACCCCACGCCACCTCCCCGGCGCTGTCCCACTGCCTGGCGTTCGCCGGCAGCAGCGCGTCATCGGCCGCCGGGGTTTCCCGGGCGTCGTACGCGGGTGCGGTCTGGGAAATGAGGAGCACGAGGAACAGCGGCTGCACGGGAATCCGGGGAATCCTGACGCACCTCCCCGGACGCGCCGGCGGGGATCCGCTCCGAACGCTTGGAGATCGCGAATCCAAAGCACCGAAGATTCCGGGGGGACGCACTCCCGAGCGAGCGCCGACGGAGTATTAGCTCCCTTTGCTCATTGAGTTAGCGCCTCGACAGGGAACTTCGTCAGCCGGAATAAAACTTGCATATTCTCATACAACTCGACAGGTCCGCGCCGCCTCCACCAAGCGTGTCAGGGACGCCCCGCGACGGGTGGCGTTCCGCAGGGAGAGCGGTCGGCCACCCGCCAATGCGGCGGCCTTTCCCGGGCGGGTTCCGGGAGTCCGTGTCGTTTCGGGAAGCGCGCCCGTACCCGAGGGGGGAGACGAACGATGCGCTTCAGAACGAGACCGATGCTGTTCGCCTTGGCGGCCGGCCTGATCTTCCTGGTCGCCGCCGCGCCGCCGGCGGCTGCCCAAGGCGCCGCGGCGCTCGTCACCGGCACGGTGGAGGACGAAACGGGCGCCGTGTTGCCCGGGGCCACGGTGACCGCGACGAACCAGGAGAGCGGGGTCCAGCGGATCACGGTCACCGACGAGCTCGGCCGCTACCGGCTGCCCGCGCTCAGTCCGGGCATCTACCAGTTCACCGGGCAGATCTCCGGGTTCGAGACGCTCACCATGACCGACATCACCCTGCAGATCGGCCAGGAGGCGAGCCTCGACTTCACCCTCGGGGTCCGTTCCATCGAGGAGACCGTCACCGTCACCGGGGAGTCGCCGCTGATCGAGACCACCAAGTCCGAGATTGCCCAGGCGGTCACCGATCTCCAGATCCAGACCCTGCCGGTGAACACCCGCGAGTGGATCAACCTCGCGATGCTCGCCGCCGGCGTGAGCCAGGACAACATCCGGGGCTACTACAACAACGCCAACATCGGCGGCGGCTCGCGCTGGTACTCGAACGCCTTCGTCGTGGACGGGGTGCGGAACACCTGGGCGGAGCAGGGGGAGCCGCGCCAGAACTTCCCCATGGACTCGATCGCGGAGTTCAAGGTCACGCAATCGCTCTATAAGGCCGAGGAAGGGCTCGCGAGCGGCGGGCTCCTCACCGCAGTGACGAAGTCGGGCACGAACACGCTGACCGGCAGCACTTTCCTCTACCTGCGCGACAAGGCACTGAACGCGCTCGGGGAGTTCGAGGACGAAAAGCCCGCCTTCAAGCGCTACCAGTTCGGAGGCAGTCTCGGCGGACCCATCGTCGAGGACCGCACGCACTTCTTCTTCTCGTACGAGCGGACCGAGATCGATCACTTCTTCACCGTGAACACCGGCGGCGCGCTGCCCGCGGAGGAGGGCACCTTCCCGCGCGACGACTACCGGCAGATGTACGTCCTTCGGTTCGACCACCTCTTCAACCCCTACCACACCATGATGGTCCGCTACGCGCAGGAGGACGAGCGGCAGGAAGACATCGGCGCGGGCGGCACCCGGCTGAAGGGTTCCGGTTTCACCCAGCACATTCCCCGCCGCGCGGTGGTGGGCACCTATTCGTGGATTCCGAGCAACGACGCGCTCAACGAGTTCCGGGTGCAGTGGGCGTTCGCCGCCTACCAGATCTGGCCGGGGAGCTCCGCCGAGAACTTCACCGAAAACGGCATCTGGAGCGAAGCGCGCTTCAACGCGCTCGATCAGGTCATCATCCGGCCGAGCTCGCGCCGCGGCTTTTCCTGGGCCGATGTCGGACCCGAGGTGCGCCTCCAGTTCCGGGACGACTTCTCCTACTTCGTGACCGGCCGGGGCGGGGAGCACGCCATCAAGATGGGGGTGGACTACTCCTGGGTGGACTTCAGCGACGACTGGTCGGGAAACCCCCGCGGCACCTTCCGGTTCCCCACGGACGCACCCTACGATCCCGACAATCCGGACACCCATCCCACCCTCTTCACCGCGTCGGGCCCCTTCGCGCTGCTCCGCGCGTTCCAGTACGGCGGCTTTCCGGCCGAGTGGAACACGAACGTGAAGTCGGCGTACTACTCGGCCTACATCCAGGACGACTGGAAGCCCAACGACCGGATGACGCTGAACCTCGGCCTCCGCTACGACCTCCAGACCGGGGTCTTCAACAAGGACCTTCCCCGGTCCACCTCGCCGTTCATCGAGCCGGACGCGCGGGGCGACAACAACAACCTCGGCCCCCGCTTCGGCTTCGCCTACGACCTCACCGGCGACGGCCGGTCGGTGATGCGCGGTGGTTATGGGCTCTACTACGACAACATCCGCACGCTGCCGCAGTTCGGCGAGCGCCGCAACTTCCAGTACATCAACCTGCAGATCCGGAACCCGGGATATCCGGATCCGTTCGGCGGGCGGGACTTTCTCGAGTTCGCCTCCACCGCCGCCCCGGGGATCACGATCACCGACAACGGCTACGTGAACCCCTACTCGCACCAGGCGAACGTCAGCTTCACCCGGCAGATCAGTTCCGATCTCGCCATGTCGGTGGACTTCAACTACACCCGCGGGAAGGCGTATCGCTCGCAGCGCGACATCAACATCTTCCCCGGGCCCGGGCTGCCGCGCCCCAACCCTGAATACGCGCGGATCACCGAAGTCGGCAACCTCGGGGGGACGGAATACAAGGCCATGTTCATCCGTCTCGACAAGCGATTCGCCCGGAACTGGCAGTTGATGGCCTCCTACACCCTCTCGAAGTCGGACGACTATCCGGACGGGTTCCCCCAGGACCACACCAACGTGGAGAACGATTGGGGCCCCGACAACACCGACCGGCGGCACCGGGCGGTGATCAGCGGCATCTGGATGCTGCCCTATGGCATCGAATTGAGCGGGATCGCGGACATCCGTTCGGCGCGCCCGGTGAACATCACCGCGGGCACCGATCTCAACGGAGACGCGATCAGTGGGGACCGGCCGCCCGGTGTGACCCGGAACCAGGGCTGCCGCGATCTCGACTTCGGCGCGGTGAACGCCTACCGGCAGTCCATCGGCCTCTCTGCGGTGAACGAGGGCGCCCTCGAATGCCCGAACTACTTCAACGTGGACTTCCGGCTGAGCAAGCGCTTCAGCCTGGGCGGGGCCCGGGACCTGGAGCTGTTCGTGCAGGCGTTCAACCTGTTCAACCGCGCGCACTTCGCCATCCCGGTCGGCAACGTGCGTTCCGGAGCCTTCGGGACGTCGGTGAGCGCCGGATTCCCGCGCCAGGTCGAGCTGGCGGCGCGGATCCACTTCTGAGGCCCGCACGCCGGGCACCTTCGGTTCGTCCGCCCGCGGCCCGGTGCGTAGGATGGAGCAACCAATACGGCATCGCTGATTGGCGACCCTTGGAGGAGGCAGACGGATGCGAAGGAAACGGCGACTCTCTTTGATACTGGGGGCCCCCCTGTTGGGGCTCCCCTTGCTGCTCGCGCCCCTGCTCCGCGGGCCGGCCGAGGGCGCAGGGATGAGCGTCAACGGGATGGTGGTGACCTCCCATCCGCTCGCGGCGCAGGCCGGGCTCCGGATGTTGCAGGCGGGCGGGAACGCCTTCGACGCGGCGGTGGCCAGCGCGGCGGTGAAGGCGGTCGTGGAACCCCTCATGTCCGGCCTGGGCGGGGTGGGCGGCTACGCGCTGATCCACGACGCGGAAGCGGGCGAAATCCGTTCGGTGGACTTCATCGGCGCCGCCCCGGCTGCCGCGGATCCCGCCGCCTTCACCGCCGGGAGCCGGCTCTGGGACCGGACGCACCCGGCGCGGGACAGCTTTCTGGCGCCGCTCGTTCCCGGCAACCTCGCCGGCTGGGCGGCGCTCCTCGAGGAATACGGCTCGATGTCCTGGGCCGAGGTGCTGGCGCCGGCGATCGAGTATGCCGAAGACGGCTTCGCCGTCACCCCCGCGGTCAGCGGTCCTTTCGGAAGCAGCGGCTTCGGCGCCGACGTGGCCCGCTATCCCTATGGCGCCAGCATCTTCTTCAAGGACGGAAAGCCGTGGCCGGTGGGCGAAGTCCTGAAACAGCCCGACCTCGCGAACACTCTCCGGGCGATCGCCGCTGGCGGCCCCGAGGTCTTCTACGGCGGGGAGCTGGCGGAGACCGCGGCCGCGTACTTTCAGGAAAACGGCGGGATCCTGACGGTGGAGGACTTCGCGAACTACCGGGCCCGCTGGAGCGAGCCGCTCTCCACCACCTATCGGGGCTTCACGGTGTACAGCCAGCCGCCGGGCGGTTCGGGGATGACCATCCTTCAGACCCTGAACATCCTCGAGCAGTTCGACGTGCCGGCGCTCGAACACAACTCCGAGGAGTTCGTCCACCTGGTCGCCGAGGCCATGAAGCTGGCCTTCGTGGACGAGGACACCTGGAACACCGGCAAGGACTACGCCGACATCCCGCTCGACCGGCTGCTCTCCAAGGAATACGCGGCGGAGCAGGCCGGGCGGATCGATCTTTCCCGGGCGCAGTTCCACGCCGCGGTCCGCCCCGAGAGCGATCCGCCCACCGCGGTGGAGCACACCACGCACCACACCGTCGTGGACAAGGACCACAACGTGGTGACCATCACCCAGACGCTCATGCTCCCGGCCGGCGTGGTGGTTCCGGAGACCGGGATCATCTTCAACAACGGGATGTCCTATTTCAGCCTCGATCCGGAGAGCGTGAACCTCATCGAGGGCGGTCAGCGGCCGCGCTTCGTGATGAGCCCCACCATTGTGACCCGCTACGACAAGCCCTACTTCGCCCTCGGTTCCGCAGGCGGCTGGACGATTCCGCAGACGATCCTGCAGGTGCTGGTGCGCGCGCTCGACTACGACATGGACGCCCCCGCGGCGGTGGACGCGCCGCGTTTCGTGGTCCGCTACCTGGCGAACTCGATCCCCTATATGGACGGGACCGACCTGGTGCTGGAGAAGGACTTCTCCGACGAGGTCCGGGAAGCCCTGAACGCCCGGGGGCATCGCCTGCGCGAGCCTCCCAACCGGATCGGGATGCTGAACGCGATCCGGATCTTCCCCGGATCGGGGGTGCTGTCCGGCGGGCCGGACAAGCGCCGCGAGGGCCACGCCGCGGGGTGGTGACGCCCCGGCCCGCCTGCCTCCGGCCACTCCCGGGCAGGCGGCGGGGCAGAGCGCCATGGACCTGAGTCCAGGGCGGGCGGGCGCGGGGCGCCTGGTCGGGGTCCTGGTCCTCGTGACGGCGTGCGGCAACCCGCCGGTGACCGTCCCGCCGGCCGTTCCTGACGCGGCCCTCGTCGGCCCGGCGGCCGCCTGGATCGACCGGAACGCCTACCCCTTCGAAGGGAGCCACCTCGCGCTGCCTCCCGACGATCTGGAGTTTCTGCGAGCCATCGTCGGAGACGCCCGCATCGTGGCGCTCGGCGAGAAGAAGCCCCACACTCGATCCGCCGCGTAACGGTTCCTGTGAGACCCGCCTCGCGAACGCCTCCCTGCCGCGCTTCGCTTCTGGCGGCGGAAGCCGCTCGGGAAGTGGTTGGACGTGATCATCCACCTCCAGGCGACCCGGGCCACCACCGTGCTCCCCTACGTCCCCCCCGCCAGTTGGTAGGCCCCTCCGGGACGGGAACCGGGCTGACGGGAGGGCCCATGGAGCGCCGGCGTCCTCGCCGGCCTGCGCCGCACGGTGATCCCTTGGGCAGTCTCGTGCCGACAGGGCCGACTGGCGGAGCGAGGAGCCGACCCACGGAGTAGCGGGTTCCTGGCGGCGATGGCGGCGGCGCCGCTGGACTGCTGGCTGGACCTTCGTGTTCCGGAAACGCTGACCCGTTCCTGAAGCCACGCCTGGTCCTGGACCTGTGTGGGGTGTGGGGCCGAATCGCGGTTGCGGTTGTGGTCCGGATCTGATGGGCGCTCCCTCGGGTACCCTGCCGGAGTTGGGGAGGGACGCTCCGGGCTGACCGGGGGAGGACTCGACATGCGGTTTGCGGCACTGGCGCTCATCCTGGCTTTGGCATTCGGGGGCGGGATGCTGCTTGCGCAGGCGGGGGACCCCGACCCGGAGCCGAGCTGCGACATGTGTCCGGCGGATTTCGTGTCGAAGGAGGAAATCGAGGCCTACCTGCGGGTGGCGCGGGCCACCGAGGTGACCGACCAGCAGATCCGTTCCATCGACATCGGCAAGTCGAACGTCCAGGTCGCCTTCCTGCGCCGAGGCGAACTGGACGCCCCGAGACCGCAGTCGGTTGCCGAGCACGACCTGGTGACCGAGGTCTACATCGTGTTGAGCGGATCCGCGACCCTGCTGACCGGCCCCGACATGATCGACGCTCGGCGGCGGCCCGCCGACTACCGGGCGGTGCGATTCCTGAACGGCCCCGGGCACAACGCCGCCGATGTGCGGAACGGCGTCACCCATGACCTGGAAGCCGGTGACGTGCTGGTGATCCCCGCCGGGACCGGCCACCAGTTCGTGCGCATCGAGGACGAGGTGACCTACCTCATGGTGCGCGTGGACCCGGACAAGGTGGTCCCGCTCATGAACGCCGAAGACTCCGGCGCCTACCTCGCTGAACACGGCGAGTCCGTCCGGTAGCCGACCCCGCCAGGGTGCGGGCGGGGCTTCCCACAGCGACGCGCAGTCCGAGCCTCCTGGAGAGCAAACCTGCCCGGATCCGTTCGGTGTGGTGTCGTGGATTGCCCTTCAAGCAAGTCGTGAACGGAGCGATCCAGCGTGGGCTCCCGGGTACGTCCCAATCGGCCGAACGACGACCCTTCGTCTTGCAGACGTATCCCATGGGGCTCCGAGTCACGGACCCCGGGGAACTCCGCAGGATCGACGAGGACTTCGAACTCAAGCGCTTCCGCGAGTGGCGCGTGACTGCGAGCAAGCGGCCGCATGGACGGTCGTCAGCCGTCGCATGGGTGAGGCGCGTGTTGGGCGCAGGCGACGCCGCCGCTATGCCCGATAGCGATCGCGCCCGAACGTTGCATGGGTGAGGCGCGTGTTGGGCGCAGGCGACCGGCCACACCGTCAGGAGGGGCGTCGGGGCGGGTCGAGCCGGTAATCGAAGACGCTTGACGCCCCCACCATCTCCCGAAACCACACCGTGGCGCCTGCGCCGTAGGCGTCGGTGAGCCGCAGCGCTTCGTCGAGCGCGAAGTGCACGGGTTGCGTCTCTCCGTCGTTGATGGCGACGTTGCTGGCGTAGAGGTAGGTGCGGTCGTGTCGGTCAAGGATCGGATGCAGCCTCCCGCGAATGCCGCGCAGGCGCCCGGCGCCGTCGGGAAAGACGAGGGAGCCTCCATCCGCCATCGGCCCCATGCGGACCTCGAGGGGGCTGTCGGGCGTGACCTCGTGCTCGACGGCCGCCGAGAAGCCCTCCGCCGCGCATAGCACGGTCATGGGCAACCTGGCGTGGAGGAGGAACTCCGCCCGTCCGAAGGTGTTCGTGCGGGCCTTACGATACGTCCTGTTGGGAAAGAGCATCAACACGTGCACTCCAGGCAGGGGCGCTCCGGTCTCCGCGTGCGTGACCTCCACCGTCGCTCCCACGCCGTCGGCCACCGGCGGCAGGGCCGCCGGGAGGACCAATTTCAGTTCCCGTTCGCCGACCAGTTCGAAGATCGGCGGCTGCCCGGCAAGAGCGAACGTCTCGTCCTCGATGACGGCGATGCCCTCGCCACGCCTTTCGATGAAGAACTGCCGCCCGCCAGCCCCGGGCGCCTCCCCCACCGCGCACTGTCCGAGCCGTGAGGCGAGCAGTTCGTTGCGCGTGAACTGGCTGGTACGCAGATCCTCGGTAGACATCGAATTGCAGAGGCCACCCGGGGAATGGAGCTCCAGGCGGTCGTCAAACATGAACAGGCGAATCCGCGAACCGGAAACCGCGTAGTCGCGGTGCACGACCGCGTTGACCACCGCCTCGAACACCGCGCGCTCGCTGAATTGCGGCACATCGGTGCGTGCCGGGTCCTTCCAGGCGGCGACGCGCCGGTTGCGCATGACGAAGCGGAGGGCCTCGCGAATCTGCTGATCGAGCGGCCCGGTAATGTCGCTGGCGTCGAGCTGGTGGCGCGCGTCGGGACGGCCGCCGCGATAGCACACGGCCTGGATCCACGCGTTCGGCATCCACTCGCGCGGGTCCTCCGCCGCGAGAAGAAGGCCGCCGACCGTTGCCCGCAAGACGCCCCGCGCGTCCTCCTTCACGAACTTCAGCTTCTTCAGGGTGACTTCCGGTGGATCGTGCACCCGCGAGCTCGCGTACCGCCGCCACAGATCCCGCCGCAGGCTGCGGATGCCGGAGCCCCGGACCAGTTGTGTGTCCGTGGAGGCCGTGTCGGACTGCCCGCGCGCATGGGACAGCCGGCGCACCTGCGCCGCGTCCATCGGGCGCTTCGTGTCGCCCTGACGGCGGAAATAGCCGCCGGGAGATTGGTGGACTGCGGCGCCTTCCGCAACCTCGACCAGCAGTGCGCCACCGGTCTGGTCCGGGACGGGGACCCGAACGACGCGATAGTCGGGTGGCGGCTTGATGCTGTCGGCGCAGATGACGCGCACGAAAGCCACCAGCGCATCGAGCTGCGAGGCATCGAGGACCTGCGGTTGGCGGTCATCGCTCACGCCCAGGAGGAGACGCCCGCCGCGCGCGTTCGCGAACGCAGCGATACCGTCGGCGAGCGCGTCCCGTCGGGGAGCGGCGACCTTGCGGCCCCGGAATCTGACCCCCTTCAGTTCCAGGTCGCTGTCTTCCCCCAGCCGGACCTCGCTCCACAGGCTGGAGGACTCCACAGACTTCATGGCGATGCCGGGAGCCTACCGACGGAGGGGAAGGCCGAGTTTGCGGCGCTCGGCGCGGTACGGGCTGCGAGGCACGGCTTCGGCGAGGCGGTCACGGGGCCGTTTGCTGCGCCGCTGGTGGCGAGCGG
>JAAXGQ010000018.1:18972-26089 GCA_012271265.1 Vicinamibacteraceae bacterium
GCGAGCGGCGACGATCAACCACTGAGGTTGGCCGGCGAGGACGCCGGCGCTCCATGGGGCCGGCCCCCTGGCGCTAGCGGATCAGGAAGTCGAGCTCGCCGCTCGCGGTGCGGTCCCGGGCGTCATCGGTGACGCGGATGACCGCGGTGTAACGGCCGGCCCGGAGGGCGGCGGTCTCGATGGGCAGCGCGATCGGGGTTCCTTCGAAGCGCTGCGGATCCAGGTCGAAGAGGCCGGGGCGCTCGGCCTCCACCGAGACGTCGCCCCGCTCGTTGCGGATCTCGTAGGCGATCCGGACCTGGGATGCGGGCTCGGTTCGGCCGGGGTAGATGAAAAAGGCGAGGCGCGTCTCCTCGCCCCCGGCGAAGGCGGCCACCGGGCGCACCGGCGGGCCCTGGACCTCGGGGCCGTGCTCCTCGGCGACGAAGGGGAAGACGCTGGAGAGCGAGAAGCGGTCGCCGAGAGCGGCCGGGATGGTCAGCGTCGAGGAGGCGCGGTGCACGACGGAATCCCCCCGCTCGACCATGAGCTCGAGAGCGTGGTCGCCAGGCGGGAGAACGGCCGGCGTCGAGATCCAGAAACGGCGGCCGTCCACGAGTCCGGTCGCCTCGCTGTGGATTTCGCCGCCGTCGCCGATCACCCGCAGCCGGGCCTCGGCCGGCTCGTCGAGGTAGGAGTCGGGGAGCGCCGCCGCGAGAACCCCGAACGCGCCCTCCGGACGCGGGTTCAGCAGGTAGGCGTAGGTGTGGAGCGCATCGGGGTAGGCGTAGCCGTACTCCCCTCGGGCGGTGGCTTCGATTTCCTCGCCTCGGCGTTGGCGCGCGAAGTACCCCGGTCGGGCAATGACCCGGTAGTCGTGGTCGCCGCGCACGCGGACTTCGATGTTGCGGTACGCGCCGTCGAGTTCGGTGTTTGCCGGGGAGAAGGAGAGCAGGTAGTAGAGCTCGTTCTGAATCCCGATCCGGTTCAGCGCGATGGCGAAGTTCGTCTGGTTGGGGAAATGGGTCCCGCCGGTCGCGACGGCCAGCGAGGCGGCGCCGCCCTCCGCCGGAACGTTCGCCGCGGTGGCCATCCGGGTGAGGGGATGGTCCGACGGCTCGAGCGGAAGCGGGTTGCCGAGCGAGTCGAAGGCGTTCAGGCTCGGGGTGAGGATGCGGTTTTCGTTCGCGTAGACGCCGATGATGTCGACCGAATACAGGGTCGCGTTGGCGTGGTTCAGCTGTTGGATCGCGGCCCGGAGCATGTTCGTCTCGTCGAGGGCGGAGCGGCCGGGGAAGCCCTCCACCGCGTCACCGGCCACCTCCGCAACCACCTGCCTCACGTCAGCGAACGTCATCAGCTCCATCGACATGAACACGACGATCTTGCGGCCTTCGACCGCTTCGAGCGCCTCGGCGAGGGCGTAGAGCATCTGGAAGGACTGGCGGGCGTCCTGCTCGGGGACCGGGCTCTCGTAGGTGCCGGGGACGATGCGGCGGACCGCGGCGAGGGTCTCCTGCTTTCCCGAGGTGAACTCCTGGAGGACCCGGACCTGGTTGGCGAACTCCAGGATCATCGTCTCGTCGCCGTCAACCATGTTCGTCGTCACGAACTCCTCGAGGCCGCGTTTTGCCCGGCGGAGGTTCACCGGATCCGCGCGGCGCCGGTTGAAGACGATCACGAAACGCCGGGGGGAGACGTTGCCCCGCTCTGCCTCCCGGATGTCGAGGGCGGGGGTGGCTTCGGGGGTCGCGGCGGCCAGCTCGTCGGCGCCGGCTTCGTAGCGTTCCCAGTCAACGACGTCGAGGCTTGCGACCCGTTGCTCCGTGCCGTCCTCGAACAGCACGAAGTCGCCTCTGGTCAGGCCGGGGACCGGGACTCCGTCGCTGTCGAGCACGAGCACGTCCACGATGACCCGGGTGGCGGCGGCGCGAAAGCGGAAGCCCTGGGCGAAGCCCGCGGCGGGGATGGCCGTGGCGAACAGCAGGGTGAGGACGAAGATGGACCGTGGCCCTCGGGCCGGGACGACCCACCGCAGGGGGGGAAGAGCCGTGTTTCGCGTCATGGGATGCCTTCTCCGCCAATCTTCGCACGGGCCGTGCCAGGCAGGGAGCGCGCCCCATGAGGGGCTGGCTGGAGGTGGATCTAGAGGCGGAAGAGGTAGTTGAGCTTGATGGAGAGGCTGCGGTTCCTGGCGAAGAACATCTCTCCCCACTCGTCCAGCTCGGTGTAGACGATGAAGAAGTCCGTGCCGGGCCTCGGGATCCAGTTGAAGCGGACGTTCGAGGCGAGGTCGCCGGTCGCGTCGTTGTACTGGAAGAGGCCGAGGAGGATCAGGTCGGTGCGGAAGGCGACCTGCATCCGCGTCGAGACGAGGTGGGTGTCGAGGTCGCCGCCGGGCAGGCGTAGCCGGTTGAAGGCGTATTGCCCGCGCAGGCCGAAGTTCTTGTTGATCCGGTAGTTCGCGCCGAGCGACCAGGTGTCCCGGTCTCCGCCCCAGAACCCGCCGAACTCGTAGCTGGCGCGGATCGAGGCATAGCGCCGGCGGTAGGTGTTCAGGGCGACCTGGTAGCGACGGAACGGGTACTCGCCGGCGGGAATGAGGATGTTCTGGATCGAGTAGTCCGCCGTCGTGGCTTCGTACTGTTCGATGAGCTCCGCGGACACCTCGTCGCCGCTCTCGAAGGTGGCTCGAGCCTGGAGTTGTGTCCGTCGGGTCTCGAGAACATTCTCGAGGGTCGTGATGTTCTGGAGATTCGTCTGGAAGTGCACCTGGCGAAGCCACGGCGCGCCCGGCCTCGGGGAGAGGCGGCCCTGGAGGTAGGTCTTGCGCATGCCGGCGCGGGGGATGAAGCCGACGCCCGGATCGAAGTTGTCGCCGATCTCGAGGAACTTCACCGTGCCGCCGACGAGGTCGGCATCGAGGTCCAGCCGGCCGGTCGCCAGGTTGGTCCCGGTGCGGTCCGTCCCGTCGAAGACCCGGGACCAGAGGCCTTCGAAGGACCACACGTTGCCGAAGAACAGCCTGGTGTCGAACCCCGCGACGCGGTTGAACCGGCCGTCGCTGCTGCGGTCGGTGAACACGGCGCCGACCGAGGAGCGGTCGAGGACATCGCGCCGGATCCGGGCCACGGTGAACTGCTCCCCTCCGATGTCCCCGTCCGGCAGCGCCCCGGTGGACATGCCCATGAGCCCTACCGTGTAGCGGCCCTGCCGACCGGAGAGGCGGGCGCCGCCGAGAATGGGCACCGGCTGGCCGGCGTCGGTGAGGCCGATGCGGCGGGTGAAGACGATGTCGGCGTCGCGCCGCTCGCCGAAAGCGAAGTTGCTCTGCCCTTCGAGGAAGATCTGCCGCTTCTCCGGGAAGCGGAGCGAGAAGCGGGTGTAGTTGGTCTGGAGGTCGTCCACCTCCTCCTGGGCGAAGTCGGTGTTCACCGTGAAGTCGGCGGTGAGCCCGGGGGTCACGCCCCACTTCACGTCGAAGCCGCCGTCCATCCGGTTTCGGTCGGCCGTCCGCTCACGGCCGCCCTCGACGCCGCCGAGCGCGTAGGGCCGGAACTCGAGGTTGCGCCCGGGCCGGATGCCGACGAGCCCGCGCAGCTCTCCCAGCTCGGCCGGCCGGTACCAGGTCGAGTCGTTCGAGACGAAAGGCCAGTAGACCTCTTCGGTCTTCGCCGGGATGTTGCGCTTGAACCCGACGGCGAACACCGTTTCCTGGTCCGGATTGCGGAGGTCGAAGCGCAGGGACTTGAAGGGGATCCGCACCTCGGCGGTCCAGCCGCCGGGGAATGTCCGGCCCCGGGCGGCCCAGACCATGTCCCAGTCCATGTTGCGGGTCCTCTCGTTCTGGCCGTTCTGGCTCATGTCGAACAGGATCCCGTTCGCGTTCGTGGCCAGGAAGACCGCAGTCCGGCGCTGGTTGTAGGCGTCGAGCATGATCGCCACCGCGTCGTCGCTCCCGATGTTCTCGTCGCGGAACATCGTGCGGGGGCGGTTGTTGTCCGCGTCCGCCATGGTGCAGAAGAAGCCGAAGTAGAGGTTCTGTTCGTCGTAGAGGACCCGGACCGCGGTGGTCTCGGTGGAGGGAAGCCCCTCACGCGTTTCGCGCTCGTAGAAGTCGGCGATCGGAACCGCGCGCTCCCAGTCGCCTTCGTCGAGGAAGCCGTCGAGTTCGACCGGTTCGGCGGTGCGGAGGGCGTGCAGCTCCCACGTCCGCGCTTCGAGAGCGCGGACCCGCTCCTCGCGGGACATCTGCCGGAGCTCGTCGGCGCTCGGCGAAGGGGAGGGAGGGAGGGGGAGCAGGCGCGTCCCGAAGCCGGAGATCGCGCCGCCGCTGCCGCCCTGCCCGTTCGCCCCGTTGGCCTGACGCTGGTCGCCGCGGCTGCCGACCAGAGAGTGGATGGAGCGGGCCTTCACCGCCCGGTCCGGGGTCTCTTCGCGCTCCGGGACGGGGCTCGGAGTTTCGGCCGCGTCCGCCATGCCGACGGCCAGGGTCAGCGCGAAAGCGCCCACCCCCAAGGCGATTCCCCGGCGCCCGCGCATCCGCCTCCTCATCCCGTCACGACCCGCTCAATCGGCCAATCGTAGCAGTGGCCCGCGGGTTCGGATGCGCCGTCCGCGGGGCCGGTTTCGCCCTCAGGAGGCCCCGGTTTCGTCCGGAGCGGCGGCCGCCGCGAACCGCGTGGCCATCTCTTCGAGCCAGGGCTGGATGGCCCGGTAGAGGCGGTTCTGGCAGTGGAAGCGGTAGAGGTAGGTGCGTCCTCCGACCACGTTGTAGACGACCCACTCCAGGTAGTCCTCGTGTTGGGTTTCCAGCGAGTAGAGCACCGCGATGCCGCGCCCGTCGCCGAGGATGTCGTGGCGCAGCATCCGGACGTTCTCGCCCAGGCTCTCGGCGGCCACGCTGTAGAAGCCTTCGAGAGTCGTGCCGGGTTCCGCTTCGCGCACCGTGACCTCAAGAGTGGCGTGGACGGTGGCGCCGTCCTGCGCGACGGCGAGCGGCCCGCTGCGGAAACCGACGAAGAGGCTCTCCCCCGTCTGCCGGAGGAAGTGAGAGCGGCTCCAGCTTCGCGGATAGCGGACCCGCAGGTCGAATACCGGATCCTCGTAGACATCGAACCACTCGGCCTTCTCGATCGCGAACCCGTCGTACATCCGGTCCAGCGTCGGTCCGTAGGCCTGGACGCTCCGCGCCTCCCCGGTGGCGTAGACCCCGTACAGCCGGCCCTCGTCCTCAACGAGCAGCAGCCGCCCCGACTGCGGCCGGCGCTCCCATTCGAACGTCCAGATGAAGCCTTCGCGTTCCCCGAATTGGAACGGCTCCTCCGAGAGCACCCGCTGCTCGCCGATATAGAAGCGGTCCGCCACTTCGCGGAGCGTCTGACCGGTCGGAGCCGGGCCGGCCATGACCTGGACCTGGATGCCGTCGCGCTCGGGAACATCCACCGACGGACCGCTGAAGGTGGTCATCGAGTAGCCGCCCTGCTGGTTGGACGCCGATGTCCATCCCTGGGGAAGCGGCAGCGAGACGGCGATGTCCGGCAGGTACACCGTGATCATCCGCAACTGGGCCGGATCGGCGCAGGAGCCGAGAAGCAGAAGTGCGGCCCCCACGAGGGAGGACCAGGTCGGGCGGAGAGCCGCCGCCGCTCGCCGATGCATGGTCCCGTTCTCCCGCCCCTACTCGAGCCGGTAGTTCGGAGCCTCCTTGGTGACCACCACGTCGTGCGCGTGGCTCTCGCGCCGGCCGGCGCCGGTCACCCGCACGAAGCCGGCGTCTTCCTTCAGCTCGGCGATCGTGCGGCATCCGGTGTACCCCATGCCGGAACGGAGTCCGCCCATCAATTGCTCCACGACGGCCGCCAGCGGTCCCGTGCTGGGAACCCGACCCTCGATCCCTTCGGGGACGAGCTTCGCCCGCGGCCGCCCCGCCTGATGGTACCGATCGGCGGATGCGCCGCTCATGGCGCCGAGGGAACCCATCCCCCGGTAGCTCTTGAAGGCCCGGCCCTGGTAGAGGATCGTCTCGCCGGGGCTCTCCTCCGTGCCGGCGAGCAGGTTGCCCACCATGACGCAGTCGGCTCCAGCGGCGATCGCTTTCACGATGTCTCCGCTGAAGCGGATGCCCCCGTCGGCGATCATCGGGGCGTCGGCGGCTTCCAGGCCTTCCCGAACTCCCTGGATGGCGGTGAACTGCGGCATGCCGGCGCCGGCGACCACCCGGGTGGTGCAGATCGAGCCGGGGCCCATCCCCACCTTCACCCCGTCGGCGCCGGCCTTCACCAGGTCTCGCGCCGCGTCCGGCGTGGCGATGTTCCCGGCCACCACGTCCACGGTGTCGGGGAGCGCCTCACGGAGGCGGGAGAGGGTTTTCATCCCGCTCTCGGTGTGGCCGTGGGCGGTGTCCAGCACGACCGCGTCCACGTCCCGGTCGGCCAGGAGCAGCGCCCGCTCGATCCCCGCGTCGCCCACGCCGACCGCGCCGGCGCACCGCAGCCGGCCCAGCCGGTCCCGGGTGGCGTCCGGGTAGGTCATCGCCTTCTGGATGTCCTTGACCGTGAGCAGACCGGCCAGCTCGCCGCTTTCGCCGAGCACCGGGAGCTTCTCCACCCGGTGCCGGTGCAGGATCGCCTTGGCCGCTTCCAGCGTGGTGCCGAGAGGGGCGGTGTGCAGTGGTTTCCGGGTCATCAGCTCGGAGACCGGATCGGGCCCGATGGTGGCGAACCGCAGGTCGCGGCTGGTGAGGATCCCCACCAGCCGGCCTTCGTGGACGACCGGGAGCCCCGAAATCCGCCACCGCTCCATGAGCGCCACGGCTTCGGCGACGGTGGCGTTCGGCGAGACGGTCACCGGGTCCACGACCATCCCGCTCTGGGACCGCTTCACCTTGGCCACCTCGGCGGCCTGCTCGTCGGGCGTCAGGTTCCGGTGGATCACGCCGATGCCGCCCAACTGGGCGACGGCGATGGCGAGGCGGGCCTCGGTGACGGTGTCCATCGCCGCGCTGACCAGCGGGATGGCGAGGCGGATCCGGCGGCTGAAGCGGGTGTCGAGGTCCGTGCCCGAGGGCAGGACATCCGAATAGCGGGGCCGCAGCAGGACGTCGTCGAAGGTCAGCGCCTCAGGGAGGACGTCCCGC
>JAAXGQ010000174.1:0-1058 GCA_012271265.1 Vicinamibacteraceae bacterium
CACCATCTGCACCACGAGGTAGAGGACGAAGAAGGCGTAGACGAGGTAGAGCACAGCGAGCAGCAGGGCCATGCCCACGCTGCCGACCGAGACCGCTGTCAGGAGCGTCTTCAGCGTGGAGCGCAGCATGTCGCCGGCGGTGACGCCCAGCTCGGCGGCGATGAAGCCCGAGACGGCGTCGGCCACGTCGATGACGAGCGCGCACCACCACAGCGAGGCGGCGGCGGCGACCAGTCCCAACACGAGGCGCGGCGCCAGCTCGCGCCAGCCCGCCTGCGCTCGCCCCACGTGGTCGCCGACGATGAGGCTCAAGCCCATCCAGCCGACGATCACGACGAGCGCGCCGGAGGCGACGACCCAGACCGCCAGCCACGCCTGACGCACGATCTCGTGCTCGTAGGTGAGGCCCGCGGGCGTGCCCGTGAAGATGTCGCTCACGGGGTCGCCTCGCAGCTCTCGGCGTCACTGCCCGAGGCGCGCTCGACGACGCCGCAGAGCGTGCCGTGCGCGCCCTCGATCACCCACGTCGCTGCGGCCTTGCCCCAGCGCTCGGGGTCGAGCGCGCCGAGGACCCTGTTCCAGAGCCCGCCGGGCACGTGCTCGGGGACGACCGCGTAGAACGTCGCGGTCTGCTCGGCCCAGCTCTTCGCGAGGATGACGAGCAGGTACGCCCGCTCGGGGTCGAGCTCGGGTTGTCCGTCCTCGAAGGGGTACTCGAAGGAGTACTCCCAGCCGTCGCGGCGCTCCTCCTCGCCACTGCGCACGCGGTACATGGGGGTGAGCCACTGGCCCGTGTCGCCGTCGCGCATGCCGTAGTAGAGGGCGGCGAGCGCGCGGTCGAAGAGGGGCCGTGCGATGAAGCGCCCGTCCTGCTTGCGCTCGGCGAGGTCCTCCTCGTCCTCGTTGACGAGCACGATCGGCGAATCGGGATCGGGCGGCTCCTGGGCGAGGGCCGCCCCGCTCGACGAGGGCACGGCCGCCAGCGCCGCCAGCAGCAGCGCCGCGCCGAGCGCCCGCAGGCGCCTTCCCCTACCGGTCGTGGTCGTGGTCCGTCGCAT
>JAAXGQ010000174.1:1087-1678 GCA_012271265.1 Vicinamibacteraceae bacterium
GAGAGGGAAGTCCCTGAACACACAGGCAGGTCAAGCGGAAACGCCCTACTGGACGTGCTCCGCGAAAAACGTCGGTGAAGCGCCCGTTCCACCGCACACGGGCCAGAGTTCCGTCGGAGGGAAGTCGGAAATGACACGGGAGACGGCGGCACAGGGCGAGGAAGAGCCCCGCGGGGAACCCGAACAGGAGGCCGAACACCCCGTCGACGGCCGGCTGCGGGTCTACCTGCGCCGGCTCGTCGCCGCGCAGGGTGGGCGGATGAAGGCGGCGGACGCGCTGGGCGTCAACCACAAGACGCTGGCGCGCGGCCTCGACGACGAAGCGGGGCCGCTCACGATGCACCTGCGTGCGGCGCTGCTCATGAAGGCGCTCGCGGACGGCGTGGCCGCGCTCACGGCTGCCGGGGACAGGGACGAGGCGACGGACGCCGGAGCGGCGGTCCCGGCCGCTCGCCTCGGCGAGCTGGCGGACGAGGCGCGGGGCGCCACCGAGGCCCTGCGAGACCTCATGCGGGCGGTCGAGGAGCTCCGGGGCGAGCACGGGGAACGGCTGGCGGCGCTGGAGGAGCGGCTCGCGCCCGTCATCGGCGC
>JAAXGQ010000175.1 GCA_012271265.1 Vicinamibacteraceae bacterium
CGCGTGGCCGGGGACGACCTCGGCAATCGCGAAATGCCGGGCCGCCCGTTCGATCCCCTCGTCCCCCTCGTGGTTGCCCGCCGCGATCCAGCCACATTCGGAAAGCGCCAGCAACGCCCTTGGGGCGGGCTCGTGCTCCGCGAGCGGCCGGTAGTCGAGGTGCGGCGCCTGCCCCAGACGTTTCACGGCTCCGGATGCGTCGAGCACCACGTGGAGCAGGCGTTCGCTCAGAACCTGCCGCCGGTGATTCCGGCGCCGCGCCGTCCGGATCTCGTGCGAGAGGGAGAGCGCAACACGCGCCCGGATCCCGCGGTCCGCCTCGTCCACGAGCACGGCCCCCTCGCGCAACAGGTCGCCGTGGCGCTCGCGGACGAGCGCCACCACGGCATCAAGCAGCGGGTGGCCGGGGGCGAGGAAGGCCGCTCGGGGCGGGCGGAAACGGGCCGCACGGGAAGGCGCCGTGCGGGGGGCATCGAGCCGTTCCTTCGCGAACGCCACCCGCTCGTATCGGCGGGTCACGGGCTGCGTCCGGCCGCTCGTCAGGGTCTTTGCCGCATTCCGGACCGTGGCCGGCACCAGGCTGATCTGCCAGCGTTCCGTCTCCCGCTGGTGCATCCGACCGCCGAGCTCGCGTAGCCCGGCCCGAAAGAAGGAACCGATGAAGTGGGGCTGGAGGCGCCTTGCCTGGGCGCGTTCCATTTCCGCCCGGATGCCAGCGAGGCGGGAGGTGTCCATCGTGTCTGCCGCGAGTGCGCCGCGCTCGAGAAGCGCCTTCAGATGGGCCGGGTTCACCGCGCCTTCCACCCTCTGTTCGAGCCGGGCTCGAACTTCGGGATCGCTCCCGTAGCGGATCGCCTCGAGCAGGAGGTCGCGAAGCGGCTTCCCTTCGAACTCCAGCCTTCCGAGCACGTCGAAGACCTTGCCCCCGAGAGCCTCTCGGGACCGCTCCAGCTTCTCCAGCAGGCGCAGGTAGACGTCGCCTTCCCGGGTTCCCTCGGCCACCAGGTTCCAGAGGTGGCACACCTGACGCTGGCCGATCCGGTGAATGCGGCCGAACCGCTGTTCGATGCGGTTCGGGTTCCAGGGGAGGTCGTAGTTCACCATCAGGTGCGCCCGCTGGAGGTTGATTCCTTCGGCGGCGGCATCGGTGGCGAGCAGCACCCGGACCTCCGGGTCCCGCAGGAACCGCTCCTGCTCGGCTCGGCGTTCTTCCCGCCCCACGCCGCCGTGGATCACCGCCACCGCTTCAGGCCGCCCGAAACGGGTCCGGATGCGGCGCCCCAGCGCGTCGAGAGTGTCGCGGTGCTCGGTGAAGAGGACCAGCTTGTGGTCCCGAGAGGCTTCGGGCTCCGGAATCGCGCCCGACCCGTAGGGGACGTCGTCCTCCCGGGCTTCGGACGGAGGGTCCCGCCGATCGAAGAGCCGGTCGAGCAGGCTGAGCAGCTCGTGCCACTTGGTGTCCTGACCGCTCTTGCGAACGGCGTCGGCCTGCGCCTCGAGGCGGGTGAGGGTCGCGATTTCGCGGGTCAGCTCTTCGACGGTGCGGGCCGCGGTGGCCTGGTCGAGCACCCGGACTTCTTCGGCCTCGATCTCCTCTTCCGGAAGCTCGTCCAAATCCTCGAGGAAATCCCGGGTCACCTCCCGGAATCCGCGCGAGGAAATCACCACCCCGCCGGGGCCGGCGGTCTCGATCAGATGCCGCTGTTCTTCGAGGCGCTTTCTTCTACGGCGGAGGGAGGAGTGGATCGCCTCAGGCGAGGAGGCGAGCCGCCGCTGGAGCACGGTGAGCGCGAACCCGACCGTCCGCCGTCTGGCCGGGTTCGCGGTCTGCTCTGCCCGGGCGAACTCGTCGCGGACGTAGGCGGTGACTGCCTTGTACAGCTCGTTTTCCTTCGGGCTCAGCCGGTAGGGCACCGTGTGGGCGGTCCGCAGGGGAAAGAGGCGGCGGCCGTCGAAGCGGTAGAGGTCTTCCTTGACCATCCGCCGCATGAGGTCGGAGGCATCCGTCCGACCCTCGCCGGCGCCCGATGAGCGGTGGCGGCCCGGTTTCCCGACGAAGCGGTCTTCGTCGAGGAGGGCGAGGAAGAGGGCGAAGTCGTCCTCGATCCCGTTGTGGGGTGTGGCCGTCATCAGCAGCAGGTGGCGGGTGATCCCCGAGAGGATCCGCCCGAGCTGGTAGCGCTTCGTGGTCTTGACCTCGCCCCCGAACCAGCGGGCCGACATCTTGTGGGCCTCGTCGCAGATGATCAGGTCGTAGCGGCAGTCGCGGGCCCGGAGCTGGTCGAGCAGCTCATCGTTCCGGGCCAGCATGTCGAGCCGGGCGATCCCCAGCGGAGTGTCCAGGAACCAGCTGCCGCTCTTCGTGGTGGCTGCCTTGTCGCGGGTGAGGATGTCGAAGAGCAGGTGGAAGCGCTGGTCGAGCTCGTCCTGCCACTGCTCGACGAGGCTGCCGGGGCAGACCACGAGGCAGCGCTTCACGTCGCTCCTGGCCATGAGCTCGCGGATCAGGAGGCCGGCCATGATCGTCTTCCCGGCGCCGGGGTCGTCGGCGAGCAGGAAGCGGAGCGGCTGGCGGGGGAGCATCGCTTCGTAGAC
>JAAXGQ010000176.1:0-8690 GCA_012271265.1 Vicinamibacteraceae bacterium
CCGGCGCTCCCGGTGTGTTGGCCGTTGAGGACACCGGCGCTCCAAGTGCTTCCTGGTCTTCGAGCAGCCCCTGGACGCAGAAGGGGGTCCCTTCAGTCCGTCGGCGGGTAGTAGCGCCCGTTCACCGTCACCCCCCCGTTCCCGTGGCGCATGCGGTTCCTGCCTCGCAGAATGCCCCGCGCCCTCCGGATGGCGCTTCTCGTGCTGACCAGGGACAGCAGGGCGAGATGCTCGACGAAGGCGTCCAGGTCACCCTCGTCCGCTGCCTCGAGCGCGTCGATGTATTCGTCCTTCCCGGCCTTCGTGATGATCGGCGGGAACTCGCCGTTCCGCGCGAAGACGTAGGCCATGAGCAGCCGCGACATCCGCCCGTTGCCGTCCTGGAAGGGATGCACCCGCACGAACTCGTGGTGCAGCCACGCCGCCTCCACCTCCGTCGGCAGCTCCCGCTCCCGGTGCGACTCGTGGAACGCCAGCAGCCGGTCCAGCTCCGACCGCACCTGTTCCGGCGGGCAGTACTCGTGGACGAACCCGTCCGCCCGGCGGGGGTTGTTGGGCCGGATCTTGTAGTCGCCCTTCCGCAGCGGGATGGCGATCCGCTCCCCGGTGAGCCCGTGGATGCCCACCGCCGACTCCTGATGCCGGGTGAGCAGCTGGTGGAGCGACATGAAGACGTGGTGGCTCAGCGGCCGCCGCTCTGCGGCCAGGTCGAAGACGATTTCCAGCGTCGCTTCCTGGTCTTCGAGCAGCCCCCGGAGGGTGTCGTCGCTGAGCCCGGGAATCAGGCTGTGCGCCCCCCGCACGCCTTCGAAGCCTTCGGTGATGAGCTGCTCGGTGACGCCGCGCCGCAGCAGGTAGAGGTCTTCGACCTGCCCGGTTTCGATGGCGAAGTCCCGCTTCCGCTCCCGCAGCCAGATGTCCATGAGCGTCCGGTCGGCCCGGCGATCCTCCAGCTCCTGCCGCACCTCCCGCCATTCCGCGACGGCTTCCCGATAGGCGGAATACCCCCACGACTCCGCCCCCGGCGGCAGATCCGCCACCCGGCGCCACTGCGCTCCGATCGGCTTCGGTCCCGGCGGCTCGGCCATTTCAACCCACTCTACCCCGCCGCCTGCTCCCTCAGGCAGTCTCCTGCCGACAGCACCGCCCCCATGGAACGCCGGCGTCCTCGCCGGCCCGCGCCGATGGCCCTCCGTCGGGCCTGGACGCCGAAGGCGGTCCCGTCAGTCCGTCGGCGGGTAGTAGCGCCCGTTCCTCGTCACGCCGCCGTTGCCGTGACGCATGTGGCGCCGCCCCTTCAGGATCTCCCGCGCCGTGGTCGTCGCGTCCTCCGTGCTTGCCAGCGACAGTCCGGCGAGATGCCGGACGAAAGGCCGAATGTCGCCTTCGTCGGCGATCTCCAGCCGTCGGATGTAGATCCGCTTCCCTTCCTTGGTGATGACCGGGGGGAACTCCCCGTCGCGCGCAAAGACGTAGGCCATGAGCAGCCGCGACATCCGCCCGTTGCCGTCCTGGAAGGGATGCACCCGCACGAACTCGTGGTGCAGCCATGCCGCCTCCACCTCGGCCGGCAGCTCCCGCTCCCGGTGCGACTCGTGGAACGCCAGCAGCCGGTCCAGCTCCGACCGCACCTGTTCCGGCGGGCAGTACTCGTGGACGAACCCGTCCGCCCGGCGGGGGTTGTTGGGCCGGATCTTGTAGTCGCCCCTCCGCAGCGGGATGGCGATCCGCTCCCCGGTGAGCCCGTGGATCCCCACCGCCGACTCCTGATGCCGGGTGAGCAGCTGGTGGAGCGACATGAAGACGTGGTGGTTCAGCGGCCGCCGCTCTGCGGCCAGGTCGAAGACGATTTCCAGCGTCGCTTCCTGGTCTTCGAGCAGCCCCCGGAGGGTGTCGTCGCTGAGCCCGGGAATCAGGCTGTGCGCCCCGCGCACGCCTTCGAAGCCTTCGGTGATGAGCTGCTCGGTGACGCCGCGCCGCAGCAGGTAGAGGTCTTCGACCTGCCCGGTTTCGATGGCGAAGTCCCGCTTCCGCTCCCGCAGCCAGATGTCCATGAGGGTCCGGTCGGCCCGGCGATCCTCAAGCTCCTGCCGCACCTCCCGCCATTCCGCGACGGCTTCCCGATAGGCGGAATACCCCCACGACTCCGCCCCCGGCGGCAGATCCGCCACCCGGCGCCACCGCGCCCCGATCGGCTTCGGTCCCGGCGGCTCAGCCATGTCAACCCACTCTACCCCGCCGCCTGCCTCAGGCAGTCTCGTGCCGACCGCGCCGCCCCCATGGAGCGCCGGCGTCCTCGCCGGCCCGCGCCGACCGCAGTCTCATGCCGCCAGCACCGCCCCCATGGAGCGCCGGCGTCCTCGCCGGCCTGCCCCGACCGCCGGTCCCTCAGGCAGTCTCGTGCCGACAGCACCGCCGTGCCGAAAGGACCGTGGGCGGGGACGCCCACGGACCATGCCCGCCTGCGGCGGTGGCCGGTGAGGACACCGGCGCTCCAGACGACACCGTCGCTCCAGAACTGCGCGCCTTGACGTATCGACCGCCGCCCCAATGGAGCGCCGGCGTCCTCGCCGGCCTGCGCCGACCGCAGTCTCGTGCCGCCAGCGCCGCCCGCATGGAGCGCCGGCGTCCTCGCCGGCCTGCGCCACACCGTTGCTCCCTCAGGCAGTCTCGTGCCGCCAGCACCGACGTGCCGAAGGACCGTGGGCGGGGACGCCCACGGACCATGCGCGCCTGCGGCGGTGGCCAGTGAGGACACCCGCGCTCCAGACGACCCCGGCGCTCCAGACGACCCCGGCGCTCCAGAAGTGGCGCGCGCTGACGTATGAAGCGCCGCCCCCATGGAGCGCCGGCGTCCTCGCCGGCCTGCGCCGACCGCCGGTCCCTCAGGCAGTCTCGTGCCGCCAGCACCGACGTGCCGAAGGACCATGGGCGGGGACGCCCACGGACCATGCCCGCCTGCGGCGGTGGCCGGTGAGGACACCGGCGCTCCAGACGACACCGGCGCTCGAGACGAAGCCTTCGGTGATGAGCTGCTCGGTGACGCGGCGCCGTTCAGGACGACGAACCCGGAGGCCAGCATAATCCGACACTGGTCCCCACCCCTGTCGCACCCAACCCACCCCGATGACTCCACCCGAGATCGAAAACGCCCGCATGCTGGTCCGGCGCGCCCGCCGGATCGTGGGCTTCACCGGCGCCGGCATCTCCACCGAATCCGCCATCCCCGACTTCCGCAGCCCCGGCGGCGTCTGGTCGCAATACCGCCTGGTCACCTACCAGGAGTTCCTGGCTAACGAAGAGGATCGCATCGAGTACTGGCGCCAGAAGTTGGCCGCCTGGCCTGCCATCCGCGACGCCCGCCCCAACCGGGCCACGAGGCCTTTGTCGAGCTCCAGCGTCAGGGCCGGCTCGCCGCCCTCATCACCCAGAACATCGACGGGCTGCACCAGAACTCCGGCATTCGGCCGGAGAAGACGCTCGAACTCCACGGCAACGCCACCCGGGCCGCCTGCCTGACGTGTGACGCCCGCGTCGACGCCGCCGAGGTGGCCGCCCGGATCGAGGCGGGCGAACAGGTCCCCCGCTGCCGCCTTCCGCGACCCGAACGTTCCTCCCGGGAACCGCCCGCCCGGTCCGCCGCCGGCGCCTCACCACCATGCGGCGGGCTGCTGAAGCCCACGACGATCTCCTTCGGCCAGCTCCTCTCGCAGGATGTCCTGAGCCGCGCCTATGCCGCCGCCCGGACCTGCGACCTCATGCTGGTGGTCGGTTCTTCGCTCGTCGTCCACCCCGCGGCCGACCTGCCTCAGGCCGCTCACGACGCCGGCGCCGACGTCATCATCCTGAACCGCGAGCCCACCCCCCTCGACCACCTCGCCAGCGCCGTCATCCACGCCGAGATCGGCGAGGTCCTTCCCACCCTGGTCGCCCCATGAACCTTCTTCGCCGCCGCCTGCCGGAACGGCTCCATCGTCCTCCCCAGGGGCCCTCCATGGAGCGCCGGCGTCCTCGCCGGCCTGCGCCCAGCCAATAACCGCGCGACGCACCGACCGCCGCTGCCGCAGCGGCAGCTGCTCTCCGCCGCACCGACGCCACCAGCAACGGGCGCCCGGCTCCCCGCGAACCCCGTGCACCCGTGTGTCGCACTCCTATTAATTGCTGATGCCACAAAAGCCGCCCGCCGACCCCCTTGGCGCTGCGCCTCCGAGGCTCCGGCCGGCAAACCCCCAGCCGTCGGCTGCGTCCCGCTGCGGCGCCTGCCGCCGCCCGCCGCCCGGCTACAATGCGCCCGCCGCGGGGCGTGGCTCAGTCTGGCAGAGCACCTGGTTCGGGATCAGGGGGTCGCAGGTTCAAATCCTGCCGCCCCGACGCGGCGCGGGTCCGCGCCCGATCCATGGGGCCGTTCACGGGATGTCGTTGACAAGCCCCTGCGTGCTATGGTCTACTCCGTGCGTCCGTGCACGGCGGGCCGCCCCCATGGGCGTCTGCCTGTGCCGGACTCTTTCCATGTTGCCGCCCCCAAGCGCCCTGCGTATACTCTCCCGGCACGCCACGCCGGTGCGGGCCTGTGGCGGGCGGCATTGTCCTACGGGAGGTAGGACGCACTTTCACGAGACGGCCCCTGACCCTCCGGGGTTCCGGTTCTGTCCCACGACGCCCTACAGGAGGTAGGCGGAATGACGCAGATCGCAAGGAGGCGATTCCCTTCGTGGGGATTTGTCTTCCTTCTTGCCATGATCCTGGGTGCCGGTCTCGTGCTCTCGGGATGCGGCGATGACGACACCGCAACGACGCCGGCGCCGGCGCCGGCGCCGCCCCCGGCTCCAGACCCGGAGCCTGAGCCCGAGCCCGAGCCCGAAGCTCCTGCCACGCCGACCGGTCTCCACGTGGATGAGACGACCGAGACTTCCATCGAGTACCACTGGACCGCCGTCGAAGGCGCTACCGGCTACGTGGTCCAGATCAGCATGAACGAGACGTTCGGCGACGAAGACGACGTCATCGCGTTCACGGCGGAAAGCCACTACACGGTCATGGGTCTGGCGCCCGACACCACGGTGTACGTCCGGGTCGCGGCCGCGGTCGGGACCTCGGTGGAGGACGCGCTTGTGAGTGGCTGGACGACGCACGTGACGGGCATGTCGAACGCACCGCCGCCGCCACCGCCACCACCGCCGCCGGATCCGGTCATGGTGACCTTCTCGCTGTCGGACGACGCGGATGACCCGCACTTCCTGGTCGCGGACAATGATGACGACGAAGCGACGGCGATGGCGACTGTGAACAGCGAGATCATGGTGGAGTCGAACACCACGGCGATCATCACCCCGATGTTCGTCGACGACGCCACGGGAGTCGAAGTGGACGCCATGGCTGGCAACATGCCGTTTGCCTACGTGAGTTGGGGGCTGATGCAGAGCATGGCCCTGAGTGATGGGGCGACCTTCATGGTGACGCGCACGACGATGGGCGCGAACCAGGAGATGGAGCCGACCGGAGATGTCGCGTATGTGACGTGCGGTCCGTTCAACTGCGCCGACGGAATGGACGCGCCGGAGCTGTCGATCGCTGACTCCGGGGTCTGCACCGGCTGGGATCCCTCCGTGGAATTCCAGGTCGGCAAGGTGAAGAACACCGTGGCAGGCGGCGAAAAAGACTACGGCGATGACGGGGTTGATCTCGGCATCGTGACCAGTTCCAGTATCGCCATGACGCTGAACCATGTCTTCTCCGGGGTTGCGGGCGGCGTGAACCAGTCCGTAAAGACGGACGCCGCGAAGGGCAGCAACAAGACCCTGACCATGAAGGCGGTTTCCGGCGCGATCCTGGTGGACGCGACCGACGGCAGCACAACGGTCTGCCAAACCACCTACGACGCCGGCGACATCACGGACGAGCCCGCAGGTTGTTTCCGGTTGCTTGGTCCGGGCGCGGGTGGCCAGAGCGACGCAAAGAACACTCCCGAAGGTCCCGACTACCTCTCCGGCTGGAGTATCGAGTTGTCCCCGAAGGGCGCCGACGTGAGCTGGGGCCGCGTGAACTGGGAGGACGACCCGTTCGAGGATCTGACCTGCGGCGACGCGGATCCGATCATGGTGTCCGACCATGTGGACATCTGCGCCATGTTCGAGGACGAAGTGGACCACGCCATCGGGAAGGGCTGGACGCCGACGATCACGTTTGACGGTAACAACCACGTCGACCAACTCACTGCCACGGCGGAGAACTCCGGCGGGAACGGCGAGATGTTCACGACCCTCTGGTTCGACAGTGACTTGGACGGCAAGATGACGGACGGTGGCATGGACTTCTACGCAACGACCGGGACCATCACGATGGACCTTACCGACGCCGACCACGATCCGACCGTGGGCGACCTCGGGAAGGTGGATCTCCGGCATGATGCGGACGACGACGACACCCCCAACGTAGACGAGTCGGAGGCCGGCAATCCTGACGGGTTGGCGGACAACTACCTGACGTCGGACGATATTGAAGCCAGTATCCGGAAGTGCACCGAGGCTGACGGCGGCGACGACGATGACGGCACCATCTGCGACGCGACCTGGATGACGGATGTCGATGTTGCGTTTGCGGACCGGACCTTCGGCTGCACCACCACCCGCAGCGTCAGCGTCACCTGCAACTGGGACGCGGACGGTGGCATGGCGGTCGGCCGGAACGAGCTGCCGAGCACGTTCAGCACCGATGACCTGGCGCACTTCCTCAAGTGCACGGCGAAGTAAGGACTTGCGTGTTCTGACAATCGTCTGATCCGGAATCAGGCGGGAACCCCGGGGCCATCCGGCCCCGGGGTTTTTCTTTTGCACCGAAAGCCCCCACGGGCTCCCACCCCCAGCCGCCGGTCACACCACGGGGGGTGCGCCGGCCGTAAAGGCCGATGCCGCCGAAGAAAGCGCGACCTGCCGGCCTGGAGCGCCGGTGTCCTCACCGGCCCACGCGGCCGTAGAAGGGCGATCTCGCCGAAGAAAGAGCGACCACTGCCATGAGCCTGCCGGTAGTCCTGCGCGGCGTCCGCGACGTGCGGGATCACCGCATTCGCGCGTCGTCAGAGAAGGAGGTCATCACTGGAACAGCGCGGTGCGATACTTGAGCGGTGCGCTCGTTCAACACCGAGGGGCCGGTTGAGCCGGACCTGCACTACTGCCTGCCTCCGCTCGCGCGTCTCAAAATGGAGCGGGTGCGCCAGCTGATCGCCCAGCGGAAGTATTTCCTGCTTCACGCACCGCGGCAGACGGGGAAGACCTCGGCGCTGCTGGCGCTGCGGGACCTGCTGAACCGCGAAGGCGCGGTGCGCGCCGTCTACGCGAATCTCGAAGGGTGCGCGACCGCCCGGGAGGATGTCGGCGAGGCGATGCGCACGCTGCTCAGCGTGCTGCGGGAAGAGGCGGAATCCACGCTCGGGAACAGCGCCCTGGGTGAGCTGTGGTCCGGAATCCTCGAGAGTTCGGGTCCCCACGACGGGCTGCGGACGGCGCTGATCCGCTGGTCAGCGGCGGAGCCCGGTCCCCTTGTGCTGCTGCTGGACGAAGTGGACACCCTGGTGGGGGACAGTCTGATCGCTGTCCTCCGTCAGTTGCGCTCGGGATATGTGAAGCGTCCCTCCCGTTTCCCGCAGAGCGTGGTGCTGTGCGGGGTCCGCGACATCCGGGACTACCGCATTCGCGCGTCGTCGGAACAGGAGGTCATCACCGGAGGAAGCGCCTTCAACATCAAGGCGGAGTCGTTCCGGCTGGGGGACTTTTCCGCCGACGAGGTAGCCGAACTCCTGGGTCAGCACACGGCGGAGACCGGGCAGGAGTTCACTCCCGACGCCATCGGGACGGTCTGGGACCAGACCCGGGGGCAGCCGTGGCTGGTGAACGGCCTCGCGTTCCAGGCGTGCTTCCGGGACCGGCCGGGGCGGGACCGGAGCCGCCCGATCACCCGGGGCTCGATCATGGACGCCCGGGAGGCGCTGATCCGGCGCCGCGACACGCATCTCGACCAGCTCGCGGACAAGCTCTCGGAGGGCCGTGTCCGACGGGTCATCGAGCCGCTGCTGGTGGCGGCGGCGGCCAGCGACTTCTCCTACCGGGACCTCGAATACACGCGGGATCTGGGGCTGGTCACCCGGGAGGGCCCGGTCGCGGTGGCCAACCCGATCTATGCGGAGGTGATTCCCCGGGAGCTGACGGCGGGGACGCAGGCGGGGCTGGCGCAGCGGACGGCGTGGTACGTGACGCCGGCGGGGTCGCTGGACGTTCGGAAGCTGCTGGGGGCGTTTCGGGACTTCTTCCGGGAGAACGCGGAGCACTGGCCGCAGCGTTTCGGCTACCACGAGGCGGGCCCACAGCTGCTGCTTCAGGCGTTCCTGCAGCGGGTGGTGAACAGCGGGGGGCGGCTGTCGCGGGAGTATGGACTGGGCCGCGGGCGGGCGGACCTGCTGATCGAGTGGCCGGTGGGAGATGCGACGGAGAAGACGGTGGTGGAGTGCAAGCTGCTGTGGAAGAGCCTGGAGCGGACGATCGCGGAGGGGGTGGAGCAGACGCTTGGCTACATGGACCGCTCCGGGACGAAGTCGGGGCACCTGGTGATCTTCGACCGGGACCCGGCGAAGAGCTGGGCGGAGAAGATCGTGGAGCGTGAGGAGGTTCGGGAAACCGGCTCCGTCACCGTCTGGGCCA
>JAAXGQ010000176.1:8793-10210 GCA_012271265.1 Vicinamibacteraceae bacterium
GGGCCGACGCTCTCACCGGCCACCGCCCCTATGGAGCGCCGGCGTCCTCGCCGGCCACCGCCGCAGGTGGCCATGGTCCGTGAGAGCGCCGGTGTCGTCACCGGCGACCGCCCCATGGAGCGCCGGCGTCCTCGCCGGCCAGCGCCGCAGGTGGCCATGGTCCGTGAGAGCGCCGGCGTCCTCGCCGGCCACCGCCCCCATGGAGCGCCGGCGTCCCCGCCGGCCACCGCCGCAGGCAGCCATGGTCCGTGGGAGCGCCGGTGTCGTCACCGGCCAGCGCCCCATGGAGCGCCGGCGTCCTCGCCGGCCAGCGCCGCCGGTGGCCATGGTCCGTGGGAGCGCCGGTGTCGTCACCGGCGACCGCCCCATGGAGCGCCGGCGTCCTCGCCGGCCAGCGCCGCCGGTGGCCATGGTCCATGGGAGCGCGGGTGTCGTCACCGGCCACCGCCCCCATGGAGCGCCGGCGTCCTCGCCGGCCAGCGCCGCCGGTGGCCATCGTCCGTGGGAGCGCGGGTGTCGTCACCGGCCACCGCCCGCATGGAGCGCCGGCGTCCTCGCCGGCCAGCGCCGCAGGTGGCCATGGTCCGTGGGCCTCCCCACCCGCGGTCCGTCGGCACGGCGCGGGGGACAGCTGGCCCGGTGCGATACTTGAGCGGTGCGCTTTTTCAACACGGCGGGACCGGTGGACCCGGAGATCCACTACTGCCTGCCGCCGCTGGGCCGCCTTGACCGCGCCGAAATCCTGACGCTCATCCAGCAGCGAAAGTACTTCCTGCTCCACGCGCCCCGGCAGACCGGCAAGACCTCGACGCTGCTGGCGCTGGAGGCGGAACTGAACACCGCGGGACGGTTCCGCTGTGTCTATGCGAACCTCGAAGGCGCCCAGGCGGCGCGCGAGGATGTGGCCAGGGGCATCCAGACGATCCTGAGTGTGCTGGGGCGCAGCGCGCGCTGGAGCCTGGATGACAACTTCGTCCGGCAGCGCGCCCGCGGAGCGCTCGACGAGGCGGGTCCTCACGACGCTCTTCAGGACCTGCTCGCCGACTGGGCCGCTGCCGACCGCAGGCCGCTGGTGCTCCTGCTGGACGAGGTGGATTCCCTGGTCGGGGATACCCTGATCTCGGTTCTGCGGCAGCTGCGGGCGGGGTACGCCCGCCGCCCGAGGGGATTCCCGCAGAGCGTGGTGCTGTGCGGGATCCGCGACATCCGGGACTACCGCATCCGGTCGTCGTCGGCGAAGGAAGTCATCACCGGAGGAAGCGCCTTCAACATCAAGGCGGAGTCGTTCCGGCTGGGGGACTTTTCCGCCGACGAGGTAGCCGAACTCCTGGGTCAGCACACGGCGGAGACCGGGCAGGAGTTCACTCCGGACGCCATCGGGACGGTCTGGGAGCAGACCCGGGGGCAGCCGTGGCTG
>JAAXGQ010000176.1:10391-11005 GCA_012271265.1 Vicinamibacteraceae bacterium
CCCGATCTATGCGGAGGTGATTCCCCGGGAACTGACGGCGGGGACGCAGGCGGGGCTGGCGCAACGGACGGCGTGGTACGTGACGCCGGCGGGGTCGCTGGACGTTCGGAAACTGCTGGGGGCGTTTCGTGACTTCTTCCGGGAGAACGCGGAGCACTGGCCGCAGCGATTCGGCTACCACGAGGCGGGCCCGCAGCTGCTGCTTCAGGCGTTCCTGCAGCGGGTGGTGAACAGCGGGGGGCGGCTGTCGCGGGAGTATGGGCTGGGCCGCGGGCGGGCGGACCTGCTGATCGAGTGGCCGGTGGGAGAGGCGACGGAGAAGACGGTGGTGGAGTGCAAGCTGCTGTGGAAGAGCCTGGAGCGGACGATCGCGGAGGGGGTGGAGCAGACGCTTCGCTACATGGACCGCTCCGGGACGAGGTCGGGGCACCTGGTGATCTTCGACCGGGACCCGGCGAAGAGCTGGGCGGAGAAGATCGTGGAGCGTGAGGAGGTTCGGGAGGTCGGCTCCGTCACCGTCTGGGCCATGTAGGGCAGCTACGGCGGGCCGGCCTGAGCGTTGGCGGCAACCCGAGCGGAAGCGGCTGCGGCCAGGGACCGACGCTGCGGCGTAG
>JAAXGQ010000177.1 GCA_012271265.1 Vicinamibacteraceae bacterium
CGAGGCCGCCGCGGGCTTCGCGGTCCAAGAGCCCAACGGCAAGGCCGAGGCCGAGCCCCAGCCGCTCACTCTGGGTACGCTCTTTGACATTTACGGTGAGGAGGTGACGCCCACCAAGGGCAAGAAGACCCGGGGGCGCGACAGGTACTCGGCGGAGATGTTTCTCGGGTTCTTCGGCCGGGACCGCGACCCGGCGACCCTCTCGCAGCGCGATTGGGACCGGTTCATCCGGGAGCGCCGCGCGGGGAGGGCAGGGCCGTCGGGCCAGCCGGTGCGCAACCGGACGATCGATGCGGACCTGACGTTCCTCATGGCGGTTCTGAACTGGGCCGCGAGGTCCAGGGACGACCAGGGCCGCCTGCTCCTCGACAGGAATCCGCTGAAAGGCCTCAGGAAGCCCACGGCGAAGAACCCCGCCAGGGTTCTCCTGACCGAGGAGGAGTACCGGGCGCTGCTCGGGGTTTCCCGGCAGATCAACTGGCGATTCCACGTCGCCTTGGTGCTCGCGCACGAAACCGGCCACCGAATCGGTGCCATCCGCCAGCTTCGGTGGAGCGACATCGACTTCGAGGGCAGGACCATCCGGTGGAGAGCCAAGCACGAGAAGACGGGATACGAGCACGTCACGCCGATGACGGACGAGGCGGTTGCCGCCTTGGAGGAGGCGCGGCGGATGACCACCGGCACGGGAGACGCTCCGGTGATGCCCGCCGGGACGGACCCTTCCCGGTGCATGGACAGTTCTTGGGCCTACCAGTTCTGGTGCAGGGCGCAGAAGCGGGCGGGCTTGGAGCCAAAGCTCGGAAGGGGCTGGCACTCGCTCAGACGGAAGTTCGCCAGCGACCTCATGGACCAGCCGCTGAAGGTCCTCTGCCAGCTTGGCGGCTGGAAGAACGCGCACACGGTTCTGCGCTGTTATCAGAGAGCCGACGAGGGACAACTCAGGGAGGCGCTGGAGAGTCGCCGCAGGGTTCAGGTCTGAGATCCCGATCAGCGGGAATCAAACAGCGGGAACCGGCTCGGAGAAACCAATAAGTACCACGGGCGCAAACAGATACGAATCTGATGCTGTCTGCTGATAGCAGCGCAGCACTGTCGAGGCTTCCTTCCAGCCGCCGAGTTCGCACAGCACCTTGAGCGGCAGATCCATGAGGTCGGACGCGAACTTCCGCCTCAGCGCGTGCCAGCCGCGCCCGCGCTTCGGTTCGAGGCCGGCGAGCCTCTCGGCCTTCCGCCACCTCTCGCCGAGCATCCAGGGCCTGACGCACAAGGAGGGATCCTGCGTGGAGGGCAGCACCGGAGCGTCACCTCTTGCGGGGTTCCTGCTCCGCGCCTCGTCGAGGGCGGCGAGCACCTCGTCGGTTGCCGGCGTCCGATGCTCGTAGCCGGTCTTCTCGTGCTCCGCGCGCCACCGGATGGTCCTGTCCTCGAAGCTGATGTCGGACCACCTCAACTTGCGGATGGCCCCGATCCTGTGGCCGGTTTCGTGCGCGAGCACGAGCGCGACATGGAACCGCCAGCCGACCTGCCGGGACACCCCCAGCAGCGCCTGGTACTCGTTTTCGGTGAGAACAACCCGGGTCGGGTTCTTCTCCCTGGGCTTCCTGAGGCCCTTGAGCGGGTTCCTGTCAAGGAGCAGGCGGCCCTCCTCGTCCCTCGACCTCGCCGCCCAGTTCAGTACCGCCATCAGGAGCGTCAGGTCGCATTCGATCATCCGGTTCGACACGGGCCTTCCGCTCGGGCCAACCTTGCCCGCCCGGCGCTCGCGGATGAAGCGGTCCCAGTCTCTCCGGGATAGCGTCTCGGGCTTCCGGCTCCTCCCGAAGAACTTGAGGAACATGCCCATCGCGACCCTGTCGCGCGCCCGCGTCCGCTTGGCCTTGGTGGCCGTCACCTCTTCGCCGTAGATGTCAAAAAGCCGTTCCAGCGTGAGCGGCTCGGGATCGGCGTTCTTCCGACCGTTCGGCTCCGGTCCAGCGAACCCAGCGGCGAACTCGTCCGCCTGCCTCTTGGCGCGAGCCCAGTCGCGGTGCTTGAGGGACCGCGTGAGCCTGCGCCCGTTCTCCCGCCACTCGATCTGGAGGAAGCCGGTCTTGGGATCGGCGAACACCCTCACCCGGTTCCGGCCCCACTCGCCGGCGCTATAGGAGCGCCGGTCACGTTTCGTGCGTGCCATCATTCGATTCCTTTTTCGATGATGGACTGCACGATCTGCGCGTTTGAAAGGTGGCGGGAACGCGGTTCTTCCGCCAGTTGCGTTTGGGGCTCGGATGGCATGTGGGCCTTCCGGGGAAGATCCTTCAGCGCGATCCTGGGCGCGCCGGACCGTCCGGCGTTGGGGATCTTGCCGTCGCGGACGAGGCGTCCGAGGTGGTCGGCGGAGTATCCGCTCTCGCGGGAGGCCTCGACGAGCGAGAACGTGGTCTCGTTCCTTTCGGCGAGCGTGGCTTCGAGGTCGTCGGCACAGCGTTCGATCGCGGTGGCCGGGGTCTCGCCGCCGTATCGGCGGAGCGACTTGGCTTGCCTGCGCCAATCTGCGGGCAGGCCCTCGACGGTCGGGCGTTCGTTCCTGCGTTTCATTCCCAGTCTCCCTCGGCGTCCCTGCGGAGCGCGTCTGCGAGGTCCCGGTCCCCTTCTCCGCGCCGGACGGACCGTTCGGCGAGATCGACGCGGCTGCCGAGGTCGGCGAGGCCCGTCGCTCGGCCGACGCCGTAGATGCCGGCCGCGACGGTCATGACGGCTACGCCCAAGTGCAGCCCGACCGGGACGCCGTGCCGGGCGAGGATGAGCGGCCAGAAGGGCGCGAGGTAGTCGAGGCGGGACCCGCAGAGCAGGAACGCCGATCCGGCGAGCGCGGCGGTGAGCCCCGCGCTGATCTTCCAGGGCTGCATGTTGGTTGCTCCTTTGCAGTCAGAGTTCGACGGACGCGGGATCACGGTCGGCGGGACCCTTGAGCCAGGATCCGCCGTCCCCAGAACCCAGACCGAGCTTGCTGAGCATGCCTTGGGCGGCCGGTCCGTTGGCGTGCATGGCGAACCCGGCGGCGGCCTTGGCGCGCAGCGCCGGTTCGCGGTAGTCGCCGGACGCGACCTCGATGTTGACGCGCCCGGTTCTCCCCTCGGCGTCCTCGTACTCGATCTGCGCGTCGGGGTAGAGCACCCGGTCCGCTCCGTCGAGGGGAAGCCCGAGTTCCTCGGCCGTGCGTCGGCGCTCGCGGTCGGCTGCGCGGTCGCCGTTCCTCCTCCGCGCCGACTCGCTCGCCCGCGCGACGGCACTCTTGAGTTCGGCGTCGAGTCGGACGCGGCGCACCTTGGCCCCGCGTCGGCGGAGGCGTTCCCGTTCCTCGGCGCACGCGCGGTAGACGGCCGTGTCGTGGCTGGCCTGGGCGGCGCGGATTCGCGGGGTTTCGATCCGCTGTCCCGGGTCCATCCCCCGCTTGGCGGCGAGTTCGCGGGCTTCGGCCAGACCGGCGGGGGTGAGCGTGACGATCTTGAACGGGTTGTCGTTCGGCCCCTTGGCCGTGCCCTCGGTGACGAGCCCGTCCCGGATCCACGTGTCGACGGCCCGGCGGGTGGCGTAGGGGTGCCCGCCGAAGCGGATCTCCGCGAGGTCGCGGTGGGAGACCGCGCCGTGGACGCCGATGTCGGTCAGCGCCCCGGCGCAGCGTTCGGGGAAAGGGATGGACCCGCGCTCGCGGTCCGCGGCGTATTCTCGGCGGTGGCCTTTCCGCATGCGGTTGCGATTGCGGCTGGGTGGCGCGGCCGGGCGCGGGTCCGGTTCGACCGTGCGGTCGAACATCTCCCGTCCTCTCATCGGTCGTTCAGCGGCTCGGCCCGGCGCCGCGCGCCGGGGAGGGGATCCGCGGCACGGGAACGACGATCCTTTGCGGTCCCTGCGCGGGCGTGCGGACGGCGGCCA
>JAAXGQ010000178.1 GCA_012271265.1 Vicinamibacteraceae bacterium
GGGTCGGCGCCGAGGATTTCCAGGGAACAGGAGAGCGCCTCGCGGAAGGCTTCGGCGTCGAAGCCGGTCTGCCTGCGGGAGCGGTTGAGCAGCTCGCCGCACCGCTCGTTGGCGTGGTCGAGCTCGTCCTGCCGGCTGCGGGCGGAGGCGAGTTCTTCCTCGGCGAGCCGCCTTTTCGCGGCGTCGGACGCGGACTCGCCGGCCCCGATCCGGTGGGCAAGCCGGTCGGCGTCGGCGTGGCGGATGCCGGACCGCCGGAGGCGGCGCTCGATGTCGTCCCCGATGACCCGGGAGAGGCTCCCGAGTTCGTGGCGGATCGTCTCGGTCTTCCTGACGAGAACTTCTAGCACGCGGTCTTCGGTGCGCTGGGGCAGCTTGAAGTAGCGGCAGGTCACCTCGTCGCGCGGCTGGAGCTTGCGGTCGATCCGGCCGTTCCGCTGCTCGATCCGGCCCGGATTCCACGGAAGGTCGAAGTGGAAGAGGTCGCTGCAGTGCGCCTGGAAGTTGAGCCCCTCGCGGGCGGCGTCGGTGGCGAGGAGGATGCGGAGCGGGTGCTCGGCGGGCGGGGTGTTGAACCAGCGCTGGACCTCGCGGCGGCGCGGGCCGGCGACGAGGCCGTCAATGACAGCGATCCGTTCCCCGGCGCGGTCGGTGCTCTCAATCGCGGCCTCCAGCATCCGGCGGAGGTAGGCCTTCGTGCCCTCGCGGTTCTCGGTGAAGACGATGACGCGGCGGTCGTTCCAGCGGGCCGGAGCGCCCCGGGCGGGTTCGCCCCAGCGCGGCATCCCCGGGCAGAGCTTCCTCCGGATCCAGTCGAGGAGGTGGCGGGTCTTGGCGTCCGGGAGGCCGCGGGCCGGTTCGGCGACCCGGGCCATGCGTTCGAGCAGCGCCTGCTCGCGCTCCCAGAGGCGGCGGACGGCGGCGTCCCGGCGCCGGTCGGCCTCGGCGGCCGCGTCGAGCTCGGCGATCGCGCGGTCCTCGGCGGAGGCTTCCGCCGCTTCGGCGCAGCTCCGGGCGGCGTCGAGGTCCGCTTCCCCGGATGCGGCGCCGCCGTCGCCCTCGTCTTCCTCGTCCGCGCCCGGCGGGCGAAGGAATGTGGCGCCGGGTTCCCTCTTCGCGGCGGTTCGGGGTCCGGGCGACTGCTGCTCCCACTGGCGCCGGACCGTCCGGCGGTGGACGGCGAGGGAGCGGGCGAACGCCTCGACGGAGGAGAGGAGGCGCTGCTGGAGGCCGACGGTGAGGAGCGCCGCCGCGCTTTGCTGGCGGCGGGGGGCGGCGTGGAACCGGCGCTCGCGGAGGCTGCGGTACTCGTCGAGGAGGCGGGAGAGGACGAGCTCGGGGGCGTCGTCCGGCAGCCCATCCACGACGACGCGCTTCACGATCCGCCTCGGGAAGCCGCCCTGGATCGCGCGGATGTCTTCCTTCAGGCGGCGGACCATCACCTGGGTGAGGGCGTCCCGCACCCTCCTGTCGGTGACCTTGACCCCCCGGGTGAAGCGGTAGGGATCGAGGAGCTCCATAAGGGTCGAGAAGCTGTTCGAGTGGCCGTTGTGGGGGGTGGCGGAGAGGAAGAGGCGGTGCTCGAAGCGGGCGGCGAGATCCCGTACCGCCCGGGTGAACTTCGATTCGATGCCGTAGCTGCCGCCGCCGGCGGGGGCGGCGTGGTGGGCCTCGTCGAGGATCAGCAGGCTGGCGGGGAGACGGTCGCCGAGCCACTCGCGGAGCGGGTGGGCGTAGGTCTCGCTGGTCAGCAGGTTGTGGGAGACGAGGAAGCGGCTGTGGGTCCGCCAGGGGTTCACCGCGTAGCCGCGCTCGTGGCGCATCCGGGCGAAATAGCGGCGGTCGAGGATCTCGAAACGGAGGCCGAAGCGCTCGTCCATCTCGGCCCGCCACTGTTCGAGGACCGAGGCGGGGGCGGCCACGACGATGGAACGAACCTTCTTCCTGAGCAGCAGCTCGCGGGCGATGAGCCCGGCCTCGATGGTCTTGCCGAGGCCGGTGTCGTCGGCGATGAAGAGCGCGACCCGGGGCATCGCGAGCGCCTTCCGCAGCGGCTCCATCTGGTAGGCGTCGAGCGTGATGCCGGCGCGGAACGGGGCCTGGAGGAGGTTCGGGTCGGTGGCGGTGACCGCGTTCCAGCGGAGCGTGTTCAGGTAGGCGGCGAAGCGGCGCGGCGGGTCGAAGCCCCGCTCCCCGAGGGAGGTCCACGCCTCGGCGGTGAGAATGCGGCGGTCCGGTTCGCACTCCCAGAAGACCCGCAGCTCCTCGCCCTGGGCGTCGTCATCGGCGCAGGCGAGCGAAACCACGGCGGCGTGCCCGGGTTCCGAGCCCGGCGCCACCTCCTCGACGATCCAGTGCCGCTGGCGGACCTGGACCAGATCCCCCACCTCCGGGGCGCGGCTCGGAACGCGCCCGGGCGACTCTCGCACGACGGGCGAAATCGTACGGGAAGCGAACGAAACGCCGCCTGTCAACCGACGCCGGCCGCCGCCCGAAGGCGCCGGCCGCCTGTGGATGAGGTAGCGGGAGCACCGAGACTGGCGAGGCCCGATTCTCCGCTGGGGGTGTGGCGCCCCGGTGGGCGTGTGGCGCCCCACGGAGCGCCGGCCCCATGGAGCGCCGGCCCCACGGAGTGCCGGCCCCATGGAGCGCCGGCGTCCTCGCCGGCCTGCGCCGCACCGTCGGCCCCTCAGGCAGTCTCCTGCCGACCGCGCCGCAGTACCCACGGACGGTGGGCCGGGAGGCCGACGGACCATGCCCGCCTGCGGCGGTGGCCGGTGAGGACACCGGCGCTCCAGAAGTTGTCGCGCGCTGACGTATGGAGCGCCGGCCCCATGGAGCGCCGGCGTCCTCGCCGGCCTGCGCCGCACCGTCGGCCCCTCAGGCAGTCTCCTGCCGACCGCGCCGCCGTACCCACGGACGGTGGGTCGGGAGGCCGACGGACCATGCCCGCCTGCGGCGGTGGCCGGTGAGGACACCGGCGCTCCAGGACTGGCGCGCCCTGACGCATGGAGCGCCGGCCCCATGGAGCGCCGGCGTCCTCGCCGGCCTACGCCTCACCTTCGGTCCCACAGCCAGCCTCCTGCCGACAGCGCCGTAC
>JAAXGQ010000179.1 GCA_012271265.1 Vicinamibacteraceae bacterium
TCGAAGGCCGCCTCGACCTCCTCCACAGCCTGCTCAGCGCCCACGGGATCCCCTCCGCCCCCGGGCTGCGCAACCGATTCCCGAAAGAGGACCTGCGCCGTCTCGCGGCCGCCCCGGCGGGTTCGGTCGTCGCGGCCGCACGGGGCGCCACCAGCGAGGCCGACTTCTTCCGGCGGCTCCCCGCGGGGCCGTCGGCCGTCTAGAGCGACAGCAGCTCCGGGAGCGGGCCGGCTCTTCCGGCGAGCCTGGCGATCGGGTCGGAACGGCGCGAGCCGACCCGGTCGGGCATGATTTGCGGTTCCGACGCCGCTGTCCCTTCCCGCTTCGCCTGTTCAGGAGTCCCCCGATGCCTCGATTGATGCCCCGATTCATGACCACCCGGATGCGAGCCATCCCCGCGGCCGGCGCCGCGATGGCCCTGGCCTTCGCCTGCCTCGCCGCCACCGCCACGGCGCAGCCGGCGGAAGGCTCCGGCGGATCCGTCGCCCGGTTTGAGCCGATGGACGTTTTCCAGGTCGAGTATGCCGCCGACCCGCAGATCGCGCCCGACGGCAGCCGGGTCGTCTACGTCCGCCGGTCGATGGACATCATGCGGGACCGGCAGCGCTCCGAGCTCTGGATCGTGAACCGCGACGGCTCGGACCATCGCCGCCTCGGCGCCGGCAGCTCGCCCCGGTGGTCTCCGGGAGGCGACCGGATCGCCTACACGGCAGGGGGCCAGATCCATGTCCGCTGGATGGACACCGGCGAGACCGCCATGCTCACCCAGCTCCTCGAATCACCCAGCGGGATCCGCTGGTCCCCGGATGGGCAGCGCCTCGCCTTCAACATGCTCGTGCCCTACCCGGCGCCCCAGCTCACGCCGCCGCCCCGCCCGCCGGCCGGCGCCGAGTGGGCCGATCCGCCGATCATGGAGGACCGCTTCAGGAACCGCCAGGACGGAGTCGGCTACCTCGACTTCGGCTACAGCCACATCTTCGTCATTCCGGCCAGCGGCGGCACGCCGGTCCAGGTCACCTCGGGCGACTTTCAGCACCAGAGCGCCGCAGCGTGGACGCCGGACGGCCAGCACCTGGTCTTCTCCTCGAACCGGAACGACAACTGGGTCCACGACTACCGCAACTCGGAGCTCTATGTCGCCCCGGTCGCCGGGGGTGAGATCCGGGCGCTGACCGACCGGAACGGGCCGGACCGCAGCCCCGCCGTCTCCCCCGACGGCAGCCTCGTCGCGTTCGTCGGCAACGAGGACAGGAAGCGCACCTACCAGCTCAGCCGGCTCCAGGTGATGAACCTCGACGGAAGCGGGGGCCGGGCGCTCACCGGCGCCCTCGACCGCAGCGTCTCCAGCCCGGTCTGGGCGGCGGACGGGAGCGGCCTGTACTTCCAGTACGACGACGAGGGCAACTCCAAGGTCGGCTTCGTGACCCTCGAAGGCGAGCTCTCGGTCCTCGCCGGGGATCTCGGCGGGACCTCCTACGGGCGGCCCTACGGCGGCGGATCGTTCTCGGTCGCAAACGACGGGTCCTTCGCCCTGAACCAGACCCGCCCCGACATGCCCGGCGAGGTGGCCGTCGGCACGCCCGGCGGCGAGGTCCGGCGGATCACCGGCCTCAACCAGGACCTGCTCGCGGCGAGGACGCTGGGCGAGGTCGAGGAGATCTGGTGGGATTCCTCGTTCGACGGCCAGCCGATCCAGGGCTGGATCGTGAAGCCGCCGGACTTCGATCCGTCACGGCGGTACCCGCTGATCCTCGAAATCCACGGCGGGCCGGTCTCGAACTACGGCGACCGCTTCTCGGCGGAGATGCAGCTGCTGGCGTCCGCCGGCTACGTCGTGCTCTACGCAAATCCCCGGGGCAGCACCAGCTACGGGGAGGAGTTCGGCGATCTGCTCTACCACAACTACCCGGGACAGGATTACGACGACCTGATCTCCGGCGTGGACGCGGTGCTCGCCCGGGGCTACGTGGACGAAGACAACCTCTTCGTCACCGGGGGCAGCGCCGGGGGCATCATGACCGCCTGGATCGTCGGCAAGACCGACCGCTTCCGCGCCGCGGTTTCGCAGAAGCCGGTCGTCAACTGGATCAGCAAGACGCTCACCGCCGACAATTGGTACGGCTACTACGAGAGCCGCTACGAGGGCTTTCCGTGGGACGACCCCGAGCCCTACTGGAGGTTCTCGCCGCTCTCGCTGGCGCCCAACGTGACGACGCCGACGCTGATCGTCACCGGCGAAGTGGATCTGCGCACGCCGCTTTCGGAGTCCTACCAGCTCTTCCACGCGCTCAAGTTCCGCGGCGTCGACACCGCGGTCGTGCGCCTTCCGGGCGCCTCGCACGACATGAGCCGCCGCCCGAGTCAGCTCATGGCCAAGATCGCCAACATCGTCGCCTGGTTCGACAAGTACCGCACATCACCCCGACCTCCGACGATGCAATAGCAAGCCTTCCGCCATCCTCGTCATGTAGCATGACGAGGATTGGCAAATGGTCATGGTGAAGGGGGACTTTCCGCGGGCGGACGTCCCGAAGTCGCTGGCCCGCGTCGCACTCCGGGAGAAGATCGCTTCGGCGGACCTCCTCCCCGAGTTCCCGATCACGACCCGGGAACTCCCCTTCGATGCGCGATTCCCGGGCAAGGCCACCGCCGTCGTGGGGATGCGACGGGTCGGCAAGACGACCTTCATGCACCAGCTCCGCCGCGAGCGCACGCGACGCGGGCTGCCGCCCGAGAACCTGCCCTGGGTCAGTTTCGAGGACGAGCGCCTCGACGGCTTCCAGGCAGCGGAGCTGGGATTCCTCGAATACGAGTACGACCGCCTCCACCCCAACGCCCGGGAACGAGGCCCGGTGGTGTGGAGCCTCGACGAAATCCACCTGGTTCCGGGCTGGGAGCGCTTTGTGCGGCGCCTGCTGGATACCCCGGGAACCGAGGTGGTGATCTCGGGATCCTCGGCGGCGCTCCTCTCGCGGGAAATGGCGACGGCGCTCCGGGGCCGGGGTTGGGAAGTCCCGATCCACCCATTCTCCTTTCGGGAAGCGCTGGCCCACCGGCGCGCGGCAGTCCCCGACCCGGCAGCCCCCGCCTCCCGATCCTCCACCGCCCGCATCGAGCGCGCGTTTTTCGACTGGCTGACCCGGGGCGGCTTTCCCGAAGCGCAGCAGGACATCGGGCGCCTGTCCCGATCCCGGCTCCTCCGGGGCTATGTGGACACGGTCGTTCTGCGTGATGTCATCGAGCGCCACGGTATCCGGAACCCCCGGGCGCTGATCTTCCTCGTCCGCCAACTCCTGACCTCCCCGGCAGCTCTCTTCAGCGTGGAGCGGTTCCGAGGCGCCGTGCGCGCCCGAGGCGTCCGGACTGCGCGGACAACGATCCGGGCGATGCTGTCCCACCTCGAGGACGCCTTCCTGTTCGGCTTCGTTTCGATCGCCTCCGCCTCCGAACGAAAGCGGGCGATGAATCCGAGGAAGGTGTACCCGGCGGACTCGGGACTGATCCCCGTGTTCGAGCGCAGCGGCAGACCGAACCGGGGCCGGTTGCTGGAGACGGCGGTCTTCGTCGAGCTCCAGCGGCGCTGCCTGGATGTCAGCTACGTCCACACGCCGTCACGACGCGAAGTGGACTTCCTGGCGGTGGGGGCCGACGGCGCCATGGAGCTGATCCAGGTGGCCGCCGACCTCGACCGTCCGATCACGGCGGAACGGGAATTCGCCGCGCTTCGGGAAGCCGGCAAGCTCCATCCGCAGGCGCGAAAGCGGCTTCTGACCCTCACGGCCGATCCGCTTCCGTTCGAACCGCCGCCCGACGTTCGTGTGGAAGCGGCGTGGGAGTGGATGCTCGCCGCGCCGGCGTGAGGCGGGCGCTGCCGTTTCGGACCTGGAGCGCCGGTGTCCCCACCGGCCACCGCCGCAGGCGGGCATGGTCCTTGGCCTCTCGGCCGACGGTCCGTCGGTACGGCGGCGGTGTCGGCAGGAGACTGCCTGAGGAACCCCAGGGTGCGCGCAGGCCGGCGAGGACGCCGGCGCTCCATGGGCCGACGCTCCCACGGGGCCGATGACGAGGTGGCGTGCGAATCGCCGGTCTCGATTCGCCGACGAACGTGGCAGGGCCCGGGATCCGCTCGGCCGCGGGTCGGGACGGACCGGCCCCCCGGTCAGCGGATCAGGGGGGCGATGACGAGGGCGACGACCGACATCAGCTTGATCAGGATGTTGATCGCCGGGCCTGCGGTGTCCTTGAACGGATCGCCGACGGTGTCCCCGACCACGGCGGCCTTGTGGGCGTCGCTCCCCTTCCCGCCGAGGCGGCCGCCCTCGATGAACTTCTTCGCGTTGTCCCAGGCGCCGCCGGCATTGGCCATGAAGATGGCCAGGAGGACGCCGGAGACCAGCGCCCCGGCCAGGAGACCGGCGAGGAAGTTCTTGTCGAGGAAGCCAGCGATCACCGGGATCAGGACCGCCATGAGCCCCGGAACCACCATCCGCCGGAGCGCCGCGGCGGTGGCGATATCCACGCAGCGGGCGTTGTCCGCCTTCGCGTCGGGCGCGCCCTCGAGGAGCCCCGGGATCTCCCGGAACTGGCGGCGGACCTCGTTGATCATGTCGAACGCGGCTTCGCCGACGGCCTGCATCGCGATCGAGGAAAAGAGGAACGGCACCATCCCGCCGATCAGCAGTCCGGCGAGCACCACCGGGTTGCCGAGGGAGAGCCCGAGCGCGCCCACCTGGGCCTGCTGCTGGAACGCGGACATGAGCGCCATCGCCGCCAGTGCCGCGGAGCCGATGGCGAAGCCCTTCCCGATGGCGGCGGTGGTGTTGCCCACCGCGTCGAGCTTGTCGGTGCGTTCCCGCACCGAGGGCGGCAGTTCGGCCATCTCGGCGATGCCGCCGNNGCCGCCGGCGTTGTCGGCGATGGGGCCGTAGGCGTCCACCGCAAGCTGGATCCCCACCGTGGCCAGCATGCCCAGGCCGGCCAGCGCGATCCCGTAGAGGCCGGCCAACTGGAACCCGAGGACGATCGCCCCCGCGATCAGCAAAAGCGGCAGCGCCGTGGACCGCATGCCGAGGCCCAGCCCGGCGATGATGTTCGTGGCCGCCCCGGTCTCCGAGGCGTTCGCGACCTTCTGCGCCGGGCGGCGGGCGTCCGAGGTGTAGTACTCGGTGATCAGGCCGATGGCCGCGCCGACGACCAGACCGCCGACGAGGCAGCCATAGAGCGGGCCGGCGGAGTCCGGGGTGAGGCGGCTGATGATCGGCCAGGCGAGGCCGAGCATCAGGACGCCCGCCCCGAGCGTGCCCATGTTCAGGGCGGTCTGCGGGTTCTTGCCTTCGCGGGTGCGCACCAGGAACGTTCCCAGGATGCTGGCCGCGATCCCGAAGCCGGCGAGGACCAGCGGCAGGATCACGTAGCCGAACGCGTTCCCGCCCTGGGATTCGGCATAGACCACGCCGAGAACCATGCCGCCGATGATCGCCCCCACATAGGACTCGAAGAGGTCGGCCCCCATCCCGCAGACATCTCCCACGTTGTCGCCCACGTTGTCGGCGATGACCGCCGGATTCCGGGGGTCGTCCTCAGGGATGCCGGCCTCCACCTTGCCCACCAGGTCGGCGCCCACGTCCGCGGACTTGGTGTAGATCCCGCCGCCCACCCGGGCGAAGAGCGCGATCGACGAGGCCCCGAGGCTGAAGCCGGAGAGCACCTGGAGCACCTGCCCCTGGAGGGCGTCGGGCGTGGTCCCGAAGAGCCCGGCGTAGAAGATGAAGAGCCCCGAGAGACCAACGATCGCCAGCCCGACCACGGACATCCCCATCACCGAGCCGCCGGCGAACGCAACCCGGAGCGCCGGGGCGATGGACTCCCGGGCGGCGTTCGCGGTGCGGACGTTCGCCGCGGTGGCGACCCGCATCCCGAAGAACCCGGCGACCGCAGAACACACCGCCCCCACCAGAAAGGAGACGCCGACGAGTTCGGTCCCGTTGCCGAGGTTCGCGACGTAGAGCACTACCGCGGCCACGAGCGCGAAGACCGCCAGGACGGAGTACTCGCGCTTCAGGAAGGCCATGGCCCCTTCCCGGATCGCCGAGGCGATCTCGACCATGCGGTCGGTCCCGGCGGGCCGCTGGCCGACGAAACGCGCCCGGGCGAGGGCGAAGAGAAGGGCAACTCCCCCGAAGGCCGGGGTCATGTAGAGGAAGGTGTCCACGGTGGCGATCTCCGGCCCCCGCGAGAGGGGCTTCGGGTTGGGGGGAAGAGGCCGCGCCTCAGGCGAACCCAGTGCCGAGGCGCGGGGTTCGAACGGGGTCCGGTGGGGCCCGCTGCGCGCTTGCGGCTAGCCGACCGAGCGCCGGCGAACCGGGGAATTTACCAGCGGAAGGCCGTCGAGGCCCTCCCGCAAAACTCTTTCGGCCGGCTGATAGACTTCTCCGGCAACGGGTTGATTGACGGGCCCTTGTTGGACATTTCTCGCGGGTTTCGGGTGTCCCGCGCGGCGGCCCGGAAGAGCGCGCTTTTCCCGGCGCTCCTGCTCGGCGCCGCCGCCCTCACCGCGCCGCCGGCCGGGGCCGCGCAGCTCGAGTACCCGGTCGATGTGGCCGTCGCAGCTTCCGGCGACATCTTCGTGGCCGACCTGGAGGCTGCGGCTCTCCTGCGGTGGACCGGAAGCGGCTACGCCGTCGTCGTCGCCGGGGACGGACTTCCGAGGACGCCGCTCTTCGGGATCCGCCACATCGCTCCTGAGCCCGGCGGCGGCATCGTCGCCAGCGACCCGGCAACCATGGCGCTGTACCGCATCTCCGAGGCGGGGGCGGTCGAGAGAGTGCCCGACGACGAACGCTTCGTCACGCCGTGGGGGGTGGCGCTCGGCGCCAACGGCGGAGTGCTCGTTGTCGACCGGGTGACCCAGCGGCTTCGCCGCGTGCACCGGGGAGGGGTCGAGGACCTCGCCGAGATCGCCGCGCCCCGGGCGATCCTTCCCGGGCCGGACGGCGAACTCCACGTCCTGACCGACCGCAACATCCTCCGCATGGACGGCGACTCCGGTCACCCGCTGATCCAGTCCCCGCCGTTCGAGTTCCCTCACGACTTCGTCCGGGCGCCCGACGGCGGTTTCTTTGTCACCGACGGGTACGCCCGGTGCATCTGGAGGGTCTCCGCCGAAGGGCGGGTCTCCGTGCTCGCGCGCGGCGAACCCCTGGTCAGCCCGCAGGGGCTCGCCGTCGCCCCCAACGGCGACCTGTTGGTGGCTGACGCCCACGCCCGGAGCGTCTTCCGGGTTTCCCTGAGCGGCGAGGTCCGCAATCTGGAGAATCCATGAGTCAAGGACAGCGCGGCACGTGGGGTTCGGGCCCCGGCTTCATCCTGGCGGCGACCGGGTCCGCGGTAGGACTCGGCAACGTCTGGGGTTTCCCCACCCAGGTGGGACAGGGCGGCGGGGCCGCCTTCGTCCTCGTCTATCTGATCGCGGTGGTGTTCGTGTGCGCGCCGATCCTGCTCGGCGAGGTCCTCCTCGGCCGCTACGCCCAGCTCGGACCGGCGGGGGCGGTGAGGAAGATCATTCCCACCGGCCCCTGGTGGGTCATCGGCGCCCTCGCGGTGGCGGCGGGGACGTTCATCCTCTCGTTCTACTCCGTGATCGCGGGGTGGACGGTGCAGTACCTCTGGCTCGCTGTCACCAGTGGGCTCGAGGCCGGGCCGGAAGGCGCGACGGCGCTCTTCGGCGATGTCTCGGCGAACGGCCTCCGCAACATCGCCTTCACCGGATTCTTCCTGGCCGCCACCGCCTGGTGCGTGCGGCGGGGGATCCAGCGGGGGATCGAAGCCGCTTCCCGGATCATGATGCCGGTCCTGTTCGTACTGCTGGTGATCCTGGCGATCCGCTCGGTGACGCTCCCCGGGGCGGGCGAAGGGCTCGCCTACTACCTGCGTCCCGACCTCTCGCAGGTGCTGGACATCGGCATCATCGGGGCCGCGGTGGGGCAGGCGTTCTTCTCGCTGAGCCTGGGGATGGGAGCGCTGGTCACCTACGGCAGCTATCTGAAGCGGCGCCAGGCGGCCCGGTCGCCGGCGCTGGCGATCGTCGGCATCGACACCACGATCGCGCTCCTCGCCGGCTTCATCATCTTTCCGGCGGGGTTCTCCATCGCCGGGTTCGATCCGACCTCCGGAGGCCCCGGCCTGATCTTCGCCGTCCTGCCGCAGCTGTTCGCCACCCTGCCCGGCGGGCTGATCTTTGGCGCGGCGTTCTTCCTGCTGCTTTCCCTCGCCGCGTTCACCTCGACGATCTCCCTCCTGGAAGTGCCGGTGGCCCACGCCTTCGATCGCTGGAACTGGTCCCGGTCGAAGGCGGTGCTGGTGGTCACGCTGTTCACCTTCGCCTTCGCGATTCCGTCGGTGCTTTCCTTCAGCGGCGTGCCGATCCTGGCGAACCTCCCGGTCATCGGCGGGACCTTCTTCGACCTCATGGTGAACGTGTGGAACGAGTGGGCCCTCCCGATTGGCGGGATGCTGCTGAGCCTGTTCATCGGCTGGATCTGGGGGAAGAAGAAGGCCGGAGCGGAGCTTTCCCTCGACGGCGCGGGATTCCCCAGCCCGGCCCTCTTCGGCTTCCTGATCCGCTTCGTATCCCCCGCCGCGATCGCGCTGCTGATCATCCTGCGGATCGTCGGATAGCACCGCGGGTCATGGCCGACATCCTCCAGGGCTTCCCCGTGGCCGCCCCGGCCCACCTGGAGCGCCGGTGCCCTCACCGGCCACCGCGCCTGGAGCGCCGGTGTTCTCGCCGGCCACCGCGCCTGGAGCGCCGGCGTCCTCCCCGGCCAACCGCCGCAGGCGGGCATGGTCCGTGGGCTTCCCGGCCCCCGGTCGGTCGGCACGGCGTCGCGCTCGGCACGAGACTGCGGTGCGGCGCAGGCCGGCGAGGACGCCGGCGCTCCAGCGCATGAGCAAACCCGCATCTCCAGCCATGGCTGGGCGATGTTTCTCCGGGCGCCGCGCCGCCGCCGGGAGCATGACGAGACCGTGGCGCACGAGGACCGAGTGAATGTCTGAATTCATTGCGTGGGCGTCGAACGCCATTTACCAGTGGTACGCGCTGCCGCTGCTGCTCGTCGTGTCCGGGCTCTACCTGACGATCCGCACCGGCTTCGTCCAGGTGCGCGGGTTCGGCGCCGGAGTGCGCCGGGTGATCCGGGGGATGAGCCACGACCAGGGGGGCGCCGAAGGCGAGATCACCCCGTTCCAGGCCCTTTCCACCGCCCTGGCCTCGACCGTCGGCAACGGGAACATCGGCGGCGTGGCCACGGCGATCCTCGTCGGAGGACCGGGCGCGATCTTCTGGATGTGGGTTACCGCGCTGGTCGGGATGGCCACGAAGTACGCCGAGGCGGTCCTCGGCGTCACCTACCGGCAGAAGAAGGCGTCGGGAGCCTTCGCCAGCGGCCCGATGTACTACATCGTCGCGGGGATCCGCTGGAAGGGGCTGGCGAAGGCGCTGGCCATCATGTTCTGCGTCTTCGGCGCGGCAACGGCTCTCTTGGGCACCGGCAACATGGCCCAGTCCAACACGATCGTGCGGACGTTCGTGGAAGCCGCTTCGCGGCTCGGGGTCGAGGTCTCGCCGTGGGTTCCCGGAGTGCTCATCACCGGAGCCGTGGCCGCGGTGCTGCTCGGCGGCATCAAGCGGATCGCCTCGGTGGCGGAGAAGCTGGTCCCGACGATGCTGGTCATCTACCTCGGGATGGCGGTGACCTACCTGTTGATGAACCTCGGCTCGCTGCCGGAGGTGTTCGGGACGATCTTCGCGCACGCCTTCTCGCCGCAGGCCGCCGCCGGCGGCTTCCTCGGAGCGAGCGTCCGCCAGGCGATCGCCGCCGGAATCAGCCGGGGCGTCCTCTCGAACGAGGCCGGACTCGGAAGCGCTCCGATCGCGCACGGGATCGCCCAGGTCAAGCACCCGACCGACCAGGGTCTGGTCGGCGTCTTCGAGGTGTTCATCGACACGATCGTCGTCTGCTCGATGACCGCGTTCGCGATCCTCTCGTCCGGTCTCTGGACCGCCGCCGAATACCAGGCGGCGAGCGGCGACCTGACCTCCGCGGCCTTCGCGACCGGCTTCGGCGACATGTTCGCCCCGCTGGTCATCGCGGTGTGTTCCTTCCTGTTCGGGTTCTCCACGATCATCGGTTGGTACTACTACGGAGAGACCTGCTGGGAGTACATGTTCGGCCAGAGGGGCATCTTTCCCTACCGGATCATCTACGTCGTCCTGCTGCTGATCGGCGGCCTGGTGACGGTCGAGACCGTCTGGAACCTGGGCACCCTGCTCAACGGGTTCATGGCCTTCCCCAATCTGGTCGGCCTGCTGTTCCTCGGCGGCGTGGTCGCGAAGAAGACCCGCGAGTTCTACGACGGAACCACCGGCTGACCCCAACCGCCATCTCACCGCCGCCTCCCGCTCCCGGCGCCGCTCCCCCGGCGCCGGGCAGGAAGGACGACACGCACACCATGGGCATCCTGGCGCTGGTGTTCGGCATCCTCAGCCTCTTCGTGGCCGGCTTCGTGCTGGGCGCCGGCGCCGTGGTAGTCGGCGCCATCGCCGGTCAGCGCGGTAACCGGATGGGCTGGTGGGGGATGGCGCTGGGAGCCCTGGGATTCCTCCTCAGCATGGCCGGCTGCGGCGTCGCCGCCTGCACCGCCTGCCTCGCGCTCTGACTCGCCGCGAACTCCATTCCTTCACCGACTGGACAAAATCAACGTGTTTCCCGTGGGATTCTGCGGTGATCGGAATTTCTTCCCTCCTGATCCTGTCGCCAATCGTCTCCATTCGCTGACGTCCCACGGCCTTGACCGAGAAGTCGATGTACCGGCGCATCTCCGCCATGCTCATGCAGACGACCCCTCGCATCCGCCATGTACTGTTCCGGCGCGCCATCTTCTCGTGTTGATCAATAGGCAGGAACTGATCTCCCGTCTTCATGCTGGCGTCGCCGACGAATACAACGATTGGGCGAAGACGCCTACGGTCAACTATGCCGAGTCTGACAAGAGCTTTGGCGTGGCCCTCGTTTTGCCGAAGCGGGTTGTAGAACTTGAACTGCTCTGACTTCATCCCGGCGCTGCGAGACCGGCGACCTGCCGGAAACGACTGCGTCCACTGCTCCACGCCGGGGCTTCCAAATATCCACCCATTCAGATCCTTGGTCTCTATCAGAAACACAGCACCTGTTGGAGACACCAGAATATGGTCGATCTGGGTGGTCCCCCAGCCGGACCGAAGCATGACGTTGTCGCGCAATTCCCAATCTGGGTACCACCTCCTCAACCGGAAACTGACCCGGCGTTCGCCCTCGTTGACCTGCGGCTCAGGCAACGGATCGGCGACATGCCGAGTGTCTCCAAGCGTATGGTCTGGCCGCTTGGCGGCCGGCGCTCCTTGCCGGGACGCGGGTCGCGACCGGCGAGGTGATGGACCAAGATGGGTTGGAGGGAAACCGGGGCGTTTCCGGCGCAGGACCAGCAGAAGCAGGAGACCCAAAAGGATCGCGCCACCGACCAGGAATTCCGGAGGGACCTTCGCTATCGGTGCATTCGATGGCGACAGCGAATCCACACTCCCCACCGCATCCGCTGTTGTGTAAATGACGATCCTTTGACCAACCAGCACCGAATCCGGATTCTCGATGCGGTTCCACCTCTGCAAGGCGTCCACGCTCACGCCATACCGAGCGGCGATTCCGGAAAGTGTTTCTCCCGCCTTGACGTGCGTGACGATGAACTCAGGCATGCCGGGCCATGCCCGATGACAACGGCGGGCGCTGCTGCCGAAGCGCCGCTCGCGCCCGGTGCGGTTGCTGGGCGGCTTTCCTCGCCCGCCAGCTGGAGCGGTCCGCCAGCACGACAGGGACGCCCGTTGGCGGGTTGGTTCTCACCCCCGACCCACCGCTGCTAGCCTTCCCGGACCATGCGACGACGCGAGGCGGCCGGCAGTCTGTTGATCCTGGCGGCCGGCTCTGCCGTTCCGGCCCGCGCCGCCGAAGGCCGGGAGGTCGTGGTGACGGGAGTGGCGGTCTGCCTGGGTGCGGAGGAGCCGCGGCCTGCGGGCCAGTGCGGCCTGGGCGAGCCGTTCGGGATCGAGTCGCCCGACGGGACAATCCATCGGCTGGACCCAACCGACCTGAGGGCGGAAATCCTCACCGACGCCCGCGTCAACGTGCATCCGCTGGAAGTCACCCTCTGGCAGGAAGACCGGCTCGGCAAGATCATCCGCCTCTACACGGTGCAGGACGGAGCACGGATCGAGCCCTACTACTTCTGCTTCACCTGCAACATCACCGCCCACATGCCCGGCCCCTGCTGGTGCTGCCAGCAGGACTTCGAGTTCAGAGAACGGCCCGCCCCCACCGCGACGGAGACGGACCGAGAGGCTCGCTCCAGCCCCTGACCGGCCCCGCCCGCGCATGCGGCGCGCCAGTCTGGATCGCCAGCCTCCAGGCCGTCCCCGCGCTGAGTCGCTCTCCTGAGCTGGCCGGTCAGGTCCAGATGGCCAGAAGGATGGCCTGCAGAAGGATCGAGACGGCGTTGTAACCGAAGCTGAGCTTCGCCAGGCCCGGCTTGCGCTTCTCGAACGTGACCCCCTGCTGCTGCAGCGGCAGGTTGAAGCCGATGAGCACGAGCAGGGCGATGTGGACGCCGGACATCACGCTGGCGCCGCCACCCCCGCCGTCGCCGAGCATGCTGAGAAGCTGCGCCAGCACCCAGGCAGTGATCAGGGAGAGAACGACGGACGGGCCATAGGTCTTCAGCGGGTTGAAGTCCTTCCGGATGGCCTCCTCCGTGGTCTCCATCAGCTCCAGCCAGCGCTTGCCGAAGAGCGGGCCATACCAGACCATGCCCACAACCATCGGGAGAAAGCCGGCCACGAGGACCGCCAGGTAGTTCACGTCGTGCATGTGCAGAAGCCTCCTTGGACCCTTTCCGGGCCCGTCAGCTGATGATGAGAAAGGAAATCAGGGCGTCTCGACGCCGGCCTTTTCGAGTTCCCAGAGGACGGCGTCGGCAAACTCCTCCAGCGAGGGCAACCGGCGCCCGTTGATGAAGATGGTCGGCGTGCCGGTGACCCCCAGCCGGACGGCCTCGGCGATGTCCTCCTGGAGGCGCGACTCCGTCTCGGGCGTATCGAGGCACGCCCGGAACGCCTCCTGGTCGAGCCCGGCCTGAACGGCGATCCCGGTGACGTCGGCGGGAGATGGATTCGCCGGCGGCAACCTGTACACCTGGTCGTGGTACTCCCAGAAGGCGCCGAGCTGGCTCGCACACATCGCGCCCCGGGAGACGTGGCAGGCGCCTGGATGCGGGGTTCCGGGAATGTGTTGGGCGCAGGTCCCGTCCAGCGGGTAGGCCCGGTAGTACAGCGACACGTGGGGCCCGGTCGCCCCCTCGGCGTACTGGTCGTAGGCGAGCGCGAAGCGCCGGCAGGACGGGCAGAGGAAGTCCGAGAAGGTGACGATCTTGACCGGCGCATCGTCGGCGCCGCGGAAAGGCACGCCGTCGAGGTTGACATCACGAACCGGCTGCTGCCGGAACGGCGGGTTGCGCCACTGCGCCGGCAGGCCCGCTGCGCTCACCGACCGCGGCGTTCCCGGCGGGAGCGGTGTCCCGGCGCTGCCCCGGACACCGAGGATGGAGACATCGCCCATGGTCTCCGCCACCTCGCCCTTGACCCGAAGTCCGTCGTTGATGACCAGCACCGCCACCGCGACGAGCGCGGCGGTCAGCCAGAACGCCTTCACCGCAAGAACCTCGGCGGGGGCCTGGCGGCGAGGGGAAGCCGCGGCCTCGGCCGAGGGGGTTCGGGGCCGGCGGCGCGCCGGAAGCAGGGTGAGAAACATGGCTGCGTTCGCTCCGTAGGTCCAGAGGCAGAGGGGGCAGTAGGCGCCGATCGCGAGCGCCTGGACCCCGAAGAGAAATCCGTCCACGATCAGGGCCAGCGTCACGAGGAAGAGAGCGAGCCGAGGCGGGCTGCCGGTGATCGGAACGCCGCCCACCAGCGAGAGCGCCAGCAGGAAAGCGAGACACACGAAAAAGGCGAGCCCGACCGCGGCGAGAGGCACGCCGAAGATGGCCGACCAGGCGCTGGCGGCGACCGTCTCGCAGCCTCCTCCGGCGGCGTCGCAGGCCGCGGCGGCGAGGGCGCCGGCGTCAAGCCCGTAGTGGCGCAGCAGAAGCACTGCCGAGATGACCGCGCCGAAGGCGGCGGCGACGAGCCCGAGAGCGAGGCGGAAGCGGCCGGGCGCCCTCATCCTCATGGTGTACGAAGGATTATCCGTCAACCGGCGGGACCGGCGCCGGCGGATCCAGGCGGCGGCGGTAGCTCCGGGCATGGTCCGGCATCTCCCGCCCCGGGCCAAGATCCGGCGCCGGAACCGGCGGCCCGAAGGAGGTGGTGACCGGAACCAGACCCGCCCAGTGTGGAAGAGCCATGTCCTCCGCATCGTCCACCGGCGGGCCGCTCCGCGTCTTCGCCGTCGCTTCCCGGATGGGCAGGGAGACGACCCGCGTCGCCCGCAGCTCGATCGCGTTCGACTCCCGGGCGTGGCCGAGCCGCCCCGGGACCAGGCGCTCGAGCAGCACATCGAGAGCGCGGCGCTTCTCGGGCTCGTCCCGGACCTCGCTGGTCCGGCCCAGGACCACCACCGAGCGGTAGTTCATCGAGTGGTGGAACGCGGACCGGGCCAGCACCAGGCCGTCGAGGAGCGTGACCGCGACGGCGACCTCGACGCCGGTCGCGAGCTGGAGCATCAGCCGGCTGGCCCGGGAGCCGTGAAGGAGCAGCCGGTCACCGTCCCGGGCATAACCCATGGGAATCACGAAGGGTGACCCCTCGTGGGAGAAGCCGACGTGCGCCACGAGACCCTCGTCGAGGATGCCGTGGATCACCGCCGGATCGTGCGTGCCGCGCGCGGGGAGCCGGCGGACGCGGCTTCTCGGGGTGGGTTCGATGGGCATGGGCTGGCGGGGGCG
>JAAXGQ010000180.1:0-1085 GCA_012271265.1 Vicinamibacteraceae bacterium
CGGCGCCTACGCCCTACTCTACTGTAAAGGCCGCTGGAAGCTGATGCGGCTCATCACCCAATACCCGGAGCGCGCCGCGTGGTGGATCGAACAGGAGCGCTTCCGGCGGTCCGTCGCGCGGAAGGTGCGTAAGCCGGAGCTCACGCGCTTCCTGATGCGCTACACCTACGAGGACCTGAAGAACACGCCCATGATGCCGTTCGACGAACTCCGCGAGGAACGGGAGGCCAGCGAGGCCGTGTCCTGTTTCTGCGGGGACTGAGCTAGCATAGACCCAATCCTCATCACCGTCCCCGGCCCGCGCGGGGCGGCGCGGCGCCGGAGTGCGTGCAATCACGCGGACCCCGACGTGGTGCGCCGGCCGCGACGTCACGCGCCGGAAGACTGGCGCCCGCGCCGCCCGGGCCGGCGCATCATCGCCGGCAACCGCCTCGCGTGGTCGTGATGCCCGGGAGCAGTGAGATGAGGAACCGAACAAGGAAGGACCGATGACCTGGTTCCGGCCCGCGCCGCACCCGCCGTTCCACGCCGCCGTCGAGCACGGCCGGCCGCGGCGCACCCTCGAGATATCGAGCCGCAGCTCCGACCGCCTCGGCCGCGACCTCAGCGCGATGAACCTGCCCGCCGCCGGCGACCCGCACCGGCGCTCGGTCGAGGCGGTCTACCAGGCCGCGAAGTGCTACGGGGACGGCGGACCCGACACGCACGTGTCCCAGTCCGGATACGAAGCGAAACGCCGCGACCGGGAGCGGCGCGGGCAAGGCCCGCTGGCGGGATTCCGGCACGAGGGCAGGCAGTGGCCGCTGGAGACCGGGTCCGCCTTCTACGACTGGCTCTGGACCCGCAGCACGCTGCGGCACTGCGGGCACGGGGTCGTCGAGCGCCTGCAGCGGTACGACGGGTTCACGGACCAGTTCCACCGGCCAGGTGCCCTCGCCTGCCAGGCCAAGGCCGCCGCGATCGTCGCCGGGGTGGGCCTCGCGAGGGCGCGGGCCGCGATCGAGACGCCCGAAGCGTGGCTGAGGCACATGGCCGGCAGGGCCGCCCCGGACCCGCCGGCGCCGAAGCCGACGACTCCACCGAGC
>JAAXGQ010000180.1:1172-5171 GCA_012271265.1 Vicinamibacteraceae bacterium
CGGCTGGACGCTGCGCTCGGGAGCGGCCGACGGCGCCGACACGGCGTTCGAGACCGGCGCGGAGAAGGAACGGGGTCCCCGCGAGATATGGCTGCCCTGGCCCGGGTTCAACGGCCGCGCGGCCGACGGCGCCGCCACCCGCGTCGGCATCAACAGCCAGGCGAACCGCGACCTGGCGAGACAGGCCCACCCGGCTTGGCACGTCCTCCGCGAAGCGGTGCAGAAGCTCATGGTGAGGAACGTGCACCAGGTCCTCGGGCCCGAGCCCGGGAGCTCCCCGCCGAGCGACGTGGTCATCTGCTGGACGCCCGAAGGAGCGGGCGAGGGCGGCACCGGGATGGCGATCCGGCTGGCCGAGCGGCACGGGGTCCCCGTCGTGGACCTCGGGACCCGGGAGCTGCCCCGCCTCGAGCGCAGTCTCGACGGGGCGCGCCGCCGCGGAATGCCGGACGACGTCGCCGCCATCGTCCTCGAAGACGCGCGCGCCCGGGCGCCGGAACCGGAGCCCGGCGCCGGGCGCCACCGCATCCTGGTGACCGGGAGCCTGAAAGCCAGCGAGACGCCTATCCTCGAAGCCCACCTCGAGGAGATCGTCGCGAAGCGCGGTCCCGTCGCGCTGATCGCCGCCGGCGGAAGCGCGTCCCGAGCGGCGCTGGGCTGGGCGGACCGCCGCGGCCACCCGACCCTGGCCCCGCCGCCGCGCCCCGCCGGACTGGGCCGCGGGGAGAAGCCGCTGGAGTACGCCTCGAGAATGCTCCAGGCGAAACCCGGCACCGTCGTCGAGTGCGGCGGAGGCTGGAACGCCTACGACCAGGCCGTGCGCGACGGCGCCGCGATCGCCCGCATCCGCATGGAGCCGTGCCGCGATGTCGAGCGCACGCCGACCGGCATCGAGCACGGACTGCTCCAGGACGAGAAGAAGCGGACCCGCAAGCCGGCCGGGCAGGACGCTGGCGACTCGCCGCCCGAGCGCCCCCGACCGCGGAGCCGCTACGACGCCGTCGACCGGCTCGTGTCGGGCAGCCTGCGGTTGACCGAGGCGAGCGGCCGCATCGTGCGCGCCGCGGCCCGCCGGCACCGGGTCGCCGACATTCGGACGATAGAGCGCGCGCTCTTCGTAACCGGCAACCCGAAGCGTGACCAGCTCCTCGGCGCAGCCCAGTGGACCACGAAGGACCGGCTGCGCCACGACCCGCTGGGCGTGCTCACCGGCGGCGCGAGCCCCGAGGAGCTGGACCGGGCCCTGCGCGTGGCACGGACGATCGTCAACGCCCTCGCCCGCGCCGGACTGCCGGCCATCGCCGTCCGCGACACCGAGCTTTCCGCCGAAGGCGCCCGACCGCGCGGCGTCACCCGAGAACGGCGACGCCGGGCCGCACCGGAGCCCCCGCTCTAGCAAACCCGCCCCCCTAGCTCGGGGACCTCGGCGAACCGGAACCGGCCGGCACGCTTTGCGAGTGAGGCTACATGTGGCTATGCTCTACGGGCGCGGCTCCGCGGCGGACCGACGGGAACGCGGGTCGGACGTGACCACTGACTGTCGAGGATCCGAAATGGCGAAACAATCCGTTCAAGCAAGTCCTGTGACCTCCACGGGCATTCGCGAGCTCAAGGACAACCTGAGCCGCTATATTCGCCGGATCGAAGCCGGCGAGCGCATCGTGATCACGGCTCACGGCCGCGTGGTCGCCGAGCTTGTCCAGCCAGGTGCAACGGCGAAGAGCACGTCCAGGCGCTTCGACGAGCTCGTCGCCTCCGGAGTGATTCGCCCACCGCTCGAAGCCGGTGACCCGACAGAAGCGTGGCCGGACATCAGGCTTCCCGCGGGAACCGCCGCCGAGCTGATTGACGCCGAACGCGGCGAAGCGTAGCGCCAAGGTGCCGCCTTCGACCCCGGAAACCGCTGGTGTGCGGTACATCGAGTCCAGCGCGCTGGTCGCCGCCCTTCTCGAGGGTGACTCGAACGCACTGGAATCGATCCGCGCTCGCGGACGGAAGGTCACTTCCGCATTGACGAGTGCCGAGACCGCACGGGCGATCCTTCGAGCGCGCGCGACCGCGCGGCTGACGGCCGACGAGGAGCGGGCGGCAGTCGGGGCGCTCCGTCGTTTCGAGCTTCGCTGTTACGTGGTCGGTGTCACCGACGCGGTTCTCGCTCGCGTCCGCAGGCCGTTCCCGATAGAGCCGATTCGCACGCTCGACGCCGTGCACCTGGCGACAACGGAGCTGATCGACGAGCCGCCCCCGCTGGTCGTGGTCGTGACACGGGACACTCGGGTTCACGAAAACGCAGTAGCACTTGGATACGCGGTTGAGTGAGCCGGTCAGTAGGACGGGAAGGGCGGGCCGCGGTCGGCGTCACCAGCCCGGTCGACCGAGATCGACCGCACCGAGGCCCCTGAGGCTACCGGTACCAGTTGTTACCGTCGATGAAGAGCATGGCCCAACGTGCCATTCGAGCGAAAAACCCCGGCGTGTGGCGCACAAGGGCACCAGACCCCGGGGATGAAGCTCGACTCCCTTGGGAACCGACCTGGGGAATCCTCGCGCACCAACTGAAACCTTGTCAATGGGTCAACACACGGAAGTAGACTCGCGTCGCCAACTCGCCCCCGAGCCTTGCATCGCGCCGCGCTGCGTGCTCACCGACGGCACGAGCCCCCGGGAGCCGGACCGCGCTCGGCGCATGGCCCGGACGTTCGTCAACGCCCTCGCCTGAGCCGGACTGCCGGCATCGCCATCCGTAGCACCCAGCCATCCGCCGAAAGCGCCCGTCCACGCGGCGTCGACGCACAGCGCCGACGCCGCACCGCACCGCAGCTCCCGCTCTAACAGACGCGAGCCCGCCCCCGGGCGAGGACCTCGGCGAACCGAAACCGTCGGAACCCCCGGCACATCCGCCCCGAAAGGAGTATCGAACCATGTTCGGACTGCATCCCAGTGCGCCCACACGCCCGGAGGACTACGCGGTCCACCGGGCTGGACGACCGCTCAGGAACACCCGGGTGAGACCCCGCGGGCTCACGCCGCGGCGGCTCGCGCAACTGGCCGGCGCCGACCCGCGCGGCGCGCAGCACGTGACACCGGACCCGTGGGTGCCCGAGCCCGCCCTCGTGCTAAGCGACGTCATCGCCGGTCCGCAACCCTGGATGGGAATGCTCCTCGACCCGGCCCGGCCGCAGCCGGTGCCGATCGGGAGTCTGGTCCGCAACACAGGGTCGGCGCCGACGCGCCACTGGCTGGTGTGGCCCGACGCGCGGCTGCGTCCGGCAAGAGGACTCGAGGGGACGGATCCGCGGTCCGTGGCCGCCTATCTGGACGAGCCCGCGATCGCCCACTTCGCCCGGGAGCTCGACGAGGCGGCCGTAACCGCCGCCGCGGCCGGCCAGGGCGACGGCCCGCTCGATGCCCACGTCATCGAATGCGCCGTCGCGGGAGGCTACGGCGGCGAGCCCGCGGCGGCCGACGCGGTGACGGCGTGGATCGCCGAGACGCTCCGCCGGGGGATCCCGAAGAGCAGCCGCCGCGCCGGCATCCCGCGCGCGCCCGGCCGCCGCGCCCGCCCGAGCCGGCCCGCGGAACGCCGACTGGTGTGCCGATGGCTCTGACGGCCGCGACCCGCGTGGCCGTGATCACCCGCCGCGGCCACGCGAGGATCGGGCTCGCCCAGTCGCGCGTGGAGGCCGACCGCTGGCTGGAGGACGCGATCCGCTACCGCGCCGCCGGAGCGACGGACCGCGCGATCGTCTCGATCAACGCGCCGCCCGGGTCCGGGCGCCCGGCTATCGGCATGCGCAGGGGAACGCCGTACGAGCGCCTGCGCGGCTGGCTCGCGGCCCCGGCGTCGGCCAGCGACCCGCGCAGCCCGCGGCGCGAGGCCGTGATTGCGAAGCTGCCGGCCGGAAGCTGCGCGAGGACGCTTATCGCGCTCCGCACCGGACTGATCGTGACCCTCACCGGACCCGCCACCGAGGTCGGCCGGCCCCTCGACCGGTTCCT
>JAAXGQ010000180.1:5311-6175 GCA_012271265.1 Vicinamibacteraceae bacterium
GCCGCCTGCCGGGAGAAGCGAATCCGGGGTTGGGCCGTTATTTCGCCGCGTCTCGCCTTGGAGGTGCGGTACCGCCAGGTCCACGGTGGACCGGTACCCGTGGGCGTTCACGCCGATGGCTATCGCCGGCCCGTCGAGGACAACCTCCAGATGAGCTTCAGTCGGATCAGATCCTCTTCCGACCAGCCGATGTCATCAAGCAACGCCTTCAGAAGGCGGGGTCCAAAGCTCTTTCCGGGATGCACGTGCAGCACCACTCGCCGTCGGCTGGCAGCCCCGTTACCGATGGTCTTGATGAACCCGACCGTCGCCCCGGATCGCCGTTCCTCGGTCCATCCGTCTCGCTTCAGCGCCTTGGCGAGCTCCTTGAGGGTCAGTCCCTTCAGCTGATTCCAGGTGGCTGAAGAGTAGGCCACGACAACTCCAGAGGCTTCAGTACGGCGGTGGCCGGGATGGGCACGCGTTCGTTCGCCGTTACGGTTCTGCACTCGGGTCCCACTGGGATGGGCTCCCCATGGGCCACCATGCTCTCAAGGTACGCGAGTGCGGCTACGCGCGCTCCCTCGACGGCTTCGTCCTCGGTTTCGCCTGCAGCGTGTAGTCCCTTCAAGGCCGGACAGTACGCATGGTACCCATCGCCGTCGGGCTCGATGACAACCGCCACCCGTAGCCTCAGTCGTCCACTCATTTCTTGAAGTCCTCTCGGCGCCAATCATCGCATGCCGGGCGTGCGGCGCGCGGGTGGGAAGCAACTCAAGGATACACGAATGGATCAGCAATCAGACCGCGACGACCCCGGCATTGCCGCCGACCAACACCCGGTAGCGAGAGCGCCCTACAGCGATACCCGCACGGTGTGGCTGC
>JAAXGQ010000181.1 GCA_012271265.1 Vicinamibacteraceae bacterium
CACTGATTTTCACGGCGGTTATATGCCCTAATCTCTACTAGCATTGCGAATGGGGTCTGAGCGCCAGCTACGCGCAGCAAGGCCCGGAGCGCTTGCTCGCTGCCCGCACGAGCACCTTGATGTCTCTGGCGCTCGGGTCGGCGAGGGCAAGTTCGCGACGCGGCACGGAACTCCACAGCGCTCATCCGCTTCCGGATGTCGGCCGCGGTGCGGTGCCATCCATCTCCGCTTAGGGGCCGTAGATCGCCGTTCCCGCTGTCCCGCCCTCCCTAAAACGACCGTTTCCGCCCCAATCCATCATTCTATGGGTCTGAACATTTCAAATATGTTATGTTATTATACCTAGGTCAGGCCCGCATGCCCCCTCCTGCCCCCGCCGACTTCTTCGCCGCCCCCTCCCATCCCCGCCAGCTCCGCTACGAACTGCTCCGCGCCTTCTTCCTCGAGAATCTGTCCGCCGAGCAGGTCGCCCGGCGTTTCGGCTACGCCCCTTCCACCGTCTACGCCATGACCCGCGACTTCCGCCAGCTCGACGACCCCGCCGCCGCCTTCTTCCGCCCGCCGCCGCGGCGCGGCCGCCCGCCGGCCCCCCTCTCGGCCGCTCTGCGCAACGAGATTGTCGAGCTGCGCAAGCTCAACCTTTCCGTCCCCGACATCAAGGCCCGCCTCGACGCCACCGCCGACGCAGCCCCTTCCGAGCGCACCATCGACCGCCTCCTCAAGCAAGAGGGCTTCGCCCGCCTGCCGCGCCGCGCCCGCGCCGAACGGCTCCCGGGCGGACCCGCCCCGCTCGCCGCCCCGGCCAGCGCGCTGCTCGACCCCTCCCGGCCGGAACGCTTCCAGTGCGAGTCCGCCGCCGGCATCCTCTGCCTGCTCCCCTTGCTGCGCCAGTTCGGCATCGACCGGGCCATCGCCTCCGCCGGCTATCCCGGCTCCTCCGCCCTGCCCCCCCTGCAGTCCGTGCTCGCCTTCCTCGCCCTCAAGTGCGCCAGCGTGCGCCGCTACGCCTGCGACGACCTGTGGTGCATGGACCGCGGGCTCGGCCTGTTCGCCGGACTCAACGTCCTGCCCAAGACCGCTTGGATGTCCTCCTACTCCGACCGCGTCACCTGCGCCATGAACCAGAGCCTGCTCGGCAAGCTGGCCGGTCTCTGGACCGAGGCAGGCCTCGCCTCCGCTGCCGCCAACCTCGACTTCACCACCCTCCCCCACTGGGGGGACGACAAAACGCTCCAGAAGCACTGGTCCGGGTCCCGCAATCGCGCCCTCGCCGGCCTCTCCGCCGCTCTTGCCCAAGACCCTGACAGCGGCTTGCTGCTGCGCGCCGACGCCCGCATCCGCCGCGAATCCGCCGCCGCCGCCGTCATCGAATTCCTCGACTTCTTCCGCCGCCACGGCCCCCCCGTCCGCTTCCTCGCCTTCGACAGCCGCTTCACCACCTACGCCCACCTCGCCCGCCTGGACCGCGACGGCATCCTCTTCGTCACCGTCCGCCGCCGCGGCAAGCGCCTGCTCGCCGCCGCCCGCGCCCTCGACCCCGCCACTGTCCGCCAGCTGCTCGTGCCCGTCCACCAAGGCACCCGCCTCGTGCGCGCCCACGACCAGCGCGTCCACCTCCCCGGCTACGATGGCCAGCTGCGCCAGATCACCATCCTGCGCCGCCCCGGCTCCCGCCGCCGCCCCGCCCTGCTGCTGACCAACGACTTCGACTGCTCCCTGGCCCGCATCCTGCGTCGCTACGCCCGCCGCTGGCTGGTCGAGAAGGCGATCTCCCAGCAGCTCGCCTTCTTCCATCTCAACCGGCTCTCCTCCTCGATGGTGATCAAGGTCGACTTCGACCTCGCCATGACCGTCCTCGCCTACAACCTCTACCGCCTGCTGGCCCTGCAGCTGCCTCCCGGCTGGCAGCGCCTCACGCCCTCCACGCTCTTTGAGAAACTGCTGCGCACCGGTGCCGACGCGACCCTCGACGCCACCCGCTGCACCGTCGAACTGAAAAAGAAGCGCAACCTGCCCGCCCTGCTCGAGACCCTCGCCAAGCTGGCCCCCCAGCCCATTCCCTGGCTCGGAGGCCGGCCGCTCGTGTTCCGCGGGGCCACCCGCTCCTAGCCGCTCGCTCCGGCGATCCGTTCAGCCTAAGAAACTAAGTGTATTTATGTCTGTGAAAATCAGTG
>JAAXGQ010000182.1 GCA_012271265.1 Vicinamibacteraceae bacterium
TTAGGCACGCCGCCAGCGTTGATTCTGAGCCAGGATCAAACTCTCCAGTTGAAAACCGAAACCTCCGAAGAGGCTCCGGAAAGCAAACGCCGCCAGCTCCTGCAGCAGGCGTTTCGAGCCGTCCACCGATGGTGGGGCGGCCGTTGCGCCGTGCCGGGAGGACGCGTCTAGTCCCCGGGCCGTCAGGAGACGGCCGGTCGGAAAATGACCGACTGGAGATGACCCCATGGGGGCGCCCGGAATCCGGGCAACGCGCCGTTCTGGCGGTTTGAGTTCGACCTGATGTTCGAAAAAAAGTTTTGTGTTCGCTCGCTCGACTGAGCTCGCTCTGCCTTGTTGAAAGTGAACCGAGACGCCCCGCAGGGCGAACGGTCAGTATACACGTGGACGCGTTGGCGCGGCAACAGCAATTCCTTTGCGCGCGGCACGCGGCGGCGGGACGGGCGGAACGGGCGCGAAGCGGGAACGGGGCGGGGGCGCACACCGCGGGAAGGGACTCTCGGGCGCGCCGGCGCCACGCCTCGTCGGTGCACCATCAGCAGTGCCGCGACGCCGATGCGGCGGCGGTGAGGGTCGACTTCTTCTCGCCGCTGCTCAGCTCCGGCGCTTGGCACGCGCCGGGGATCAGGGAGGCGGCGGCTCGCGCTCGACGCGGAGGAAACGGCGCTTTCCCGCCCGCAGGACGGCGCCTTCGGCGGGGACCGGGACCGTCACATCTCCCGGCGCCCGCTGACCGGCGAACCAGACCGCCCCCTGCCGGAGCAGACGTCGGCCCTCGGCGCGGCTGCGGACCAACCCCGAATCCGCCAGAACATCGAGAAGGCGAACCGGAGACTCCGCCCGGTGGGTCGGCATCTCCTCCGGAACCCCGCCTCGGGCGAAGACTGCTTCGAAGCGGTCCCGGGCGGCGCGGGCCTCGGTCGGGGAATGGAAGTCCGAGACGATCGAGACGGCGAGCTCCTGCTTCGCCCGCTTGGGGTGGATGCTGCCGTCGGCGAGGCCCGACTCGAGGGCTTCGATCTCTCCCGGCGCGCGGTCGGTCAGCAGGGTCGCGTAGTGGATCATCCGGTCGTCGCTGATCGACATGAGTCTTCCAAACATCTGGTCGGGAGGGTCGGTCACGCCGACGGCGTTGCCGAGACTCTTGGACATCTTGTCCGGACCGCTCAGCCCCATGAGCAGCGGCATCGTCAGCACCGCCTGGGGCGGAAGGTCGTACTCCCGCATGATGTGCCGGCCCACGAGCAGGTTGAAGAGCTGGTCCGTCCCGCCTAGCTCGAAGTCCGCCTTCATCGCCACCGAATCGTAGGCCTGGGCGAGCGGGTAGAGGAACTCGTGGATCGATATCGCCTGTTCCTTGCGGAAGCGCCTTCTGAAGTCATCCCGTTCGAGCATCCGGGCCACCGTGTAGCGGGAGGCCAGCCGGATCAGCCCGGCGCTGCCGAGCTCGGAGAGCCAGGTGCTGTTGAAGGCGACGACGGTCCGGTCCGGGTCGAGGATCCGGAAGACCTGCGCCTTGTAGGTCTCGGCGTTCTCGCGGATCTGCTCCGGAGTGAGCTGGGGGCGGGTCTTCGAGCGGCCGGTGGGGTCGCCGATCATCCCGGTGAAGTCGCCGATCACGAACCAGACTTCGTGCCCGAGCTGCTGGAAGTGCCGCATCTTGCGCATGACCACGGTGTGGCCGAGGTGAAGATCCGGCGCCGAGGGATCGAAACCCACCTTCACCCGGAGCGGCGCTCCGGACGCGATGGACCGCTCCACCTTCCGGCGGAGTTCCGACCGGGGCTCGATGCGGTCGGCCCCCTTCTCGAGGAGCGCGATCTGCTCGGCGACGGAGGCCTTACCGGGCATGGGTTGGCCGGCGCCCGCTTTCCGTCGGCATGTCCGCTGGCGCCCGTTCCGCGGCCCCGGAGAGCAATACGCGGCGGCCGTGGCGCCGGAGGCCGCCGTCGAGGAGCAGGCCGATGGCCCTCGGATAGATCTCATGCTCGACGCTGAGGATGCGTTGGGCCAGGGTCTCGTGGGTGTCCTCGTCGTGAACCCGGACCGCCGCCTGGAGCAGGACCGGACCGCTGTCCAGCGTCTCGTCAACGAAGTGCACCGTGCATCCCGCGATCCGCACTCCGTAGTCGAGCGCCTGGCAGGAAGCGTCCAGCCCCTGGAACGCCGGGAGCAGCGACGGATGGATGTTCAGCACCCGGTCGGGGAAGGCGTCCAGCAGCACGGGGGAGACGATGCGCATGAAGCCGGCGAGACAGACCACGTCCACGCGGTGCTCGCGCAGCAACTTCACGATTCTGGCGTCGTAGGCCCGGCGGTTCCGGAAGGCCCGGTGGGAGAGCACCGCGGTCGGCACGCCGTAGCGCTTCGCAGTCCGGAGACCCTTCGCCTGTCTGCGGTTACTGAACACGAGGCCGACCTCAGCGTTCAGCGCACCGGTCCGGATGGCGTCGAGGATCGCCCGGAGATTGGATCCGCGACCTGAAATGAGCACGGCCAGACGACGGCCGGGCTTCGGAAGCGTCCGGACGATCGGCGTGGTCATCGAAGGCTGCCCCGGAACCGTACGCGGGGCGGATCTCCGGCGTTCGTGACTTCCCCGAGTCGAAACCCGCCGGGGAGGGCCTGAAGGACGGCCGCCTCGTCGGAGGCAGCCACCACGGCGATGAGACCCACACCGCAATTGAAGGTTCGCAGCATTTCCGCCTCGGCGACCCCGCCGGCATCTGCCAGCAACCGGAAGAGCGGCGGCAGCCGGAAGGAGTCGAGATCCACCTCGGCGCCGGTTCCCGGAGGGAGGACGCGGGGGAGGTTGTCGGTCATGCCGCCTCCGGTGATGTGCGCCAGCGCCCGTACCTGGCCCTGTCGGAGGAGGGGGCGGACCGCCGGCAGGTAACAGCGGTGCCGGGCGAGCAGCGCATCGGCCACCGATTCCCCGAGCCCGGGAAGGGTGTCCCCGACCTGCAGCCGGAGACGATCGAACAGGATCGCCCGCGCCAGCGAGTACCCGTTCGTGTGGAGTCCCGAAGACGGCAGGCCGATGAGGACGTCGCCCACCTCGACCGCGCTGCCGTCCACGATGCGCTCTTCCTCGACGACTCCCACGATCGTCCCCGCGACGTCGTAGTCGCCACCCGGGTAGAAGCCGGGCATTTCCGCCGTTTCCCCGCCGAGCAGGGCGACGCCGAACTCGCGGCAAGCGCCTGCAATGCCACGGACCACGCCCTCCGCGACCTCGGCTTCCAGCTTTCCCATCGCCAGGTAGTCCAGAAAGAAGAGCGGTTCCGCCCCCTGCACCAGGATGTCGTTGATGCAGTGCGATACCAGGTCGTATCCGGGCGCCTCGTGCCGGCCTGCCTCCCGGGCCACCTGCACCTTGGTCCCCACGCCGTCGATGGACGCGACCAGGACCGGCCGGCGCCAGCCGGCCGTGTTCAGTCGGAACAGGCCGCCGAAGTGCCCGACGCCGCTCAGTACCCCGGGCCGGGAGGTGCTGGCGACCAGGGGCCGGATGCGGTCGAGAGCGCGGTCCGCCTCGTCGATGTCCACCCCCGCAGCCCGATAGTCGAGCCCGCGCCGAGGGTTGGGGTGGTCCGCGCTCATCGGGGCGGAATTATGGCCGCGCCGGGGGCGATCAGCGTCCCGGATCGAGTCGCAGGCGGAGGTCGGCCGCCTCGGCCTCGCGGTCGGTCGCCTCGAGGAGGTTGGCGAGGGCGAGAAGCGCCAGCGGATGGTCCGGCCAGATGCGCAGGGCGCGGCGGAACTCCGCTTCGGCTGCGGCGGAGTCGCCGAGGAGCGATGTCCCCAGCCCGACCGCCTCGGACGCGGCACGCGCGGCGGCGAAGATTTCCTGCTCGACCATGCCGTCCTCGACGCCTTCGCGTTCGAGAAGACTCTGGGCGAGGAGGTAGCGGGCGCCCGGGCGGTGCGGCTGGATCCGCAGCGCTTCGCGCAGCGCTCCCTCGCCGGCGGCGTGGTCGCCGAGCTCCAGGCGGGCCTGACCGAGCAGATCAAGGGCATCGGCAAGGGGGTCGGAGTGCGCCGGGCGCGCGCCCCTGGGGAACGCCGCCACGGCGCGCTCGGCGTGTTGGGCGGCCGTTTCGGGATCGTCGAGGCGGAGCGCGATCGCGCCGAGGAAATAGTGGGCGAAGGGGTGGTCGCGGGTCCGGGCAAGAATGGCGTCGAGGACTTCCTTCGCCTCCCGGTAGCGGTGGAGGCGAAAGAGGAGGGAGGCCCGGGTGACGGCCAGCGGGGTCGCATCGGGGGCGGTGGCGAGCACGCGGGCGAGCGTGGCCTCGGCTTCGGCGATGCGGTCGGCGCGGGTGAGGAGCCCGGCGAGCGCCACGAGGGCCTGCGGGTCGTTCGCGGCTTCCGTTTCGAGCAGCTCGATGGCGGCTTCGAGCCTGCCGGCGGCGGCAAGGGTGCGGGCGCGGGCGGCAGGGGATTCCGGTTGGGGTGGCGCGGCCGGGGCGGATGCGAGGGGCGCGAGGGCCGCGAGGAGAAAAAGGGCGGGGACGCGCCGGGGGATGGGTGCGGCGGTCACGATCGGATGCGGGCGAGGTTGGCTTGTGGACGTTCACCATACCGGCCGCCCCGAGGGGGGACGCCGCGGGTGCAGGCCGGCGGTGCATGGAGCGCCGGCGTCCTCGCCGGCCTGCGCCGCACCTTCGGTTCCTCAGCCAGCCTCGTGCCGACCGCGCCCCCCATGGAACGCCGGCGTCCTCGCCGGCCTGCGCCGCACCTTCACTCCCACAGGCAGTCTCCTGCCGACCACGCCCCCCATGGAACGCCGGCGTCCTCGCCGGCCTACGCCGCACCTTCACTCCCACAGGCAGTCTCCTGCCGACCACGCCCCCCATGGAACGCCGGCGTCCTCGCCGGCCTGCGCCTCACCGAAGGTCCCGTACACAGTCTCCTGCCGAACGCGCACCCCATGGAACGCCGGCGTCCTCGCCGGCCTGCGCCTCACCGAAGGTCCCGTAGACAGTCTCCTGCCGAACGCGCACCCCATGGAACGCCGGCGTCCTCGCCGGACTACGCCTCACCGAAGGTCCTTTAGGCAGTCTCCTGCCGAACGCGCCGCCGTGCCGACCGACCGTGAGCCGGAAGGCCCACGGACCATGCCCGCCTCCGGCGGTGGCCGGTGAGGACACC
>JAAXGQ010000183.1:0-1787 GCA_012271265.1 Vicinamibacteraceae bacterium
GGCACGGGGGCGCGATTGGCGACGGCAGCCAACGGGTTGACCCCACCGCTGGAACGCTCAGGAACGCTCTGGAATGTCGGGTTTTTCCTACCAGTTGACCCCCTTGCGAACAGCGTTTCAACGTTTGTGGCATGAAGACGCTGGAAGGGCACTTCAGGTCGCGCTTGGACGCGTTCATCGAGAGCACGGGCATGCCCCTGTCCACCCTCGGCCGCAGGGCGATCGGCGATCCGAACCTGATGCGCGAGATCGCGAGGGGCCGCTCGCCGACGTTGCGGACGGCCGACCGGATTCTGGCGTACACGACCACCTACCAGCGGGAGCGGCATCGCGCGCGGTATCCGCCTCCGCGGCGGCGGTCCCGGAGGCGGAAACCGCGAGCGAAACGAACGAGGAGACCCAAGACGATGAACGAAGGGCCGAAGGATCCGCGCACTACTTCGCCCGTGCGCCTGCTGCGGCGGCCGGAGGTCGAAGCTCGCACCGGCCTGTCGCGGAGCTCGATCTACGCGCGGATGGCGGAGGGGACCTTCCCCCGCCCGGTCCGGCTGGGCAAGTACGGCGTGGGCTGGATCGAGGCGGAGGTCGACGAGTGGGTCCGCAACCGGATCTCGGCGGGCAGGACGGCGGAGGGACCGCCGTCCACGAACCATCAAGGAAAGGACGAAGAACGATGAGCACGTTGCTGACGACGATGCGGGGAGCCGCTTGGGCCGTGCTGCTCATGCTGATGCCCGGCGCGCTCCATGCGCAGGGCACGAGTCCGTGGGTGGACGCGGTGAACGAGCTACAGAGGCAGTTCACGGGACCGATCGCTCGGGGGCTGTCGCTGATCGCGATCGTGGTGGGCGGGCTGATGTTCGCGTTCGGCGAGGGCGGGAGCAAGCGGACGCTGGCCGGGATCATCTTCGGGATCGGGATGGCGGTGGGCGCGGTGAACTTCCTGGGCTGGCTGTTCTGATGCGGGGTCTGACGCGCTGGCCGGGCTACGCGGCGCTGAACCGTCCGCTAACGGTGCTGGGCGTGGAGCGGAGGCTGTTCCTGCTGGGCGCGACCCTCGCGGTCGCGGTGTGGAACGCGACGGCCTCGCTCGTGGCGGGCGGGATGGTGTTCGCGGGTTGCTACGGCGCGGGCTGGCTCGCTGGCCGGAGGGACCCGGCCATGCTCGCGGTGCTACGGGCCGCCGCCCGTTATCCGGCGCGGATCGATCCGGGCAAGTGGTCGGACGAGCCGTGGCATCTCCGCATCCGGTCGGACTCGAAGTGAGAGTCGCGGACGAACGCCGGGCCCATGAGGCGGCGGGCTCGCTGGCCGAGGAGCTGCCCTACTGGGGCTGGCTCGACGACGGCCGCACCTGCCTGACCCGTTCGGGCGAACTGGTCGCGGCGGGCCGGATCCGGCCCGCCGCCGTGGACGGCCGGCCACCCGAACAGATCGACCGCGTGCTCGGTCTTTGGCAGCGGCTGTTGTCGGGGCTCGGTTCCGAGACGCGCCTCCAGTTCCACATGCTCCGGCGTCCCAGCCTCGCCGAGGGTCCGGACGACGGAGGTTCGGACATCGCGTCCCTGTCGGGCCGCAGGCGAAGCGCGTTCCTCGCTGGGCGCGTCCAGCGGCTGGAAGCGTTCGTGGTCTGGTCGCACGACCCTGGCCTCCGTCCGGTCGGCCGGGTCGCCGGGCCGGGACCGCTGTCGCTGTTCAAGCGGCTTCGGAAGCGCGGCGGCAAGACGGCAACCACCTACCTGGCCTCGGAGATCGAGGCGGCTGCGGGCCGGTTCCGCGCGATGATC
>JAAXGQ010000183.1:1903-2122 GCA_012271265.1 Vicinamibacteraceae bacterium
GGGCAGCGGCATGAACTGGCGGCTTGCGCTTTCGGAACTCGAAGCCGAGCGCAGCCACCTTCGGCTCGACGGCGAGTCGGTCATCCTCTACTCGCTGCTGTCGCCTCCCGGCCAAGCGCACGCGAACCTGCTCAAGGATCTCTACTGCCTGGACGCCGTGGCGACCGTTTCGCTCGAATGGCGGCCCTGGACGGTGGAGGCGGCGCGGCGCCGGATCCG
>JAAXGQ010000183.1:2272-7186 GCA_012271265.1 Vicinamibacteraceae bacterium
CTACGGCGAGGCGTCGCTGACCGTCGCGTTGCACGGTGACCTCGAAGCTATCGAGCGGCTGGACGGCGACGTGCGCCGCCTGTTCGCCGCGCACGACGCGAAGGTGATCCGGGAGCGCTACGGCCAGCTGCCCGCGTGGTTCGCCCGGCTCCCGGCCCAGCCGAGGCGCCGACAGGTGCGGAAGGTGTTCGTCTCGGCCGGGCTCGCCGCCTGCCTCGCGCCCGTGTTCGGGCCGCCGAGGGGGAACAGAAGGAGCCGCCATCTGGACCGCGAGCCGCTGGCGGTGTTCGAGACGCCGTGGCGCACGGCGTACCGCTACGACCTGTTCTGTGGCGACGTGGGCCACACGCTGATCCTGGGGGCGACGGGATCGGGGAAGAGCTTCACGCTCAACTTCCTGCTGGTCGAGGCGCTCAAGTACGATCCGCGCATCCTGATCCTGGACCTCGGCGGCTCCTACCGCTGGCTGACCCGGTTCCTCGGGGGCCGGTATCTGGAGCTCGCGCCCGGAGAGTCGGAGCCGACGCTCCGGCTCACATCCTTCGCGCTACCCGCCACCACGCGCACGTTCCAGTTCCTCACCGGCTGGGTGCTCCGGCTCCTGAAGCTCGGAGGGTATGAGGCGGGCGGCGCGGACACGAGCGAGATCCGGGCGCGGATCGAGGACCTCTATGCGCTCGGAACCGAGCGCCGCACGCTCAGCGTGCTGGCCGGTTCGCTCCCGTCCGCGATGTGGCCCGCGCTGAGCCGCTGGACGGAGGGCGGCGCGTGGGGCGCGTTCTTTGACAACCCCCCGTCGGGCGCGACGGACATCGAGTTCCGGGACTGGCAGGTGATCGACCTGGCGGGCGCGGCGGAGCACGCCGACCTGTGCGAGGCGGCGCTCGCCTACCTCTTGGAACGCATGCGCCTGGAGATCGAGGACCCGGCCGAGACCGCGCGGCTCAAGCTGATGGTCGTGNNGCTCGTGCTCGCCACGCAGTCCGCCGTGGACGTGACGGGAACGTCCGGAGCGTCTGCGCTTCTCGAATCGATCCCCACCAAGCTCTTCCTCGCCAACGCCGAACTGCCCGACGAGGCCGGGGCGCTGTTCCGGCTGAACGAGTCGGAAATCGCCCGGATCCGCGAGTTGACTCCGAAGCGCGAACTGTATCTCCGCCGCCCGGACGAGGCGGCGGTGCTCCGGCTCGAAGTCGATCCCGAGAGCTACTGGCTCTACACCTCCTCGCCCTTGGACGCCGAGAGGCGCGCCGAAGCCGTGGCGAAGCACGGCCTGGTCCGGGCGCTCGAAGCGCTCGCGGGCCAAAGACACCACACCCCCACAACGACAAGGACGTGAACACCATGAAGGCAACCCCAACCGCTGCGATCCTGCTTGGGATCGTCGTAGTCCTGCTGACGCTGCTCCTGGCTGTGGTTCCCTGCGATGCCGCCGCGCAGCAAGCCAAAGGCGATGCCGCCTACCTTCGGGTGCCGTTGCCGGAGGAAGGCGAGGAGCGGATCCCCCGGCTCCGCGCGCGCGTGCGCCATACCACGGTCATCGTGCTGCCGGCTGGGGAGCGGATCCTCGACTTCGTGACCGGAGACTCCGAGTACTGGCACCTGACCGGCGCGGCGAATGTCGCGTACCTCAAGCCGCTGGCCGAGGACGCCGCGACGAACGTGGCGCTCGTCTGCGAATCCGGTCGCATCTACTCGTTCCTCGTATCGGAAAGCGGCGAGAAGCCGCCCCACCTGGTCGTGCGCGTCGAGGCGGGTGCGGAGGGAGAGACTCCATCCGGGGCTCCCGGGTTCGTCGCCCGGAGCGAGGTCGCCGCCTACCGCGAGATGGCGGCCCAAGCTGTCGATGCCGCGGGGCTGGCCCGCGAGGAGGCCGAGGCGGCGATCGCCGAGGCCGGACGCCGGGCCGAGACGGAGATCGAGGCGTTCCGCGCCTCCTACCCCGAGCGGCTCCGGTTCGAGTACCGGCTGGACAGGGAGGCGTCCGAGCGGCCGTTCCGGGTCGAGGCGATGTGGCACGACGGGAAGTTCACCTATCTCCGTTCGCGCGCGCAGGAGTCGCCGGCGCTCTACGAACTCCGGGACGGCGAACCGAGCCTGGTCGCGTTCGACCTTACGGAGCACGGCCTCTACATCGCGCGACGCGTCTTGGGCGACGGCTGGCTCCAGATCGGCGACAAGCGGGCCGGCTGGCGGTTCGAGCCGAGGGACGCGCGATGAGCCGCTGGAAGCAGTGGATGAAGGAGCCGAAGGGCGCGTTGCCGGGCGGCTTCGTCACGAAGGCCGGGATCGCACTGATCACCGTGCTCGTGGCCGGGCTGCTGTTGTCCTCGTCGTTCTCCGGTCCCGACGAAACGACCGAGGGAGTCGCCCCCGCGCCAGCGCGTCCCGTGGACGACCGCACGGGCCGGTCGCTCGACGGGCGCTTCAGCGACGAAACAGACCGTCAGAGCCAGCAGGCGGCGGCCGATGCGGACCGGGAACGGCGGCAGTCCGGTGCGCCTGGACAAGGAACGACCGGTCAGGACACGACGGCGAGTTCGGGCAGCGCCGGGGGCGGCATGGGCCGAGCCGAGTTCGAGTTGCGCGAAGCGCTTCGGCTGGAGGAGGTCGAGCGCGGGACGCGCTCGCTCCGCTCATTTCCCGTCGCGCAGTCGCACCGGGACCCTAACGGCCCCCCGGATGCGGCGGCGTCTCCCGTGGCGCCCGCGTCTCCCGACGCGGCACTCGACGGGGCGCTTGCGTCCCTCGGACAATCCCTCGCCGCCCTTGAGGCCGAGATGGCGGCGGGGCTGGCCGCCGGAGAGTTCGCGCCCGGCGTCGGAGGCCCGGCACTGCGGGCGGACGTTCCCGCCGCGTTTCGCGCATCCGAGCCCGCCCGTTTGGTTCGGCCGCACGACCCGCCGGGCTGGGAACGCATCCACGAGGGCACGTTCCTCGAAGCGGTGCTCGTCACCCAGTTGTCGGGGGAGTTCCCCGGCCCGGTGCTCGCCATGGTGTCGGCGCCGCTGTATTCGGCCGACCGCCAGCGGGTGCTGGTCCCGCGCGGCGCGCGCGTCGTCGGCACGGCCCGGGCCGTCGAAACCCAGGACCAGAGCCGTCTCGCCGTCTCATTCCACCGGCTGCTGCTGCCCGACGGAAGCTGGGTGGACCTTGAGTTCACCGGCCTGAACCAAGTGGGCGAGAGCGCGCTCCATGACCAGGTGAACCGTCGCTACCTCTCGACGTTCGCGGCCGCAGGGGCGGTCGGCGTCCTGAGCGGCCTCACGCTTGCCGGAGCCTCGCCATACGGCCTCCGGGCAGGGGTCGGGCAGGGACTCGGGGGCAGCGCCACCTCGATGCTGGACCGGTACCTGAACCGGCTGCCCGAGATCACGGTCCGCGCGGGCCACAGGCTCCGCATCTGGTTCACCTCCGATGTCCTCGTCCCACGCAATACGACACACCGATGACACGAAAGGACTTCGTCATGCGCCACCGCATTCTCCCACCCGCCCTTCTTGTGCCGCTCCTGATGCTGGCCAGCGCCGCGCCCGCGAGCGCGCAGCTCGACCTCGGGAGCTGGTTCCAGCGGGCCACGATCATCGCCAACCAGATCACGCAGATCTCGCACCAGGTCACCCAGATCCGGTCAATGGCCCGCCAACTCACGGAACTCGAGGACCAGCTCGACCACATGGAGCGCGCCGCCAAGGGCGAGATCGACGCGCTGCTCCGGCCGTTCTCGGACCTTGCCGCCGATCCCGTCGGCCTCGTGCGCGACGGGCTCGGCTGGCGCTCGGACTTCACCGGCCCGGCCCGCGGGACGGTGGATGCCGTTCGGGACATGGGGACCGGGGGATCGATCACGCAACACTGGAGAACCGCCCGCAACGCCGCCGACCGGGTGACGGATGCCGACATCCTGGCTCTGTTCCGGGACCTTCCGCCCCGAGCCGCGACGCGCGCGCTGGAGGACCACCGCCGCGCCCGCGAGGCCGCCGACCGGCGGCGCGTGCTCGATTACGCCGCGCTCGACGCGGCGGCGGCGCTCGCCGGAACGATCGAGAGCGCGCAAGGCTCGTTCGGCGATCTCACGTCGAACCGGAACCTTTCCAACACGGCCCTCCAGCAGGCCGGAGTCGCGGCCGCGCTGAGCCAAGGTCGCATCAACGCGGCCCTCGGCCAGGTGCTCGCCCATCAGACGGCAATGGAGGCGAGCCGGGCGAGGCAGGCCGAACTCGCCCACCTCGAATGGCTCGGCCGCTGGCATGACGGCCGCGCACGCGCGAACGCGCTCGCCGTGACGATGCGGGACGCGGCTTCGCTGAACCGGGCCGCGCTCCGCGACGGGCTCCTGTTCCGCGTCCCGTCGTTCTACCGGTAGGGGCGCGCCGACCATGCAGGTGCCCCCGCAGTCCATCGACCCGAACGTCCCGGCGCGGATCCCGGCCGATCAGCTTCAGGACTTCAAGAGCTTCCTGGACGTGGTGCTCGACACCGTCGTCGGCGGGGCCGCGCCCGACGTGCATGCGCTCGGGCTCCAACTCTGGGGCGGGCTCGCCGCCGTCATGGTCGCCTGGACCGGACTCAAGATCGCGTTCAGCGGCACNNGATCGCGATCCCCCGCACCCTGCTCCACTACTACATCGTTCCGATCCCCGGCGTCGGCCTCACGTTCCCGGCGATGGTCGCCGGAGGCGGGATCTGGCTCCAGAACCTGTTCCTGTCCGACGTGGTGTCGGCGGGCTACACGGAGATGGCCGCGCTCGTGCAGGCGTACAGCGCGCACTTGGGCGCGGCATGGTCCACGGGCAACCTGCTCTCGATCGTGACCTCGGGAGCCACGGTGATCTTCTCCTCGCTGGTCACGCTCGTGATGGGCGCCTCCCTCGTGTTCTGCCTGCTGGCGCTCTTCTGCGTCACCTACGCGCA
>JAAXGQ010000184.1 GCA_012271265.1 Vicinamibacteraceae bacterium
CACCGAGGCCGTCCGGACGCAATCGCGGACGCTCGTCCTCGGGCGGTCGCTCGCGGAGTTCATGCGGAACATCGGCATCACGGCCGACAGCGGCGGTCGCGGCGGCGAGCGCACCCGTCTCCGGAACCAGATGCAGCGCCTCTTCCGCTCGTCGGTCGAGTTGTCTCACGAGACGGAACATGGGATCCAGGTTGTCGCCGGCCACATCGCGAGCCGGATGAACCTCTGGTGGGACCCGCGCCGACCCGAAGAGCCGGTGCTCTGGGACAGCACGATCCGGTTGGGAGAGGACTTCTTCAACGAGATCATCGCGTGCCCGGTCCCGCTCGACAGGACCGTGTTGAAGGCGATGAAACGCAGCTCGCTCGGGCTCGATCTCTACCTGTGGCTTACGTACCGGCTGTTCGGGTTGGAGGAGCCGTGCAAGCTGACGTGGCGGCAGCTCTACCGGCAGTTCGGGGTGAACCCGGCCAGGGTCGATAAGCGGACCGTCGACAACTTCCGGACCGACGTCCTCCGCGAGCTCCGGAAGCTCAAGGACGCCTGGCCCGGACTTGACTACCGCACCCCGAGGGGTTGCCTCGAGCTGCGTCCGACCCGGCCGCTCATCGCTTCCAGCCGACCCGGCGCCGCCAGGCGTCGCCCCGGCGACACGGACCACACGGCGCTGCGCCGGCACGTGTTCCGCGTCCTCGCCGAGCGGCCGGAGCTGCTCGAGCCCGAGCACACCGACGAACTGGCAGAGACGGTCAAGACGGCCGCGGCCCGCGCCGGTATCCCCTACGACGCCGACACGGTGACCGCCGCGATCAACGCCGGCCGCGCCCTGGCGACGGCGCAGCCCTCAGACCGCTGAACACCCCGACCCGGGGCCGGTCCGGTACCGCCGAAACACCAAGACTCGGGGCCAGTCCGGTACCGCCGAAACACCAAGACTCGGGGCGGTCGGTACCGCCGAAACACCAAGACAACGTACAGGTAGTTCAGAACAGGTAGTTACGCACGTACCATGTAGAGGGCTCAACGAGGTTCCTCGCTCCGCTCGGAGCATCCCGGTTCAGGCACGGTCAACCACGGCCGTCAACCCCGCTGGCGCGGGGTCCTCCGCTCCGCTCCGGCCCTCCGGGTGACTGCCGCGGCCGACCGTGCAACCGCGCCTTACGGGCCAGCCAAGAAAGCTGGCCCTCCTCCAACAACCCCACGGGAGAAGGAGTCCCCCTGCGGCCGCGAGCAGCACCCCGGTCCATCCGACCACCTGCTCGCGCGGCCGGGAAGCGGGCTGGCTATGATGACGAACCTGGAACCCAAGGGAGAGACGTGCAGAAACCCGATCAGCAGCTTCCCCCGCCACCGCCCAAAGTCTGCACGACCCGGCTTGACGAGATGGGTGCTCACGCGGACCAGGGCGGACCCCGAAGCGGCGCGACGCCTGCTGCGAAGAGCGGGGGGACAGCCCCCGGATCCGGCTGGGAAGATGCCACAGAAGACGGCGACGGAATGGGAGCGGGCGGCGGACGAGGTCGACCGCGCTGAGTGGCGCCTGCTCAAAGCGCTCGCGGCCGGCGACGATGACGCGGTCGCCGCGGCCGAGGACGCTCTCGCACGCTGCCAGCGGCGGACCGGCCGGCTCCGGCCGAAGCGAACCTCCGAGGCCCGGGCCTGACGGAACTGTTCCCGCCACCGCCAACCCCATCCCCGACGCGGAACCGGGTCGGATAATGGGGGGTTCTGTTACCCGGCGGCGGCCCGGATCCGCCCGAGATTCCGGGCGCCCGCTCGGGAATCGACTACCGGCGCCGGTCAGGCCTTCGCCCCGGAATCGCCCGAAGCCGGCTCGCTCCGCGCGCGCTCGTAGGCTTCGACGGCGCGCCGGAGCAGCTGCACGTTTTTGAGGTCGGCATCGACCGCGAGACGCTTGAAGCGCCGCCGGAACTCAGCCGGCACCTTGAAGTTCAGATCCACGAGCGTGTCACTGGGCCGCTGCGAGCGCTGGAGCGAAGCACCAGCCACGGGCGGCGGGCTCCCCTTGGTTGCGAGGAGGGTATCGGCATTGACGGCAAGCGGCTTCTTCGGCATCGGGAAACGTCCCTCTAGCGATTTCGCTGATTAGCGACTCTGCGCTAAATCGCCCAAGCGCTCCTTCGTGAGCTTCCAGAGCTTGGCGGCCTCGGCCGCGGCCGGCCCGCTGGGTCTGACTTCGAGGGCCGTGCGCCCGTCCGTCATGGCCGCGGCGAAGTCCACGCGGTCATGGATGACAGCCGGGAAGACTTGGCCGTGCTCGGAAAGCGCCGCGATGGTCTGCACGGTGATCCGGGCGTTGCTCTTGGCCTGGGTCAGCACGAACACGAACGGCGTGCCGGCTTCCCGGACGAGGTCGAGCGTCGCCCCGAGCGCCCAGAGGTCGTTCGGGCTCGGCCGCGCCGGAATCAGGACGAGGTCGGCGAGCCCGAGCAACTGCCGGTTCTGGTCGGTCAGGGCCGGCGGCGTATCGATGAAGCAGTAGGCGAACCGCATCGCCGCCAGCGCCTCGAGCTTCGTCGGCATCTGGCTGACGTTCCCGGGCGCGAGCTCCGGCCTGGTCGCCTCCCGCGCCTGCCACCAGGTTGCGAGGGTCTGCTGGGGGTCCGTGTCGACCACGACGGCCGGTCCATGGCCCGCGCGCTCGGCGGCGACGGCGAGATGGGCGACCAGCGTCGTCTTCCCACCCCCACCCTTCTGGCCGGCGACTACGACGGTCTGCACTTCGCTTCTTCGCGATACGGCTATTTAGCGAAGCATAGCGGGATAGCCTCCCGGCCGTCGAGGGGTCTGGCCCGGCGCTGGAAGCGGCTCGACGGCTGGCGAGGCCGGGTCGCGTGCGCGGGAGGAAGCCGGAGGGATCATCGAGATCTTCCTGCCCGGCCAGAACGTACGCTACGCGCTCAACGCAACGGCCGGGATCGGGACCGTAGGTCCGATGAGCGCTAGGTTCGCGCCGCCGGGGTTGATCGTGACGGTCTCCCCTTCGCCGCCGCGCGCTCCACGGCCGATCTCGCAGAGCGAGATCCCACCGGAGGCGGTGCAAGCGACGGATCTGGGAACTCGAGCGCACGGCCCGGTGCTGTTGCACGGGCTCTCGGCGACCGATACGACCGATGGCCTCACACGCACCTTGGAGACGTGGGAGTTCGTGCCCTCCAACGCCGAAGGCCCGGTGCCGGTGCCGGTGCTGATCCTTGAGTCCAGCACCGATGCAACGACGGCGGACGGGGAGCGCTTCGGAACGTCCGCGAAGAGGATCACCAGCATCCGGCGCATCGCGGCGAACGAGGCGAACTTCGCCGTCCCGCCGGGGATCGAGATCGTCCGCAACGTTTTCGACGAACTCGAGATCCAGCGACGGTAGACAGAGACAGACCGGCGGCAGGGGGGCAGCAACGTCCCTGCCGCCCCACCCCGGCCGGGAATCTGCTGAGCCCAGCGCGGCGCTGGGCTGCGTGACGCTCGGCTTCGTCCGCCGCCTCGACCAGGCGCGCCCGTACCCCGAGCCGCGCATCGAGACGCCGAGCCGTTTCCCTACGTGCGGCGCGCGCTCACGAAGGCCCGCAACCGGGCCGGCCGTCGTGCTGGACGGCCGGCCGCACGCCTTCCGACCAGACCACCGAGATCGCCCGGGCGGCCCACGAGATCGTCATCCCGACGGGCCAGACGCTCGATGACCTCCGGCCCCGCCGTCACGCTAGGGTACCGACCAGATTCGTGTGGAAATACACGCTAAGGCGCAGGTCGGAGCCCTCGGGTGCTCACAAGTACTAGGCAGATCCGGGCTTGACGGAGCCCCGGTCCCAGCCGCGTCGGAATCAGGACGAAGGTCGGCGAGCCCGAGCAACTGCCGGTTCTGGTCGCGAGGGTCTGCTGGGGGTCCGTGTCGACCACGACGGCCGGCCCGTGGCCCGCGCGCTCGGCGGCGACGGCGAGATGGGCGACCAGCGTCGTCTTCCGCCCCCGCCCTTCTGCCCGGCAACTACGACGGTCTGCATTCGCTGCTTCGCGAGGCGGCTATTTCGCGAAGTCTAGCGAAATTCTATTCCTTGGCGCACACCGGGTGCAGAGGGATCCGCACAACCCCGAAGCGCCCGACGAGCGGACCTGCCTTCCCGTTTCCGTCAACAACGAGCCCATCGGTCCTCACGTGGACGTGCGCGGGGGCGAAGATGGGTCTCCCGTCTTCATCCCTGCCCGGTCGCCAGCCGTCCGGGCAGGGAGCGTCAACGCCCGCCCGTGCCATTTCGGTCGAAACGACAGGCAGGATGGCTCCTGGCGGCAGTTCCTCGACCTCCGCCGGGGTCTGGGCCACCAACCGGAGGAACATCGGCCCCGACCCCTGTGGGATCCGTGGCGCAGCGGCCACGTTGCGGACGAACGGGGGATCTCCGTTCCCCATTTGGTGCCCCGCGCCAGTCAGCAAGCCAACACCGAACGCCGCCACGAGAGCGGCGACGATCGTTGCCAGGGATCCGATGCTGCGTCTCGTCATGGGTCGTCGCTTTCCCCTTTCCGAGCCTTCGCGCCACGCCCGAGCTACCGCGAGCCGAGGCCCGCGCCCACCAGAACGGCGTCGCCCCGGTCGCGAGGGCGGCCGTCACCGCGTAGACCGCCCGGCGTTCGCGGGGGCAAAGTCGAACCTCAATCCAAGGGGGGGTCGGGGAACCCGAAGCCGGCGGCGGCCGCCCTGTTTTTCGGCCCGTGAGGCCGGGGCCTGCCGGGTCCTCGGTGGCTGCCGGCCCCACAGCCGCGCGAAATCCTATCGTTCGTGTCGTCCGTTCCGGACGGCACGGCGCACACCGCGAACGCCGCGGAACCGAGCACTACCGCCACGGACCCGGAAAGCTTCATCCACCTTTGTCATGGCAGCCTCTCCAGGATGCGGAGCAGCACGCCGAGCACCAGCGTGAAGCCCCCGACGGTCAACGCGAACATCGCCCCGACCATCCACGTGAGCACCCGGATCGACACCAGGACTCCGCCCACGTCTTCGGCCGCGGCTGTTGCCGCTTCCTCGTCCACGCCCGCCGCGCGCAACCCCTGGTATGTCTTCGTCGCTTGTACTCGCATCTACCTCGACCTCCGCAAGCACGGCTGTCATCGGCGGATCAGCCGAGGACCGAACGGGAGCCCGAAGCCCGCGTCATCGAGCACGGTCCCCCGCTTCCCGAATCCGGTTTGCGATCAATCCACAGCCGCTCGGACCCTCGGACCATCAACAATCAACCTGGCCGTGCTCGGAAAGCGCAGCGATGGTCTGCACGGTGATCCGGGCGTTACTCTTGGCCTGGGTCAGCACGAACACGAACGGCGTGCCGGCTTCCCGGACGAGGTCGAGCGTCGCCCCGAGCGCCCAGAGGTCGTTCGGGCTCGTACGCGTCGGAATCAGAACGAGGTCGGCGAGCCCGAGCAACTGCCGGTTCTGGTCGGTCAGGGCCGGCGGGGTGTCGATGAAGCAGTAGGCGAACCGCATCGCCGCCAAGGCCTCAAGCGTCGCCGGCATCTGGCTGACGTTCCCGGGCGCGAGCTCCGGCCGGGTCGCCACCCGCACCCGCCATCAGGTCGCGAGGGTCTGCTGCGGGTCCGTGTCGACCACGACGGCCGGCCCGTGGCCGGCTCGGGAACAGGTGCCCGGCCTCGTGGATCGGTCCACTCCTCGGGTTTCAGTCGCCGTCGCCGGGCGTCGGCAGGTGCAGCCGCTCCAACGTGGCGAGCCGCTGGTCCACCTTGCCGAAGGCGACCTCGACGGCGCGCAAGCGTCCGTCCATCCCGGCGATGGCGACCTCGACGGCGCGGAGCCGGGCGTCCATGACGCGCAGGTCCGCCCGCACGTCGCCTACCAGCGTCGCCATGACGGCGATGACCGCTACGGCCGACCCGACGACCGAGAGAAGCACGGCCGCGCCGGTCCCGACAACCCACTTCGCATCGGTGCTCATGGTCGCTCCATCGTGTTACTTCGCATCGGCCGTCATCTACTCGACCTCCACTTCGCGCCCCCCGCCTTCGCTTTCCCACCTCGCTTTCCATTCATCGGCGTTCCGGCAGCCCGACACCTTCCGCCAGTAGGCGTTTTCGGCTTGGATCTGCTCCAGGAACGCGCGCCGTTCCTCAGCGGCGCGATCCTCTGCCTTCTCGACACCCGCGATGACCATTTCGCGCAGGACTTCCGACACCGGCCGGCCGTTGGCCAGCGCCCGGAGCCGCCGCGCCAGATCCTCGGAAACCCTCACTGCGACAGTCGTTGTTGACATAGCCCTCCTCCGCGCCCAACCCGCAAACAACGATGTTTGCACGCCTGCCGGTCGGTGTCAAGCCGATTCCTGGGAACCCCCCCCCCGAGAGAGGTAATTGCTGCGCAATTACCTCTCTCGGCCGAGGACATGGGCCGGCCGCAGCTGGAAGCCGGTCGTCGCCGCACGAAGCGGCTCGGGGTGCGGGTGAGCGCGGCCGAGTGGCGGCTCATCGAGACCCGCGCGGCCCGCGCCGGGGTACGGCCGACGTCATTCCTGCGGGAGGCGGCGCTGTCGTCGCCAGCGCGGTCGCCCTCGTCGGTAGACCTGGCGACGGTGGAGGAGCGCCGGGAGCTGCGCCGAATCGGCGCGAACCTGAACCAGGTCGCGCGCCATCTGAACGCGGGCCGGGACGCCGAGGTCTTGTCGGTGCTGCGCGAGCTGAACGAATGGATCGTCGGCCGGGTCAGCCGGCCGCGGTAGGGTGAGTCGTGGTTCCGAGGATTCACGCGGGCGGAAAGAGCTTCAGCGGGGTCGTGGCGTATCTGACGCACGACGCCGGCACGCTGGACGAGCGGCGACCGAAGACGGCCGAGCGGGTCGGGATGGTGGAGCTGGAGAACCTGCCGGAGTGCCGCCCGGCAACGGCGGCGCGGATCATGGCGGGGACGGCCCGCGAGGCGGACACCCTGAAGCGCCTGGCGGACGTCAGCACCCGCGGCCGGAAGCTCGACAAGCCGGTGTACCACTTCAGCCTGTCGTGGTCTCCGGAAGAGCGTCCGGAGCGAGCGGAAATGCTCACGGCGGCGCGGGGCAGCCTCGAAGCTCTCGGCATGGGCAATCGCCAGGCCCTCGTGGTCGAGCACACCGATCGAGCGCACCGCCACGTGCACGTGGTGGTGAACCGGGTGTCTCCGGAGGACGGGCGGGCGGCGTCGTGCTCGAACGATGCCCGCACGCTGAGCCGGTGGGCGCAGACGTGGGAGCGCGAGCAGGGGCGGGTCCGCTGCCCTGGCCGGCGGCCGGCCGACCTCGAACACTCAGCCGACAAGCAGCCGGCACAGCGCGGCCGGCCGTCCGCGCAGCAGCGAAGCCCTGGCCGGCTTTCCAGCGCGGCCGAGCGCAAGAAACGGGCAGAGCTGCACACCCGGCATCGCACCGAGCGGGACGGCGTTCGGGACCGTCACCGCGCGGAGCGCCGGGATCTGAATCGTAGCCACCAGCGGAGTGCCCGCGCCGTCGAGCCGGCCCCCGGCCAGCAGCCGTCAGCAACGCGGCGGCGTCGAGGTCCCGGCCGGCGGGATCGCAGTGCGACCGAGCGCGAGGAGTGGGCAGCGCAGTACGCCCGGCATCGAGCTGAGCAGACCGATGTTCGGGACCGTCACCGCCGAGAGCGCGAGCAACTGGACCTTCGCCACCAGGCGGAGACGCAACCGGCCCCCGGCCAGAAGCCACCAGAGACGCGCGAGGATGCCCTCAGAGCACCTTCCGGCTCCCAGCGCGACCTTCCGCTCCCCGACGTGCCCACGGCGCCCACAGGGAGAGAGAGAGGGGAGCAGCGGCCCGTTACGGCAGAAGCCCCGCCGCCGTCGAGGTCCTCGTCGGTCAACTACGAGCACCAGGTCAACCTCGCGGCCGACAAAGCCGAGGCGCACCTGCCGACGATTCAGCACTCGCGGTCGGGCCTTTCCCTCGTCGCCATCTCCGACGACACGTTCCGCCGGCTCACCGCCGGTACCGACGACCAGTTCGTCAAGGACACGATCAGCGCCGTCAGCGGTCGCCAGCCGCTCCAGTACTCACCCCCTGAGTACGAGAAGTTCGAGGAGGCCTATCACCGGCCAGCCATCGACCGAGAGCACCACCGACGCCTCGCCGACCACCAGGCGGAGCACGGCCGGCGCTGGTGGCAGTTCCGCCGCACGTCGACAGCGCCGGACCCAGAGCGCCGCGCGTCGGCCGTGGAGGTCATCCAACGGCACCTGCCGCAGCTCCGGCGGATCTTCGAGGAGTCTTGCGCCTGGGTCCGCCAGCAGTTCCAGGGGCGCCTGGCCGAGCGCCGAAAGGATTTCGACGCACTGTCCGTGACGTCACCGCCACCGATGCGGCCCACCGCACATCCCAGGATCGCGATCGCCCGCCCTCCCGACCGGAATCGCGCCCAGCCGGATCCGTCACCGCGCGTCGAGCAGCTCCTGCAAGAGCGGGAGCGGATCGAGCAGCTGCGGCGGGATGCGCGGCGGGCATGGTCGGAGGGCCGCTTCGGCGACCAGAACGGGTTGGAGCGGGGGGCGCAGACGGCCGAGAACGAGCTGGACCGAAAGGTCCGGGAGCTACCCTCGTCCGAGAGTCGGGAGTACCAGCAGCGGGAGCGGGCGCGCTATCCCGACCGCGGAGGGCCGAGCCGGTGAGTCAGCAGTGGGAACGGCGCCGGGAACGCAAGCGGGCCGAGGCCCGCGGCATCGAGGAGTTCCGGGAGCACATCGGCAACCCCGCGCCGCTCACGATGACGCCGCAGGCGGTCTATCACTGGACCCGCGACGACCAGGCCGACGCCCTCGCCGAGGCTCGCCAGGCCGAGCCGGACACCGGGTTCATGATGCGGTTGCTCGCCCTGTGCACCCTGCCGCGGACGAACCCGGGCGACCGCTTCCAATACGTCCGGGCCAACGGTCCATGGCGATTGACGCTCGCCAGGACCGGAGAAGCGAAGCTGCCGTACGGCAACCTGCCGCGGCTGCTGCTCGCGTGGGTCTGCACCGAGGCCGTCCGGACGCAATC
>JAAXGQ010000185.1 GCA_012271265.1 Vicinamibacteraceae bacterium
GCGGTCCCCACTGGCCGAGGAACCCGCCGAAGCGGGAGCCGTCGAGGGCTTGGTCGAGGGTCCACCCGCGCGAGGCGAGCGCCCGGGCCGTGCGCTCGTAGGCATCGTCGTCCCAGACGTCGAGACTCTGGGGTGGCGGGGTGCGGTCGCGCGGGTCCCAGTCTCCCGGCATCTCGCCGAGATCAGTGAGGGGAGGCTGTGCGGGGTCGTCGCCGACGGGGTCGGGCCAGTCGATGTCGCACTCGTCGATCTCGCAGGCGGGATCGCCCAGCTTGCGCCGCCAGTGCTCGGGCAGCCAGACGACGCCTTCCGTGCGGTGGAGGATGAGGTATTCGGTGTCGCTGCCGGCCGGCCGGAAGCGCCACATGCCGGCGGCGTCGTCGCCGGCGAGGACGTCGTGGTTCACGGCCTCGTAGGTCGAGATCGCGCCGAGCGTGCCCTCGTGCCGGCCGAACTCGGCCTCCGCCCCGATCACCGGGCCGAGGAGCGCGTAGCCCTCCTTCTCGAGCCTGGCGGCCTCCCGGTCGGCGGCGGCCCGGTTCCACGGGTCGTCGGGCTCCATGTCGTCGAAGACGTCGGGCGCGTGGTTCGCGATGTAGCTCTGCCACGCTGCGGGCAGCTCCACGGTGATCCGGAAGGCCGGGACCCCGGGCGCCGGGGTCCGGTCCTCCTGTCGTCTGATGCTGGTCATGGTTTGCGAGGTGGTCTCTGCGGTTCGTTCTCCGGTTCGGGACGACGTTGCGGATTGGGTTGGCGCGCGCGTTCCTCGTGGCGCGCATTGGGGGCGTTCAGGCGGGCGGATCGGTCCTGGGGGCGCTGCAGCGGTTCGTGAGGGCGGGGCCGTAGGCGTCGGAGGCGTGCTCGAGGTTGACGAGGGCGGCGGCGCGACAGTGCCTGCAGAACGCGGTCGCGGCGGTGTTGGGAGCGTACGCCCGGCGCTTCCACCGGGTGAGGTTGTGGCCGAGGCGGGACGCTGCCGCGCGCCCTCGCGCCTTGCAGCTCGTCGTACTCGTCGCGCGGCGGACCGCTCTGCTGCGCCCGCTCGATCGCCTTGCGGGCGGCCGCCTCGACAGCGCGGGCGCCGCGCTTGACCTTCACGAGCCGCCTCTGGGGTCGATCAGGCCCGCGGCGCGGTCGCGGCGCTCGGCCGCGTGCCATGCCCCGAGGCTGCCGTCGAGGCAGTTGGTTGTGAGCCTGTCGGCCTCCGCCCGGTACGCGCCGGCTTCGTCGCGGATCCCCGCGCCCGCCGGAGGGCGCCGGCGGCGACCCTCTCGTCTCGCCGCCGCTGGCGGGCTGCCGCCCGTGCCCACCGTCCAAGGTCGGCCGGGCTTGGTCGTGCAATCCTCATCACGTCTTCTCCGGTGCCGCCGGGCGGCGGCCACGAGCTCTCTCCGGGGGTTGGGCGTCGGGGTTGCGCAGAGGCGGTTGCACTCGCGCATCCTTTGGCGGGGTTGCTAGTCCGAAGTTTCAGAGCCCGTTTCG
>JAAXGQ010000186.1 GCA_012271265.1 Vicinamibacteraceae bacterium
CTGCGGCGCAGGCTCCTAGCAGCCCCCATGGAGCGGCGGCGTCCTCGCCGGCCTGCGCCGAACCCCCGGTCCCTCAGCCAGCCTCCTGCCGACCGCGCCCCCCATGTGGAGCGCTGGCGTCCTCGCCGGCCTGCGCCGCACCGTCGTCCCTCAGCCAGCGTCCTGCCGACCGCGCCTCCCATGGAGCGCCGGCGTCCTCGCCGGCCTGCGCCGAACCCCCGGTCCCTCAGCCAGTCTCCTGCCGACAGCTGGTCGATCGCGACGACGCGCCGGCGCCCGCTCATTCCTCGCTGGACGCGGCCCCTTGGCGGTTCAGCCGCAGCGCCTTCCCCGGCCGGGCGCCGGTGACCTCGCCGTCCCGCAGGACGAACTCCCCGGAGACGAGGACATGGTGCGTTCCGGTGGCGTAGTGGTGCGGGTCCCCGAACTCGGCGTGCTCCTCCACGCCTTCGGGGTCGAACACCGTGAGGTCCGCGACCCAGTCCTCCGCGATCCGGCCCCGGTCCTCGAGGCCCATCCGTTCGGCCGGAAAGGCGCCCATCTTGCGGACGGCCTCGGACAGCGAAAACAGCCCGGCCTCCCGGACGTAGAGGCTGATCACCCGCGCGAAGGTCCCGTAGTTCCGTGGATGAGGCACGCCCTCCCCCGGCGCCACCACCCCTCCGTCCGAGGCGATCATCGTGCGCGGATGCGCCATGATCCGGCGGACGTCGTCCTCATGCATCGCATGGAAGACGCCCCCGAAACCGCCCTGCGCCTGGAGTTCGAGCGCGAGGTCGGCTCCGTTGTCAAGGTTCGACTCCAGTCCCCGCTCCCGGAGGATGTCTCCGAGGCTCTTGCCTTCGAGCGAGCGGTCCCACTCGCAGCGCGCGATGACGACGTTGTCGGGGCTGCCCCCGCCGCGGTCGTCGCGGAGGTTCGCCGCGATCGCCTCCCGGATGCGGGCGCGCGCCTCGGGATCGGCCATCCGTTCGGCGAGGGCCTCGCCTCCGCCCTCGAGGCTCCACGCCGGGAACAGGATCGTGAGGCCGGTCGAAGACGCCGTGTAGGGGTACTGATCGATCGTCACGTCCACGCCGCGGGCGACAGCTTCGTCCACCAGCCGGAGCGACTCCGTGCTCTGCCCCCACATCGGCGCCCCCACGACCTTGTGGTGGGTGATCTGGGTCGGGAGGCCTCCCTCTTCGCCGATGCGGATCGTCTCGAGGACGGCTTCGAGCAGCTCGAGTCCCTCCTCGCGCATATGGCTGACGTGGAACCCGCCGTAGCGGCCGGCCACTTTCGCGAGCTCGATGACCTCTTCGGTCTCGGCGAAGGCCCCGGGGACGTACTTCAGCCCGGTGGAGAGGCCAAACGCCCCGTCCTGCATCGCCTGTTCCACGAGGACCCTCATCGCGTCGAGCTCTTCGTCGGTGGGCGCGCGGTCTTCGAGCCCGAGGACTTCGCGGCGGACGGTGCCGTGGCCGACCGTGAGTCCCATGTTGATGGCGGACCCCTCGGCCTCGAACGCATCGAGCCACGCTCCGATCGGCAGGGGTGAGCCGCCGTCGGGCCCGCCGAGCGCGGTGGTGACGCCCTGGTGAAGGTAGTTCTCGGCGAGCGGGTGACGCAGGACGCCGCGCACCGCGTGGGAGTGGATGTCCACGAAGCCGGGGGCCACCGCGAGCCCGGAGACGTCGACGCGGATCCCGGCATCGGCGCCGGAGAGGTCCCCGAGCGCTGCGATCCGGTCGCCCCGGATCCCGAGGTCGGCGGTCCGGGGCTCGCCGCCGCTCCCGTCGTAGATCTCGCCGCCAGAGAGGACGATGTCGTACGGCTCTCCGGCGCAGCCGGCGGCGAGCGCCGCAACGAGTGCGGCGGCGGCCGGGAGCGGGAAGGTCCTCGGGGTCGCTCTGGCGTGTGGGCTCTGGCTCATGGGGGTCCGCCTCCCTCCGGTCCGTTCGTCGCTGCTTCCGGCGAAGCGCCCGACCCATCGAGGATACCGGGGGGCGCCCTGACGGATGGAGCGTCGGCCCCATGGAGCGCCGGCGTCCTCGCCGGCCTACGCCGAACCTTCCCTCCCTCAGCCAGTCTCGTGCCGACCGCGCCGCCCCATGGAGCGCCGGCGTCCTCGCCGGCCTGCGCCGAACCTTCCCTCCCTCAGCCAGTCTCGTGCCGACCGCGCCCCCCCATGGAGCGCCGGCGTCCTCGCCGGCCTGCGCCGAACCTTCCCTCCCTCAGCCAGCCTCCTACCGATCGCGCCGCCCCATGGAGCGCCGGC
>JAAXGQ010000187.1 GCA_012271265.1 Vicinamibacteraceae bacterium
GAGCGAGAGCGCCGCGCCGCGGATGGCGTCGGCCTGCGCGCCCAACGGAGGGCGCAGCAGGTGCGGGAGCGGCTGCTCCAGCTCGGAGGGCCGGTAGCGGGGCGGGTAGGACTCCACCACCCGCTGGGCGATGGCGTCGCGGTAGGTGTCGATGAAGGCTGCGAGGTCCATGGTTCGGTCCTTTCTGTTGCTGTGGTCGTGATGTAGCGAGGCCCCGCGATCAGGGTGACCGCGGGGCCTCGTGAACTGCAGCCCGCTGACGGGCCGTCGGTGCTGGGCCGTCTATGCGGCGATGTCGGAGACCTCGCCGCTGTCGAGGTCGAGGGCGACCACGGTGGTGCGCAGCCGCTCCCGGTAGGTCTCCTTCTCTGGCGTCGCTTCCACCAGGACCATCTCTTTTGAGGTCTGGCCCTTGACGAGGATGCGGACGCCGTTCGCCTCGAGTTGGAGGTTGTCGAGGAAGCCGGCGGCGACGAGCATCGCGAGGTGCCCGCGCCGCAGCGGCATGAGCGGCCGCGTGCGGGAGTCCTCCACCGGCCAGAGCGCGTCGTTGACCACGGGGGAAACCCAGAGCCCGGAGCGCCGCGACTCCTGGGCCGCCGCGACCGGGTCGACGGTGCGGGTGGCGAAGAGCACCTCGCCGTCCGCCGTCGCGGGGGCGTTGTAGACCGGGTAGCGGTGCTGCCGGAGCTCCTCGAGGTCGCCCTCCAGGGCCTCCCGCAGCGCGACGGCCGCGTACTGGTCGTACTGGACGTCCGCCTTGCGCGTGCCGGTCACGACGACCTGGCCGAACGCCTGCCGCTCCGGCTCCGGGAAGCTCCAGACGCGCAGCCTCGCGTAGTGCGAGGCGAGGTAGCGCTCCGACTCCCGAAGCCGCCGCAACGGCACGACGAAGACGAGCAGCCCGCCCACCGCGAGGTAGCGCGTCGTCTGGCGCAGGAACGCCTGCTCCGTGCGCTTCTCGTCCTCCCCCGAGTCGAAATCGTACGGCGGGTTGAGGAACAGCAGCCCGAACGCCCCGTTGGCGATCGAGGTCTGGAAGAGGTCCGTGCCGAGCACGTGGCCGAGGCGGCTCTCTGCCTCCCTCGCGCGTTCCGCGTGGAGCTCCACCCCGTAGGTCTCCACCAGCGCTCCGTCGGGGCGCTCGATGGCCGAGGCGAGCTGCGCGAGCGCGTCCCCGGCCCCGCAGCAGGGGTCGAGGATGCGCAGCGTCGTCTCGCCGCGTCCCATGCTGCGAGCCTGCGCGAGGCTCGCGATCATCTCCACGACGCGCGGCGGCGTCGGGTAGTAGCCCGCCTTCGCCTGGGCTTGCAGTCTCATGTTCTGTCTCCTTCCTTCTCTTGGAGCGTCTGGATCGCTGGCGCCGTTCCCTCGGGTGCGAGCGTCAGGGTCCCCGCCGTGATGGCCGCGGCGAGCTCCTCGCGCAGCGCCCCGGCGTCGGGGTGGCAGCGCCAGGCGGCGATGCCGGCCGACTGCAGGGGGACGATCTCGCCGGTGGCGAGTCCCCGCCTCCAGAGCCACTCCGCCCAGCTGCGGTGCAAAGGCAGGGGGCTGCGGCGGTCGAGG
>JAAXGQ010000188.1 GCA_012271265.1 Vicinamibacteraceae bacterium
GCTCGTACTGCTCGGACAACAGTTGGGAGCGGGTTCAGAACCTGTTGTGAGCGTTGGACTTACGGATTCCGCCGCTCGGATTCCCGCCGATTGACTCCCGCCGATTGGGCTCTCAGGCCCGAACCTTTCGGCGGCTCTCCAGCGCCTTCCGAAGCTGTCCCTCATCGGGCTGCTGGTAGCAGGCGAGCACCGTCTTGGCGTTCCTCCAGCCGCCAAGCTCGCAGAGGACCTTCAGCGGTTGATCCATGAGGTCGCTCGCGAACTTCCGCCTGAGCGAGTGCCAGCCCCTCCCGCGCCTGGGCGTCAACCCCGCCCGCTTCTCCGCCCTGCACCAAAACCAGGACGCCCAGCTGCTGCTCATGCATCTGGTGGGATCCGTTCCCGCCGGCATCACCGGAGCATCGCCGGTTGCATCGCTCATCCGCCGAGCCTCCTCCAAGGCCGCCAGCGCCTCGTCGGTCACGGGCGTGGTGTGCTCGTAGCCGGTCTTCTCGTGCTCCGCGCGCCAACGGATGGTCCTGTCGTCGAAGTCGATATCGGGCCAGCGAAGCTTGCAAATCGCTCCGATGCGGTGTCCCGTTTCATGCGCGAGCACGAGGGCGACATGGAATCGCCAATTGACCTGCCGCGACACTCGAAGGAGCGCCCGGTACTCGTGGTCATCGAGGACGACCCGGTTCGGGTTCTTCTCGATGGGCTTCCTGAGTCCCTTCAGCGGGTTCCTGTCGAGGAACAGGCGTCCCTGCTCGTCCCTCGACCTTGCGCCCCAGTTGAGCACCGCCATCAGGAACGTCAGGTCACCCTCGATCGTCCGGTTGGTGACGGGCTGGCCCGAGAGGCCCGCCCTGCCCGCGCGCCTCGCCTGTATGAAGCGGTCCCAGTCGCGCTGAGAGAGGGTTTCCGGCCTGCGGTCCCTGCCGAAGAAACGGAGGAACATGGCAGCCACGACGCCGTCGCGCTGCCGCGTGCGCCTCGCCTTGGTGGGCGTCACCTCCTCACCGTAAATGTCAAAAAGCGTTCCCAGCGTGAGCGGCTCGGCCTCGGCCTCCTTGCGCCCGTTGACCTCCAGCCCCGCGAAGCCCGCGGCGAACTCGTCGGCCTGCCGCTTCGCGCGCCTCCAGTCGCGGTGTTTGAGCGACCGGGTGAGCCTGCGCCCGTTCTCGCGCCACTCTATCTGGTAGAGGCCGGTCTTCGGGTCAGCGAAGACCCTCACCCGGTTGCGGCCCCATTCTCCGGCGCTGTACGAGCGCCGGTCACGTTTCGTGCGTGCCATCTTCCATTCCTCTCTGGATGATAGACTGCACGATCTGCGCGTTTGAACGCTCGCGCGGGGGCGGTTCCTCCGCAAGTGGCGCTTGGGCCGGGGCTTTTCGGGGCAGGTGGATGCGGGCGATCCTGGGCGCGTTGGGCCGCCCGGCGTTGGGGATCTTGCCGTCGCGGACGAGACGACCGAGATGGTCCCTCGAATACCCGCTCTCTCTGGCCGCTTCGACGAGCGACAGGGTGGTTTCGTCCCTTTCGACGAGCGTGGTTTCGAGGTCGTCGGCGCAACGCTCGATCGCGATGGCCGGGGTCTCGCCGCCGTACCTGCGGAGCGATTTGGCTTGCTTGCGCCAGTCGGCGGGCAGGCTCTCGACGGTCTGTCGGTCCTTCATGCGTCTCATTCCCAGTCTCCTTCGGCGTCCCTGCGGAGCGCGTCGGCGAGGTCCCGGTCCCCCTCTCCCCGGCGTACGGACCGTTCGGCGAGATCGACGCGGCTGCCCAGGTCGGCGAGCCCCGTCGCCCGGCCGACGCCGTAGATGCCGGCCGCGACCGCCATGACGGCGAGAGCCGCGTGGAGCCCGGCCGGGATGCCGTGCCGGGCGAGGATGAGCGGCCAGTGGGGCGCGAGGTATTCGAGGTGCGCGCCGCCGAGGAGCAGGACGGAACCGGCGATGGCGGCGGTGAGTCCGGCGCTGATCTTCCAAGGCTGCATGTTGGTTGCTCCTTTGGGTCAGAGTTCGACGGATGCGGGATCGCGGTCGACCGGCCCCTTGAGCCAGGAACCGCCGTCGCCCCCGCCCAGCCCGAGGCTGCGGAGCGTGCCGGCGGCGGCCGGTCCGCTGGCGTGCACGCTGAACCCGGCGGCCGCCTTGGCCTTGACGGTCTCCTTGCTGTAGTTGCCGGACGCGACCTCGATATTGACGCGTCCGGTTCTCCCGTCGGCGTCCTCGTACTCGATCTGCGCATCGGGGTGGAGGACCCGTCCGTTGTCGTCGACGGGGAGGCCGAGTTCGCGGGCCATGCGGTGCCGCTCGGCGTCGGCGGCCCGCTTGCCCTTCCTTTTCCGCTCCAGCTCGCTCGCCCGCGCGACGGCGGCCTTCAGTTCGGCGTCGAGCCGGATGCGCCTGACCGTGGCGCCCTGCTCGCGCAGCCGCTCTCGTTCCCGGGCGCATGCGCGGTAGACGGCGGTGTCGTGGCCGGCCTGGGCGGACCGGATCCGGGAGATGCCGATCTCCTGCCCGTGGTCCATACCCCGCTCGGCAACGTGCTCCCGGACCTTGGCCACGCCCAGCGGGGTGAGGGTCAGGACCTTGAACGGGTTGCGGTTCGGCCCCGTGGCCGTGGTTTCGGCTACGAGTCCATCGTCGATCCAGCCGTTGACGGCGCGGCGGGTGGTGTAGGGGTGCCCGCCGAAGCGGATCTCCGCGAGGTCGCGGTAGGAGACCGCGCCGTGGACGCCGATGTCGGTCAGCGCCCCGGCGCAGCGTTCGGGGAAGGGTATGGACCCGCGCTCGCGGTCCGCGGCGTATTCTCGGCGGTGGCCTTTCCGCATCGGAAAGCGATTGCGGCTGGGTGGCGCGGCCGGGCGCGGGTCCGGTTCGACCGTGCGGCCGAACATGCTTCTCCCTCTCATCGGTCGTTCAGCGGCTCGGCCCGGCACCGCGCGCCGGGGAAGGGATCCGCGGCACGGGAACGACGATCCGCTGCGGTCCCTGCGCGGGCGTCCGGACGGCGGCCACGGCGACGGGATCGCGCTGGGCGAGGCGCTCCCGGTGCCGGTCGAGCACGAAGTCGGAGATCTTCTGCGCGTCCGCGGCGGCGCGCCGGATCTCGCGCGGGTCCTCCTCAAGGGCCTGGATCCAACCCTCGACGTAGGCCGCGCCGCGCGCCGGGTCGTGCCCGACGCCCACGCGCTCGCCGGTCATCATCGCGCTGATCTCGGCCCGGAGCTCCTCGCGGGCGTACTCGGGCGAACCGAACCCGTTGTTGATCCCCTCGATGAGAGTGTCGCGCTTCATCCGGCTCTCGTGTCCGGTGCTGTGCCCCAGCTCGTGGAGCGCGGTCTGGTAGTAGTGGTTCGCCGACGGGAACTGCCCGCGTTCGGGCAGCACGATCTCGTCGCGC
>JAAXGQ010000189.1:0-1742 GCA_012271265.1 Vicinamibacteraceae bacterium
CGCCCGGTAGTGCCGCGCGCGGGTGATGTGCTCGGCCCACACCTCGACGATCTCGTCGGTCTCGATCTCCACGCCTACTCGTCCTCCTCGCGCCGCCGCCCCTTGGATCCGCGCGCCTGTGACGACACCCAGTCGGCGGCCCGCGCCCCCCTCGAGAGCGCCGCCGCCGTGCCCTTCATGCCGTGCGCGGCGGCCCCCTTGGCGAGGCCCGAGAGCCCGGCCGAGGCGAGCGCCCCGCCGGCCGCCGCGCCGCCGGTCGCCACCGTCGCCGCCGCGCCCGCCGCCACCGCCGTCAGCCCGGAGCTGAGGTTCTGCGAGCCGCCGAGCATGACCTGGGTCAGCTCCCCGACCTTGAAGCTCAGGAGCAGGGCGGCGAGGATGACCGGGATCCAGGACCCGAACCGCCGGATGACGTCCAGGTACGAGACCATCACCGGATCGCCGGCGTCCGAGCCGATCGCCGCCAGGCTCGCGACGAACGCGCTCATCCCCTCCAGGGGATAGATGGCGAGCACCGCGATCATCCGCAGCAGCAGCGCCGCGACCACGACCTGGAAGCTGTACTGGATCAATCCCTTCAGCCAGCTCCAGAACAGGAACGACATCTGCTCGACGAGCAGGAACGGGACGAAGACCGGCCCGAGCAGCGTCAGGACGCCCAGCGCGACGTTCGCCCAGACCACCTGCGTGTAGACCAGCAGGCAGGCGATGAGGAGCAGCACGATCCCCACGATCAGCACGCCAGCCGCGACGCTCAGCGAGATCAATGTCGCAATGAGCGCGTCGAGCCCCTGCAGGAGGCCGCCGAGGGACCACGGCGCGTTCGACAGCGCGATACCGAAGTGCCGGAACGTCTCGGAGAGCACGGCGTAGATGCGGTCGTGGAGCTGCGCGAACGCCCCGCCGCCCTCGTTGAGCGCCGAGGCGAGCGCCTGCCCCTGGCCGGTCACCATCTGGATGAAGGTCTGGTTCCCGAACGCCGCGTACGGCGTGTAGAACCCCTCGAGGACCATCAGCGGGAACGCGATCCAGAGGAGGAAGCTCACCAGCCCCCACATGTCGAGCCGGCCGCCCATCGACACCTTGAGGCCCTGGACGACGACCATGATCAAGGCGATGGCCGCCCACAGCCGCACGCCCATGTCGTAGAAGTACTCGCGGACCGTCACGCCGCCGTAGGCCGCCGGCAGCGGGTCGCTGACCAGGTCGTCCACGGCGGCCTGGACGTAGTCGAACGACCAGCGGGTGGCCGACCCGTCGGGATCGACGGGAGGCTGGGCCGACGCGGCCGCCGCGAAGGGTCCCAGCGCGCCCAGCCCGCCCAGGACCACAGCGACGGCGAGCGCGCGCCGGCCCGAGGCCGTCATCGGACCCACGCCTCCATGAACGCGCCCGATCCGAGGACGCCCAGCGGATCGCGGCCGATGGACTGCTCCATGGCCGGCGCGGCGGCGGACGCCAGGTGCGCCAGGCGGTCCAGCCGCCGCTGCTCACGCGCGGCTTCGACATGGGCCACGAGCCTGACCTCCCGCGCCTCGGCGGAGAGCCGCGCGGCCCGCAGCGACAGGGCGCCCGCCGACTGGCTCGCGCCGAGCGAGGCGAGCTGCGACGCGGCGCTGTCGGCCTCCGCCTGGCTCAACGCGGGGTCCGGATCCGACCGGCCGCCCATGACCCGCCGGGTCGCATCGAGGACCCCGGCGGTGTCCTCCAGCAGGCCCCGGCCGACGTACTCGCCGGCGACG
>JAAXGQ010000189.1:1813-3192 GCA_012271265.1 Vicinamibacteraceae bacterium
GCCTGGTAGCTCAGGACCGCGTCGTCGACGAGCGCCCGCGTCTCGGGGAACGGCTGCCAGAGCGGACCGATGTCCGCGAGCTCCGACACCGCGCCCCGCCAGTCCGCCAGCGAGCGCACGCCCGAGACGAGGCCGCCCGGGTCGAGAAGTCCCCGGACCTCGGCGCCGGCCTGGGCGACGTACGCCTCCGCCGTCTGCACGTAGCTCCGGATCTGCGACAGCATCGCCGTGACCTGCACCAGCATCCCGGCCCAGCTCGCGTCGACCGCCGCGGGGCGGCCGAGCAGGAGCACGACAACGAGTACCGACACCAACGCCTGCCTGAGCCTCATCACACACCCCCTCAGTCGGCCGCGACGAACAGCCGCCCCCCGAACGGACTCGCCGCCGGGTTCCGGGCATGGAGCTCGGCCGCCAGCACGTTCCGGCGCCCCGCGGCGGTATCGAGAGACAGGTCGAGCTCGGCGAGGCCCCGCAGCCGGTCGAGCCGCCGCTGCGCCTGCCGGCCCTCCTCGACGAGCCCGCGCTCGAGCGCGCGGCGCTCGCGGTCCGCGTCCTCGGCATCGAGCTTGAGCAGCACCGCGTCCAGGTTGGCCCGGGCCTGCGTCGCCGCGAGTTGCAGCGACCGGTGCTGCGCACGGGACGGGCAGACCCCCTGGCCTAGGCCGCCGCCGGCCCGCGCCGGGCAATCGGCGGTGCTCAGCGCGCTCACCGAGTCCGCCAGCCGTTGCCGCAGGCCTTCGCGCTCGGCCGGCGTCCACGTCCGGGACGCCGGGCACACGATCACGCCCCGGCGGTCCGCATCGGCCCGCGCGGGCTCGCACCCGTGATACAGACCGATGGCCACCAGCGCCTCCTCGACGAGGCGGTCGCGGTGGTCGGCCTCCGCAAGCTGGAGCTCGAAGTCGGCCGCGCGGATCTCGTGGGACGCCTCAAGGGACGCGATCGCGTCAGGGTCCATCCCGGGCAGATCGGCGTATGCGCTGCCGGGCTCCGGGAACGCGTCCGGCGTGCACGGCACCGCGGCGGCGTCGGCGGGCGGCAGCGACGCGCAGTCCGCGAGCTCGAACTCCCGCGGGTCGGCGCCCCCGAGCGCGCTCAGGTCGAGCTGCGCGCCCTCGCCCAGAGCGAGCCGCATCTGGCCCTGGAAGTCGTCGATGGGCTCGACGAGGCCGCGGTAGGAACTCAAGGCCTCGTCGCGGATGCGCATCATCGTGTCCCGCATCGCCATGAGGTTGCTCACGACCGACGCCATCTGGCCGACGACGATCCAGGCGGCGGGGTCCAGGCCGAAGAACGCCCGCGGCCTCTCCGCGCCGGCGGACGCGAGAACGACGACCACCAGCACCAGCGCGACGTATGCCCGAGCGGCACGACTC
>JAAXGQ010000190.1:0-1671 GCA_012271265.1 Vicinamibacteraceae bacterium
GGCTCCCAGGGACCGACGCTGCGGCGTAGGCCGGCGAGGACGCCGGCGCTCCATGGGGCCGACGCTCTCATCGGCCACCGCCCACCATGGAGCGCCGGTGTCCTCACCGGCCACCGCGTCCGTCGCCACCGCGGCGCTACCGGCACGAAGACCGCCTGAGGCGCCGACGCTGCGGCGCAGGCTCCCAGGGACCGACGCTGCGGCGTAGGCCGGCGAGGACGCCGGCGCTCCATGGGGCCGACGCTGCGGCGCAGGCTCCTAGAGGGTCTTCAGATAGGCGATCAGGTCGCGGAGATCATCGGCCGCCACCACGACGCCGTGGCCGGGGTGGACCTCGAGGACATCCTCGAGCGACTTCGCCGAGCCGTCGTGGAGGAGCGTGCGCCGGAACCGCACGCCCCGGAGCGAGGGAGCGTTGAAGCGCCGGGTCCCCAGCTCGTCCACGAGGCCGACGTCATGGACTCCCGCAGAGGTGTAGGCGGGTTCCCGGTGGCAGCGAACGCACGCGTAGCGGGAGAACGCCTCCCGCCCCGCCGCGAGAACCCGGGCGCCTTCTCCCGTCACGGCGACAGGTGAGGGCGAAGGGACCTCCGGGAGATCCAGCGTGCGGAGGTAGGCCGCGACATCGGCGACCTCCGCTTCGGTCAGTTCCCGACCGCGCAGGGTGGTCCGCACCGATTTCTCCACCTGGGCTTCCAGGCTGCGCATCCGCCCGTCCCAGGCCCAGGGACTCGTGTCCCGGACGCCGAGAAGCGAGAGCACCCGCTTGGGAGCCCCGTAGTTCCCGTCGCCGAGCGTGTCCGAGAGCCGGTGATTCGTGTGTCCCCGGGTGTGACAGCTGGCGCAACTCATCCAGCCGCGCAGCGAGAGACGGGCGTCGTGGAACAGCAGTTCCCCCCGCTCCCAGGCCGCGAGCCGGGCCGGAGGCCCCAGCGGGACCTGGGCGATTTCCGTCCGGTCGTCCACGGACACGACCGAGACCGAGTCCGACCAGGTGTTCGCCACGAACAGCCGACCGTCGCCGGACAGCGCGAGCGCCGAGGGGCCGGTCCCCACCGCGGCCTGTGTCACCTGGCGTGCGTCCCGCGCGCCGAAGGCTACCCGTCCCACTCCAGAAAGCGCGGTGACGAAGCGGCCGTCGGGAAGGACGGCGATCCCGGCGGGATCCCCCGACGGCATGGACACCGTTCCGAGGTCGAGCACCCGGGTGCGCCGCTCGAGCCGGCGGTCTCCGGAGAGCAGGTCGTCCGTCCGCAACATGCTCACGCTGTTCGTGATGAACACCCCCCAGCGGATGTCATCGCTGGTGGTGTGCATCCCGGAGTGAAGGTGCTGATGCGCGATGGCGATCCGGTCCCCACCGGGCAGGATCGCCAGGCCGTGGAGGTTGTGGCCGCCGAGTTCGATCGTCCGCAGCGTCGTTCCCGCCGCCGCGTCGATCACGGCGAGTCCGCCCCCGAAGCCGTCGGCGACGAGCAGGTTCCCGCCCCGATCGCCGAGGAAGAGGAGTTCCTGGGCCTCGAAGGGCAGCTCCACCCGCGCCCTCGGCGCGGTCAGCCCTGCCCCGGGGTCGGGGGCGACGGCGTAAACAAGCACCTCGCGGGTCCAGAGGCAGGAGACCGCCATGGTGTCCCCATGGACGGCGGCCCGCATCGGATACCGGCAGGTGGG
>JAAXGQ010000190.1:1707-4765 GCA_012271265.1 Vicinamibacteraceae bacterium
CCGCCGTCCCGTCCTTGCCGGGCCGCCCGGAGTCAGGGTGCGCCCGCAGCACCACGAGGCGGTGGTTCGCGTGGTCCACAGCGATGATCCGCCCCGCTCCGGCGGCCGCTCCGAGCCCGGCGAGCGAAGTGATGTTCCCGCCGATCCGCGTTTCGCCCAGCAGGGTCAGGTCGCCGGCGTCGAGCACGCTGACCGAACCGGAGCGGTTCCCCACCAGGAGCCACTCCGGAGAGCCCCCTCCCGACTGCGGCGCCGGGACGAGAGCCAGCGCCTGCGGCCGGCGCGCCTCCACCATGCCCGGGGGGCCCGCGGCCAGCAGGCCGGGCGAGACCGCCGCCGCCGCGACCACGCCAGCCCGGAGCAGCGGGACGCGGAACGGACGACGCATGAATCGCATTCTACGGTGCGTTTCCTCCGCCCCCGCCAATTACTAGAATTCCGCTCCCCCTTTCGCCCGATCCGAGGACCTGCGAATGACCGAACCCACCATGATCGAGGCGCGCGATCTCACCAAGTACTACGGACCGTTCGTAGCAGTTGAGAGAGTGCGCTTCGCGATTCCCCGAGGCCAGATCGTGGCCTTTCTGGGGCCGAATGGAGCCGGCAAGACCACGACGATGAAGATGCTGACCGGGTACCTGGCGCCGAGCGCCGGATCCGCGCACATCGCCGGCCTGAACGTCCACCGGGATCGGCTCCCCGCCATGCGCGCGCTGGGTTACCTGCCGGAGAACGGCCCCCTCTACCCCGACATGACCGCCGCGGAACTGCTGCGTTTCTTCGGCGAGGCCCGGGAGATCGAGAGCGGGCGCCTGACGGCCCGGATCGAGGAGGTGACCGCCCTCTGCGCGCTGGATCAGGTGCTGGAGAAGCCCATCGGGAAGCTGTCGCGCGGCCTCCGTCAGCGGGTGGGGGTGGCGCAGGCGCTCCTCCATGATCCCGACGTCCTCGTCATGGACGAACCCACCGCCGGGCTCGACCCGAACCAGATCCGCGAATTCCGCCGCAACATCCGCCGCCTCGGCGCCGAGAAGACGGTCCTCATCTCCACGCACATCCTGCGAGAGGTGGAGGCGGTCGCGGACCGGGTGCTGCTCGTCCACCGCGGCCGCCTGGTCTTTGACGGCGCGCCCGCCGAGTTGAGCCGGGACGGCTCCCTGGAGGAGACCTTCTATCGGCTCACCGCAGCCGACGCGGCGGAAGCGGACGGGGCTTCGTCCACCCGGGAGGCCGCGTGATGCCGGGCCTGGTCGAAATCCCCGACGTCCGCCGCGGCATCGTGGCTGCGGTCGCCCGGCGCGACCTGCGGATGTACTTCTCGAATCCGTCCGGGTACGTCTTCCTCACCCTGTTCATCCTGCTCAGCGCCGCCGCCGCCTTCTGGCAGGACCGCTTCTTCCTGAACAACCTCGCGAACCTGGACCAGTTGAATCGCCTGTTTCCCTACATCCTGCTCTTCTTCATCCCCGCGCTCACCATGTCGGTGTGGTCGGAGGAGCGCAAGCTCGGCACCGAGGAACTGCTCCTGACGCTGCCGGCGACGGATCTGGAGATCGTCCTCGGGAAGTACGTCGGCGTGCTGGGGATCTACGGAGGAGCCCTCGCCCTCTCGCTGAGTCACGCGCTGGTGCTGGTGTTCCTCGGCAGCCCGGACTGGGGCCTCCTCTTCGCCACCTACGCGGGGTACGCCCTGCTCGGCGCGGCGCTGGCCGCGGTGGGGATGGTGGCCTCGCTGCTCACTCCGATTCCGACCGTCGCGTTCATTCTGGGCGCGGTCGGCTCGGCTGTGGTCCTGCTTCCGGGGACCTTCGTCGGGAGCCTCAGCCCTGCCTTCGCGCGGTTCATCGAGCCGCTCTCCGCGGTCCATCACTTCGAGGAGTTCGGCCGGGGCGTCGCGCCGCTGTCCTCGCTTCTCTACTTCGCCGCCGTCGCCGGCTTCTTTCTCTACCTGAACGTCCTGCTCATCGGCCGCCGGCACTGGCCGGCCCGCGCCGATGGCTACCGGATGTCCACCCATCACCTCATCCGGGCGATTTCGGTGGCGCTGGCCCTTGGCGGGGCGATCGCCCTCGTCTCCCGGCTCGGCTTCCGGGTGGACACGACCGCCGAGCGCCTCCACTCGCTTTCCTCGGAGACGCGGGAACTGCTGCGGGCGCTCCCCGATGACCGGCCGGTCTTCGTCCAGGCCTTCCTCAGCCCGGACGTCCCCGAACCGCTGGTCCAGACCCGGGCCACCCTGGAGAGCGTCCTCCGGGAGATGGAGTCCCTGAGCGGGGGCCGCGTCCAGGTGCGGATCGAAGACACCGAACCGTTCACGGAGGCGGCCCGGGAGGCGCGGGAGAAGTTCGGCATCACCTCCCGACAGATTCCGAGCCTGACCTCCGCCCGGGCCGGCATCAGCGAGGTGTTCATGGGGGTGGCGTTCACCTGCGCCGCCGAGGAGCAGGTCATCCCGTTCTTCGACCGGGGGCTCCCGGTCGAGTACGAGCTGGCGCGAAGCGTCCGTGTGGTGGCCAACACCGAAAAGCGGCGCATCGGGGTGATCGCGAAGGAGTTGCGGCTCTTCGGCGGACTGGACTTCCAGACCATGCAGTCCAGCCCGGAGTGGTCGGTCGTGGACGAGCTGCGCAAGCAGTACGAAGTGGTCCAGATCCAGCCCAACGCGCGGATCACCGAGGAGGTGGACGGGCTCCTGGTCGTGCTGCCTTCGACCCTCGCCGACGACGAAATGGCGAACGTCACCGACTTCATCCGCTCGGGTGTCCCGGCGCTGCTGCTGGTGGACCCGATGCCGGTGGTGAACCTGGGGCTCGCTCCGTCCGAACCGCCAGGCGCCGCCCAGAACCCGTTCATGCGCCAGGGCCAGCCACCTCCGGGGCCGAAGGGCAACGTGCAGGCCTTCCTTGCTGGTCTGGGGATCGCCTGGAATCCGGGCCTCATCGTCTGGGACGCCTACAACCCGCATCCGGATCTCGCGCACCTGCCGCCCGAGGTCGTGTTCCTGGGGGAGGGCAGCGGCAACCCGGAGGCGTTTTACGACGGATCGCCGGTGAGTTCC
>JAAXGQ010000191.1 GCA_012271265.1 Vicinamibacteraceae bacterium
GGCCGGCGCCTGCCGCGGGTCGAGTCGTACCTCGTTCATCGCGCGTTCTCCTTTCCCTGGGGAGGTTCGTGGCGGCCCCTTGCCGGCCGGGGTCCTCGTCGTTGCCCCGCTCAGCGGGGCAAAAAAAAGCGCGCATAGCGCGCGCAAAATTTTCCCGGTCCGGCCGCCTGTCGAGGACAGGCGGCCGGGTGGACGGGGGCGGAGGGGCAAGGGGTCGGGTCACATGATGGGTCGATGGTACCCGCCCCCGAGCCCCCCCGCTGTGCACCCAACGGGCCGGGTCTCCGGAGGTCGGGGCGAAGCCTTGGCGGCGGTCTCAGCTGCCGGCCGGCGGCGCGGACCGGGACCGGGCGGCGGCCGGGCAAGAGCCGTCCGAGTCGTCGCGGGTATCGATCAGAGGCTCGGTTCCTGTCCCCGGTCCCGCCGCGTCGTGCGCCCGGGCCGCGACGTTGCCGGCGCCGGCCTGGACGACATGTCCCGGGTCGGGACCCGAACCGGCCGCTTCCCTTCGGCGGGACGCTCGACCTCGCCATCGTTCCGGAGCGGCGCCCTCGAAGGCGGCGAGGGCGCGTCGTGGCGCCGCATGGTCTCGGCCGGCGGGGTTCGGGCGGGCTCCGAGGGCGGCTGCGGCCTCGGCATGACCCGCTCGAGCTCGGCGGCCATCGCGGCCCTGACGACGCCGAACAGCCGGCTCGGCGGGCCGGGACGCTCTCGTTCCGGCCGTCGAGTCATCCAGCGCCGCCGCGGCAGGGCGTTCCACTCGCCGAGGGCCTGCTGATGGCGCAGGTCGGCCGCCGCCGCCCGCTCAACCAGGCAGCGGTGTCTCAATTCGGCAGCTTCGGTGGAGCGACTGATCACGGGCGCCGTCTTCCAGTTGATCCGCTCGAGGACCGCCCGCTGAGCCGCCGGCGTCTCCCGCCGGGTGCTGATTAACGCCGCGGCGGCGGGCTCTGCATCCGGCCGGTAGCGCCAACGGTGAGCCGGCGCCCGCGCGGCGCGTCGAGCCTTCCCGCCAGGGAAGAATGGACCCCTGAGCGACCCCGGCCGGCTCGGGAGTGAGGCTCATCGGCCCGCGCTGTTTGCGGGCCGGGAGCCTTACGACCCGGGCGGGGGTCGCTCAGGGTAACTCAGGTCCGTTTCGGGGTTGGCCCCCGAGGATTTCGAGATCAGCGGTATGTGCTTATTCGAGTGACACTTACGGCTCGTGGTTCCCGAGGGTTTCGAGGTCCGAGATCCAGCGGATCTCGAATTTCGGGGTGTTCCTGTCTCGGGGTAGGCCCCCGGGGTCGTTAACGACCCCGGGGGATCGTGGTGACCGGGGAGCGGGTCGTCTCGCGCGCCGCCTCGGTGTCGAGGCCGGGTAGATCCGGCGCTGCCCCACAAGGACGTGGCCGCGGCCGTCGAGACGGTGCGGGGGTCGGGCTCGGCACAACTCGCCGTTCCAGTAGACGCGGGGCGTTCCTGGCGGCGCGGCCGGGGTGGCGGGATGTGATTCCACGTGTGCCAGGGGGCCGTCGTCCCGATCGGGCGCCAGTGCGGCGAACTCGGGTCGCGCGGGCCTGCGCGGTTCGGTGGCGCCCGGCCTCACCGGTTCGGCGGCTCGCCATGCGGTAGCCGACGCCACGCTCGTTCAGCAGGTAGGTGGGGCTGGACGCGCGGCTCCGGGTCTGCCGGATCGCGGCGCGGAGACTCTACGGCGTGATCGACGCCGAGAACGTCCGGCATCGCCGCCCCGCCGCGTTCGAGGTCGTTGTGCGCCGTCTGCTGTCGCTCGACTACGTGCTTGAACACCTGCACGCCGCGTGGCTCCCGACCGAGGCCGAGAAGGTGAACGCGCTGACCGCGGCTGGGATCGCCAGGGAGTTGCTGCCGCGCCGTCTCTACCAGAGCTCGCTCGGCGGACGGTTCCGCTACTTCCCGCACAACCTGCCGGTGGCGGTCGACCGCGAGCGGGCGGTGTCCGTCTTCGTCCAGGTGTGGGATGACACCGAGAGCGCGATCTGCATGTGGGGCGCGCAGCATGCAGCACTGTGGACCGCGCTGGGCGCGGCCGGGCGTCGAAGGCGCACCCGGCCGTCAAGCTGGCGTTCGAGTTTCTGGTGCTCACGGCGGCGCGCTCGGGCGAGGTGCGCGGCGCACGATGGGACGAGATGGACACAGAGGACCACGTGTGGACCGTCCCAGCCACGCGGACCAAGGCGAAGCGCGAGCACCGCGTGCCGCTGTCCCGCCGTGCGCTGGAGATCCTCGACGCGGCGCGGGCGGCCGGCAACGGCGGGCCGCTGGTGTTCCCGAGCGCCCGCGGCAAGCGGATCAACGACATGGCGCTGTCGGGACTGCTCAGGACGCTGGAGGTCCCCGCCGTCCCTCACGACTTCCGCTCCACCTTCCGGGACTG
>JAAXGQ010000192.1 GCA_012271265.1 Vicinamibacteraceae bacterium
AGACGGGGTTAATCCACGGGCTGTTAGTAGCCTTTCATCGGGTGGGAGGTCGTTGCCGGGCATCAACTCGAGCGCCTTGCCGGCTATCTCGGCGCCGCTCGGGAAGTCCATGATCCAATCAGCCGGGATGTCCTCGGGCGCCAATCGACAACGTCCAGGACCCACCGCCGGCCGCGCGAGGGAGACCATGCCGGTGAGGGCGTCCCAAACGATGCCCGAGCCCGGCTCCACAGGACCCAGACGGCCCTGGACCCGGGATTGCTGCTCCCTGGACTCGCAGATCCAGACCTGACACGTCGGGCCACGGAAGGTCCGGCGGAATGCAAAGAGGACCAGAGCGCCCGTGTTACCCGGATCCAGGAGGGGAGACCTGGCGCCTCCGAGATTGGTCAGCCGCGTCTCGTTGCGCGTCCCACCGAAGAGCCGATTGTTGTACCAGACCGCACGGACATCCTGCTCGTGGCCGTGAGGGACCACCGTCAGGGGGAACCACACGTCCGGATTGGGACGGTCCTCCTGATGGATCTCGCGTACGACCCTGAAGAGGACGCTCTTCGGGATGTACGGACCGGCCTGGTGGCCGCCGGAGGCCATCGTGTCATTTGCCGCGAGGCGCTTGGCGAAGACGACGGCCCCACCTCCGGCGAGCGAGTCAAGCCAGCGATCAAGCCCCGATCGGGCCACCCATCACACTCCCGCCCGGATCTGGGCTGAGCTGCGTGGACTCGCCAGCCAGGTCGCGACTTCCTCAGCCACGTCGTCCAGTGGTCGGCGCCGGCGGCCACGGACGGCACACTCCCAGACGCTCGCGTGTCGCCATCCGAGCTGCCGCAACTGCTGAGCCACCTCCCGGTCACGCTCCCGATTCCGTTCGATCTTGGCCATCCACCACTCGGTGCGCGTCCCCGGAACCTTGAAGAGGTGGCAGTCGTGCCCGTGCCAGAAGCACCCGTGGACGAGGACGACGGCGCGGTACCGCGGCAGGACGATGTCCGGCTTTCCGGGCAAGTGAGGAGAGTGCAGGCGATAGCGGAACCCGCGGGCAAACAGGGCCTTCCGCAGTCGCACTTCGAGCTTCGTGTTCTTGCCGCGGATGCCGGACATCATCCGGCTGCGAGTCAGGCGATCGACGATGTCAGGCGACATGCTGCCTTGTGGCGACAGCGGCAAGAATCCCTGGCTCCATGAGCTTCGCCACAGCCTCAACGACGGGAACCACCACCGCGTTGCCGAACTGCCGGTAGGCCTGCGTGTCCGACACCGGAATCTCGAATCGCGGCCGCCCGAACCTGTCGAAGCCCATCAGCCGGGCACACTCTCTTGGCGTCAGCCGCCGGGGACGTTTGTGCCCTTCCCGCCGCACGAGGATCTCCGAGCCATCCTTGTAGTAGCGGGCCGAGAGCGTCCTGCCGACATCCTGGGGGCCCACGAGCCCGAAGCCAAACCCGTTGCCACGCCGCCGGTGCTTTTCCGCGTAAGCCTGAAGGTAGGCCCAGAGGTGGGAAGAGAGGGTGTACTTCGGCGCCACCTCGGCCCGCGGGCCCAACGTGTAGGGCGGCTCCGGCTCTTCAGTTCCGTCCTCGGGGTGGAGCACGCTCTCAAGCCGGGGAGCGTCATGGTTCCTGTCCGGCAGGCGCAGATCCGCGAAGGAGAACGGCACTGCATCCCGGAACCCGACGATGAAGATGCGTTCGCGGTGCTGGGGCACGAAGGAACGCGCATCGATGATCCTCCAGGCGATGTTGTAGCCGAGATCGTCCTCCAGCGTGGACCGGATGATCCCGAAGGTCCGGCCCCGGTCGTGACTGACCAGGTTGCGCACGTTCTCGAGGAGGAAGGCGGCCGGCTGGTGATGCCGGATGATCCGAGCGATGTCGAAGAAGAGGGTGCCCTGGACCTCGCAGCGGAACCCGTGGGGACGGTTGAGAGCGTTCTTCTTCGAGACGCCGGCGATCGAGAAAGGCTGGCAGGGAAAGCCGGCGAGGAGTACGTCGTGCGGGGGGATCGTCTCCTCCCGGATCTTCGTGATGTCTCCCGACACCGGGTGATCGCACGCGTGGTTCGCCGTGTAGGTCTCTACCGAAAAGCGGTTCCACTCGGAACTGAAGGCGCAGTGGCCTCCGATGGCCTCGAATCCTGGCCTCATCCCGCCGATGCCGGCGAAGAGGTCGATGAAGCGGAAGACCGGCGAGCACCGGCGCGGGGCCACGTTCACTGCCTCCTCTTCATCTGCGGGGAGAAGCCCCAAGGGTCGGGATCCGCGAGAGAAGTCCGATGCGAACAGGGACCGGCGCAGCACGGGATGGCTCCTTCGTCCCGCAAGCCGGCGGGACAGGACCCAAAGCTTCGGCCCCCCTCGGGACGAATCGTGTCATGTGCAGGAAGGAGCGCCGGGCGAGCGCCGCGCCGCGGGCTCTCCGATGGCATCGTACCAAAGCGTCCACCGTGCCCTGGGATCGAGGTGACGGGCCCGATGCGTGTCAGATCCAGGTGCCTCCCCGCGGCAGCCGCCGCAGGGTCGTCGTGCCCGATGTCTTCCCGTAGGTCCCGGAGATCAGGCCGTGCGAGGGTAGTTGCGAAGCAGGTGGCGGCGGGCGAGGCCCGGTCCGCGGAGGCGCCCCAGCAGCACGGTTGGCGCGAAGTCCTGCAGACACGCGAATCGGGCGCGCCACCTCCTGCCCCTGGGCCGCTCGTGGTAGGGGACGGCGCCGTCGGGTCGGATCAGAATCGTGAGCCGGAGGCTTTCCGCATCCACGGAGAGACCGCCGCACTCCGAAGCTAGCCAGGTCCCAGGAGCACCGAAGTCAATCACGGAGCACGGAACTCCTCTTCGCCGGAGATACGCAGTGCTCCGCTCAGGACACGGGCTCGCATACGTCATGGGATCAGGAGGAGTTTGCCACTGGTGGCTCGGGATTCGAGCAGCCGATGCGCCTGTTCGGCCTCGGCGAGGGGGAGCTCGCGATCGATCGTGAGACGCACGGCGCCGGATGCGACCTTCTCCAGCACCTCACCGGCGCGCCAGGAGAGCTCGTCCGGCGTCGCCACGTAGTCGGCGAGGGTGGGGCGGGTCACGAAGACCGAACCCGCTTTCAGCAGCTCGAGCGGATCGATCGGGGGCACCGGACCGGACGCCTGCCCGAAGAGCACCAGCATGCCCCGGCGGCGGAGCAGATCGAGACTCTTCCGCCAGGTGGAGGCGCCGACCGAGTCGTAGACCACGGCCAGCCCTTCGTCGCCCAGCTCCTCGCGCACCGCTTCGGCGAAGTCCTGCTCGGTGTAGCGGATCACGTGATCCGCGCCCGCCGCACGGGCAGCGCGGGCCTTCGCCTCGGTGGAGACGGTGCCGAAGACCCTGGCACCGAGAGCGCGGCACATCTGGCAGAGAAGCAGGCCCATCCCGCCGGCGGCGGCGTGGATCAGGACCGGCATCCCCGACTGCACCCGGAAGGTGGAGCGCACCAGGTAGTGGGCGGTCATCCCCTGCAGCATCGCCGCGGCCGCCTGGCGCGTCGTCACCGCCTCCGGCAGCCGGATGAGCCGGTCGGCGGCGAGGAGGGCGCGCTCCGCATAGCTGCCGAGCTGCATCGCCCACCCGACCCGGTCCCCGGGAGCGACCGCGGTCACCTCCGGGCCCACCGCCTCGACAACGCCCCCGCCCTCCACCCCGGGGGTGAAGGGGAGGGCGAGGCCGTAGAGGCCGGTGCGGTGGTAGGTGTCGATGAAGTTCACCCCGGCCGCTTCGATCCGGACCAGAGCCTGGCCGGGGCCGGGCCAGCCGAGCGAAACGGAGCCGGGAATGAGGACTTCAGGGCCGCCGTTGGCGGCGATCTGGATGGCGCGCGTCATGGTGGCGGCGGATCGTACAGTTTCGGGAGAACCATGCCGAGACAACGATGAGCGCGATCCCGGCGGCGCTCGTCCGCAAGATCGCCCGGCTGCCGGATAGCGCCGGGGTGTACCTCTTCCGCTCGAACAAAGGGGCCACGCTCTATGTGGGGAAGGCGTCGTCGCTGAAGAACCGGGTCGTCTCCCACTTCCGCAGCCCGGCCGGAGACCCGAGGAAGGACGCCCTGCTGGCGCGGATCGCCGACGTCGAAGTCGTCGCGACCGACTCGCCCCGGGAGGCGCTCCTCCTCGAGAACAACCTCATCAAGACCCGGCGGCCCCGCTACAACATCCTGCTGCGAGACGACAAGAGACCCCCGCTGGTCCGCCTCACCCTCAACGAGAAGTACCCCCGCGTCCACATCGTGCGCCGGGCGGGCGCCGACGGCGCGGTCTACGCCGGGCCCTGGTTTCCAGCGAGTCTGGCCCGCCGCAGCATGAGCCTGGTCCATCGGCTCTTCGGGATCCGCAACTGCCGCGAGGCGTTGAACGGCCGGCGGCCGCGGCCGTGCCTCCAGTACCAGATCCGCCGCTGCGTGGCGCCTTGCGTGGAGTCGGTGTGCTCGGTGGAGGAGTACCGGGAAGCGGCCGAGGCGGCGCGCCTCTTTCTGCTCGGGCGCACCGGGGAGCTGACCGCGTCCCTCACCCGGCGGATGCGGCAGGAAGCCGAAGCGGAACGGTTCGAGGAGGCGGCTCGCCTTCGCGACAGCCTGAAGCTGCTTGCCGAACTGAACGACCGGCAGAAGATGGCGTCCGCCGGGGGCCAGGCGCGCGACGTCTTCGGGCTCTACCTGGAAGGGCCCCGGGCCCAGCTGCAGGTCTTCCTGGTGCGGAACGGGAAGGTGGTGGACCGCGACACCTTCGCCTTTTCCGACCTGCCGCCGACCGATGAAGCGGGTCTCATCGAGGCGGCGATGAAGCAGTTCTACGAGCCCGGAAGGCTGCCCCCGCCCCGGATCGACGTCCCCTGCGACTTTCGCGAGCGCGACCTTCTCGCCGAATGGCTCAGTGAGAAGCGCGGCAGCAAGGTGGACATCGCGGTGCCGGTGCGAGGGGCGCGGCGGCGGATGGTGGAGCTGGTCGGACGGAACGCCCGCCTCGGGTTCGACCTCGATTTCAGGGAAGCGGGGCGGAAGGCCGCGGCCCGGATGCAGGCGCTGCGTCACGCGCTGGACCTGCCGGCCGATCCGGTGCGGATCGAGGCGTTCGACATCTCGAACTTCGGGGGCAGCCAGGTGGTGGCGTCCATGGTGGTTCTCGAGCGCGGAGAGCCGTTGCCGTCCGGCTACCGCCGCTACCGGATCAAGACCGTCCGGGGGCGGCCCGACGATTACGCCTCGATGCGGGAAGTCGTGACCCGGCGTTACCGGCGGGCGCTTTCGGAGGGGCAGGAGCTGCCGGATCTCATCGTGATCGATGGCGGGCGCGGCCAGTTGCGTTCCGCGGCGTCCGCGCTCTACGACCTCGGGCTGACCCACCTCCGCCACATCGGGCTGGCGAAACGGGAGGAGGAGATCTTCTTCCCCGACCGCGCCGAGCCGCTCCGCCTGCCGGGCAGCTCCCCCGCTCGCCAGTTACTCGAGCGGGCGCGGGACGAGGCCCACCGCTTCGCCGTCGCCTACCACCGAAAGGCCCGCCAGACGGCGACCCTCCGCTCCGCGCTCGAGGGCATCCCCGGCATCGGCCCACGCCGCCGCGACCTCCTGCTGCGCCGCTTCGGCAGCCTTCGGGGGGTCGCGGCGGCCAACGAGGCGGATCTGGCGGCCGCGGTCGGACCCGCGCTCGGCGCCCGCCTTCACGCCCGCTTCCACCCCGCCGACGACCCCACGATCACCGGGAACCGCGGGTAGGTCCCCGCCCGGCCGTCGGTGCGCTGGCAACTCGCACGAACCGTGTACGGGCCCACGACATTTGG
>JAAXGQ010000193.1:0-2859 GCA_012271265.1 Vicinamibacteraceae bacterium
GTAACCGTTCGGTCAAGGTGTGGCGCGCGTCCCTTGCGGAATGTGTGTGGGGGGTCTGGTAACGCGTTCCGGAATGCGCTATCGTCGCTGGCATGGCGATCCGGAACGCGAACGGACGCGCGGGCGTGGCGCTGGCCGAGGGGCCGGAGGAGCTCTGGCCGGTGCCCGGCTCCGGGGCGGCAGAGCTTCCGGACTGGCGGTCGCTTTACGAGCGGGAGCGGGAGCGTGCGGAGGCAGCGGAGGCTCGCGCCGAGGAGTTGCGGTGGGCGGAGGTGCGGGCGCGGTGCGAAGCGGGATCGTGGAAGTGGCGGTGGGAGGCGTCGCGCCGGAAGCTGAAGGGGGTGATCGCGGAGACGCGCGCTGCCCGCCGCGCGGGGCGGGACGCCTTGGCGTTGCAGCGCGAGGTGGGCCGTCTGCACGGGCTGCTCCGCGAGGCCGGGGTGGACGCGGGGAAGCGCAGCACGGTGATGGCGCTGCGGATGGAGGTGGCGCGGCTGCGCCAGGCGGGATGGGCGCTGGAGAAGGCGCTCGATGCGCGCGGGGCCGAAATCCGCGAGCTTCACAAGGCGCGCATCGAAGCGGACGCGGACATCCTGGGGTTGCGGCGGCAGTTGCGCGAGATGCTGGAGATCCACCGCGAGCTGTCGAAGCTGCGGGACCAACGTTACCGGGTTCAGGCGCTGTCGGAGGAGGTCGGGGCGCTTCGCCACGCGCTGACGGTCTCGGAGGGAGCGAAGGGACGCCTGAAGGCCCGGCTGCGGCGGAAGGTCGAGGCGGAGCGGGCGCGGGCGCCGGTGGCCACCGGCGTGGAGTTGCGCAAGGCCTTGCTCCGATCGCGGCGTCAGAAGGCGACGATCGGATCGCTGAGGCGGGAGAAGGCCCGGCTTGGCAGGAGGGTGCGGTCGGCGCGGCGGCGGATCGGGCGCCTCGAAGACCAGTTGGCGAAGCTTCGCGCGTCGCGGACGGTGCTGCCGAAGGGTCAGTCCGGCGGCACGTGCGAGAGGCAGGAGCGGCCGCGTTCGGGGCGGCGGCGGGGTCAGCAGCCCGGCGCGCCCGGCCACGGCCGCACGCAGCGGCCGGGGCTTGAGGAACGCACGGAAGAGCACCACCCGCCGTCCGATGCGCGGGTGTGCCGGAGTTGCGGGAGTCCGTACACGGCCAACGGCGCCAAGGAGTCCGCGCTCGTCGAGATCGAGGTCCGGGCACACCGGCGGGTGATCCGCCGCCCGCGTTGGCGGCGGAGGTGCGGGTGCGCGTCCTCGCCCGCCGAGGTGTTGGCGCTCCCCGTGCCCCGCCTGTTCGCCCGCACGCCCTACGGAACGAGCGTCTGGGCGCGCTTCCTGTTCGAGCGCTACGCGTGCCTGCGCCCCCTGCACCGGGTCTGCGGGTGGCTGTCCGACCAGGGTCTGCCGATCTCGCCGGGCACGCTGGCGGACAGCGTGCACCGCTTCCGGCCGCTGTTCGAGCCGGTAGGCGCGGCGATCCTGGCGCACCAGAACGGTGCGGCGCTCCGCCATGCCGACGAGACCAGTTGGCGGGTGCAGGCGCTGCGCGAGAGGGACGGATCGGGGTGCGCGTGGCTGTGGACCTCGGTCGGCAGCGGCGCCGTCTACTTCCACGTCGATCCGTCGCGCAGCGCCGAGGCGGCCCGGAAGCTGTTCGACGGTGCGATGTCCTCGACGATCCTCGTCTGCGACCGCTACAGCGGCTACAAGAAGCTGGCGCGGGTTCTCGGAGGCCGCGTCACGCTGTCGTTCTGCTGGGCGCACCTGCGCCGGGACTTCATCCGGTGCGCCGCCGGGCATGTTCGTCTGACCGGATGGTGCCGGAAGTGGCTCGGGCGGATCGCCACGGTTTACCGCCTGCACCGGGAGCGGCTGGAGCGGTACGACCCCGGTCTCAAGCGTCAGGCGCCGGCGTTCGACGCGGCGCAGGAAGCGCTGGAAGAGGCGCTCAGTGGCCTGTTCGCAGCGGCCGGGAGCCAACTCGCCCGCCTGCCGCCGGAGGCAGCGGAGGGCAAGCCGCTGCGCTCGCTCCTGAACCACCGCGAGGGGCTGAGCGTCTTCCTCGACCGTCCCCGGGTACCGCTCGACAACAACCTCGCCGAGCGGCTGCTGCGGGGGCCGGCCATCGGGCGGCGACTGTCGTTCGGCTCCGACAGCGAGTCCGGCGCCCGCTTCACCGCGCTCATGTATTCGGTGACCGGCACCCTGAGGCTCAACGGCATCGACGTGCCTCGCTGGCTCGACGACTGGCTGGCGGCGTGCGCACGCGTCGGCGGCCGGCCGCCGGGCGACCTGTCGCCCTGGCTGCCGTGGTCGATGGACGCCGGACGCAGGCGCGAGATGACGGCGCCCGCATGAGAGAGCGCATCGAATGCCGCTACCACGGGCGCGACTTCACCCAAGGGGAGATGGCGTTGCTGCGCCAACTGATCGCCGGACCGCCCCCGCTCAACCGCCACGCCCTGTCCCGGGAGTTCTGCCGGCGCATCGGCTGGTTCAAGCCCGACGGCGGGCTCAAGGACATGATGGCGCGCGTCACCATGCTCGCCATGCACCGGGACGGCCTCATCGCCCTGCCGCCCCCCAAGTGGAAACAGAACCGGCCCGGCCCCATTGTCTTCGGGCCGGACACCGAACCGCCGCTGTTTCCGCCGCCCACGACCCTCGATGAGGTCCGCCCGCTGGAGATCCGCACCATCGCCGGCGGCACCCGACAGAGCAAGCTCTGGAACGAGTTCGTCGCCCGCCACCACTATCTCGGCTACAAGACCCTCGTCGGCGCCCAGATGCGGTACGCGGTCCACGACCGCAACGGCTGGCCGCTCGCCATGCTCGGCTTCAGCACCGCCGCCTG
>JAAXGQ010000193.1:2969-3257 GCA_012271265.1 Vicinamibacteraceae bacterium
CCGCCGCCTGCCCGGCGAATGGACCCGCCGCTACAACACCACCCCTGTCCTCATCGAGACTTTCGTCGAAACTCCCCGCTTTACCGGCGGCGTCTACAGGGCCTCCGGTTGGATCCGCGTCGGCACCACCCGGGGCCGCGGGCGCTACGACACCGCCAAGCAGTACGGAAAGCCCACCAAGGATGTCTGGCTCTGCCCCCTCGCCAAGCACTGGAAGCGCATCCTCAACCGCTGAGCCCCACCCCTCCACACCTTGACCGAACGGTTACCCGTGGACGTAACCGTTCG
>JAAXGQ010000194.1:0-809 GCA_012271265.1 Vicinamibacteraceae bacterium
CCGGGCTACCGGGGGATGGGGCGGCCGGGGGTCCAGGGGACGCCGGCCGTGTCGGCCTGGGCTTCGAGGCCGGCGAGCCGGACTTCGACCAGGTTGACGAGCTCGGCGTTGGCGGGGCCGAACTGCTCGTTCACGATCTCGACCTGGCGGCGGTGGGTGTTCGTGGGGTCCGCCGTGGACCAGAAGGCGCCGACGACCCGCTGGATGCGGTCGCGGATGCCCGGAAGGACGGCTTCCCGCCGCGAGCTGACGGTGTCGTCGCCGAGGAAGCGAACCCGCAGGTCCATGAGACCCGCCCGAATCGCGGTGGCCTGGGCGCGGAGGTCGCCCTCGACGCCGGATTGGTCGATCGCCGCGGCCAGCGCCTCCACCCGTTCGATCGAGGCCTGGAGCGCCGAGACCGCGCCGAACACCTTCCGCTGGAGCGCCGCCGCCTCGCGTTGAAACGCGTGGCGGGCCTCCACGTCAACCGGCGGCACGTCCGCCGCGGCGAGCACCCTCGCGGTGAAGGACTGCGGCTCCCCGAGGCGCGTCACGCCGTTCTCATCGCGCCGCACGAGCTCGGCGGTGTAGGTCCCCGGCATGGCGAGCGGCCCGGCGCGCTGCGACCAGTAGCCCACCGGTCCGCGCTCGGGGTCCGGATAACGAAGGTCCCAGGCGACCCGGTGGATGCCCGCCTTCGTCGGCGCGGAGAGCCGGCGCACGAGATTGCCGTCGGCATCGCGGATCACCACGAACACTGCCGGGTCCTCGGCGCGGTCCTCCGCCCGCAGCTCGTCCCACGAGGGGTAGACCAGGGGCTCTCCGGC
>JAAXGQ010000194.1:981-4149 GCA_012271265.1 Vicinamibacteraceae bacterium
CGTCGAGGGTGACGAAGAGGCCGAACTCGGTCCCGAGGAACAGCAGGCCCTCCTGGCCCGGATCCTCCACCACCGTCCATGCCAGCTGGTCCGCGGGCAGATCGCCGGTGATGTCCTCCCAGCTCAGGCCCCGGTCGTCGCTCCGCATGACGTAGGGCCGGAAGTCGCCCTCCTTGTGGTTGTTGAAAACGGCGTAGACCGTGTTCTCCTGATGCCGCGAGGCGTGGAGATCGGCCACGTAGGTGCGCGGCGGCACCCCTCGCACCGCGTCCACCGCGCGCCATTCCAGGCCGCCGTCGCCACTGATCTGGACCCGGCCGTCGTCCATTCCGGTATACAGCAGCCCTTCCACCAGCGGGGACTCGTCGAGCGCCACCATGTTCCCGTAGGTCGAGGTGAAGACGTTGCGCCACACGGCGTCGGTGCTCCACGTCCGGCCCATCACGTTCCGCTCGGCCCGGTTGATTCCGCGCGTGAGGTCGTCGCTGATCGGAACCCAGGTGTTCGCCCGGTCATCGCTCCGATAGAGGCGGTTCGCGCCGAAATAGAGCCGGTGGCCGTTGTGGGGCGAGATGATCAGCGGCGCGTCCCAGTTCCACTTCAGCGGCGGGTCGTCGGGCTCGGGCTGAGGCTGGATGTCCACCCGCTCACCGGTGCGCCGGTCGAAGCGGGCGATGCCCGCGTACTGAAACTGGGCATAGATGATGTTGGGATCGTCGGGGTCCACGCGCGCCTGGAAGCCGTCGCCGCCGATCACGTCGAGCCAGTCGCTGTTGAGGATGCCGTGGATGCTCGTTGTGCGCGAAGGACCCCCGAGCGTGGCGTTGTCCTGCGTCCCACCGTAAACGTTGTAGAACGGGAAGTCGTTGTCGATCCCCACCCGGTAGAACTGGGTGATGGGCTGGTTGGCGTGGAACTTCCAGCGCTCGCCAAGATCCCAGCTCTCATAGATGCCCCCGTCGGAGCTCACCATGAGGTAGTCCGGATCGTCGGGGTCGAACTCCAGGTCGTGGTTGTCCACGTGCTTCCAGCGGCTGTTCAGGTCGCGCCAGGTTTTCCCGTCGTCGTCGCTGACCTGCACCCAGACGTCCATCGAGTAGATCCGGCCAGGGCGGTGGGGGTCCGGGAAGATCTCCATGTAGTACTGCGGATCGACGCAGATGTAGTCGCTGCGCTTCTCCCAGCTCTCGCCGCGATCGGTCGAGCGGTAGAAGCCGCTCGCATCGTCGGAGGCGGCGATCAGCGCGTACACGATGTCCGGGTTCCCCGGCGCCAGCGCCAGCCCGATCCGGCCGATGTCGTGGCGGTCGGGGGAGGGGAGCCCAACGGCGAGGCGGCGCCAGGTGGCTCCGCCGTCCTCCGACTTGTGGATGCCCCCCTCGGGACCCCCGGCCACCAGGAGCCCGGTGTGCCGCCGGCGCTGCCACGCGGAGGCATAGACGATGTCCGGGTTCCTCGGGTCGAGCAGCACATCGCTGATCCCGGTGTCTTCGGAAATGTGCAGCACCCGCTCCCACGTCGCTCCGCCGTCCGTGGTCCTGTAGAGGCCGCGGTCGCCCCCGGACCGCCAGAGCGGCCCCTGCGCGGCGACGTAGACGGTCCGGCTGTCGCGCGGGTCGATCACGATCTTCCCGATGTGCTCCGATTCGTCGAGGCCCAGGTGCTCGAACGACGCCCCGCCGTCGCGGCTCCGCCAGACCCCGTTCCCGTAACCCACCGAGCGCTGGCCGTTGTTCTCCCCGGTCCCCAGCCAGAGCAGGTTCGAGTTCTCCGGATCGATCACGATCGTCGAGGTCGAGTAGACCGGGTAGTTCTCGAAGATGGGCTCCCAGGTGGTGCCCCGGTTCGTGGTCTTGAAGGCGTTTCCGGAGGCGACGGCGACGTACCAGGTAGCCCGGTCGTTCGGGTCGATCGTCACGTCAGCTACGCGGCCGGAGCGGGCCGCGGGTCCGATGCCCCGGAGCCGGAGGCCGGACAGCAGGTCTTCGTTGATCGCCGGAGCCTCCCCCTCCTGCGCCGGACCGGACGCTGGCAGGAGAAGGGAGGCGATCAGGAGGGAGGCGGGGACGATCCGGGGCACGAGGAGATTCCTCAACTGGTCAGCGTTTCGACATGCGCCGCGGCGGCGCGCGCCTGGCCGTCCACGTTGTAGCCGCCCTCGAGCAGCGAGACCAGGCGCCCGCCGCAGTAGTCGTCGGCCGCGTCCATCAGCGTGCGGGTCATGCGCCGGAACGCGTCGTCGCTGCACGCGAAGGACCCGAGCAGGTCGTCCTTGCGGCTGTCGAAGCCGGCGGACACGATCACGAAATCGGGCCGGAAACGCTCGACCGCCGGCAGCAGGATGCGGTCCCAGGCGGTGAGCATGTCCCGGTCGGTGGCGCCCGGGCCGAGGTGCACATTCAGGTTCGTCCCGCTGCCGTCACGGGAGCCCTGAAGCGACGGGTCCCCGGTGCCGGGGTAGTCGTACCAGTTGTGGGTGGAGAAGAAGAGCACCGACGGGTCCTCGTAGAAGGCGTTCTGGGTCGCGTTCCCGTGGTGGTAGTCCCAGTCCACGATGAGCACCTTCCGATGCCCCATGACCTTCTGCGCGTAGCGGGCTGCGACGGCGGCGTTCGAGTAGAAGCAGAACCCTTCCTCGCGGCCGGTGTTGTTCGCGTGGTGCCCCGGCGGGCGAATCGCGCAGAACGCGTTGCGCAGCCGGCCTTTGGACACCTCGCGGACCGCGGCGAGCGCCCCGCCGACGGCCATCTCGGCGATTTCGCCGGTGGTCGGGATGCGGCGGATGCGATCGACGTGCTCGCGGGTGTGGTGGCCAAGGAGCGCCGCGAGCGGGTCGGGCCAGTCGGTGATCTGCGTGAGATGCGGGAACAGACCGGCCGCCGAGAGCGCTTCCCTGATGCGGATCAGGCGCAGCGGCGACTCGGGATGGCGGGGTCCCAGGCTGTGGCGAAGGAAGGCTTCACGCCAGACGATTCCGGTATCCGAGGGGGTCGTGGAGGGCATGGAGGCAACTGTACTGGAGCGTTACCGGGGGTATCGTTCGCCACGGTGCCCCACCACAAGGACGCTTCGGCCAACCACGGGAAGCGCCCGTGGTGGAAGTCGTTTCGCTCCACCGCCGCCATCGGGTACTGCGTGCGCCACTTCACCGGGGCCTGGAACCGGATG
>JAAXGQ010000195.1 GCA_012271265.1 Vicinamibacteraceae bacterium
AGAGCGAACAGGCGCTCCCTCTCGGCAGTCTGGGCGGCTTCGGTCGGGAACTCCTCCGGAACATCCGAGGGGTCGTCCACGAGCTGCGCGAAGAGCACCGCCCGCGCCGCCGCCAGCGGCCGCCGCGCCCACCAGAGATGGAGCGTGGAGGGATGTCCGTGGCGGATGGACTTTTCCCGCGCCGCCGCCTGGTTGATCTCCACCAGCGGCAGCGAAATCTCAATGAGCTTCCGCCGCCCCCCACGCCGCCCAAGCGTCATCGGGCGGGTTCGGGCGGACCGAGGGCGGCGAGAGCGCGCTCCATGTCATCTCCCACTGCCTGCCAGTCTTCCCGGAGCCCTCGCGCGTCGGCTTCTTCCGGCGATCCCTCGTAGAGCGGCGGATTCATGGTCCCGGTGAAATCGAACAGCCGAGCCACGCCGGACAGGAAGTCCGGGAGTACGAGCCGGTGCGCAGCCCAGGGCGATGCGGCCGCCAGCTCGGGGACCACGCTCTTCTGCGCCATCTCCGGATACCGGCGGTAGATCGTCGTCACGATGCGTCGAAAGGTGCTGAGCAGCAGCCACCTCGCGGCCCTCTCCATGAAGTCCCGCGCCTCGGCGGAAAGCGCGCCGGCGATCCGGGAACCCACCCGGTAGCCCTCGCCTGTCAACGCATAGCGGGTGTAACCCTCGCGCTCCTCCTGCCGAACGTGGCCCCGGGGCGTGAGATCGCCCAGCACCCGATACACCGCGGCGTCGAAAGGACCGTACCGGTACGCCTCGAAGGCAAAGTGCGGCCCTTCTACAAGATCGGGGATTTCGGCATCGATCAGAAACAGCAGCTTCTGGATGCCCAGGCTGTCGAACGAAGCCTTCGGTCCCCCGGCCGACATGGCGGCCATCACCAGATCCGAACGGTTCATCGCTTCAGCGGCTCCGGGATGTTCAGGGTGGTTCTCCAGTGAGAACCGCACGGCTGACTCGTGCCGCGGCAGCCGCCTTCACTCCGTCGGCGAAGGGCCTTCCGGGTCCTGGGGTTGGCCCGCTCCTGCCGGCGGCTACTGACTTCGATCATCGTCCGTGCCTGTGGAACTCTGCCACTACTACAAGACAGAAACTGTCACAATCACAGTTCCTCCAAGAACCGTGCGCAGCCCCGCTTCGACCAGCGCCGAGATCGTCGTTCCCCGTCGCGCGGCTTCCTCTTTCGGCTTTCGCATCAGTGCGTCCGGGATGTTGATGGTCGCCTCCATATGGAAAATCGTACCGCGCCGGCTTCCGGGAAAGCCCTTCCGCTTCCGGGTGCGGCCGAGGACGAATCCCCCGGCCCGGTAGGCGGAAGACACCATCAGCGAGGGCCAGTGGCTTCGGGCATCGTCCGCACATGCGGAACGATGCCACTCTTCCAGGACGGAATCTGACGCCCCGCGCGCTCCCTGACGTATGGCGCGCCGGCCCCATGGAGCGCCGGCGTCCTCGCCGGCCTTGTCCTCTTTCAGGTTGCCCGTGCCCGGAAAGCCGTAACGCCTCCGGCCGCGCGTCAGCATCCCGAATCGAGCCGGTGTTCGAGGCGGTCGCCGAGGAGGTCTTCCGGCGCTACGGCCGGGTCTGGAAGGCTTCGACCCTGGCGGTGAACCGGGTGTATCTGAAGAACCAGATCCTCCCCTGGTTCCGCGGCCGGCCGGTTGCCGCCATCACCCGGGCCGAGGTGCGGCGGTGGTTCGCCGGGCTCCGGAAGACGCCGGCGGCGGCGAACCGGTCGCTGCCCATCCTCTCGGTGATCCTCGGGCAGGCGGCCCTTTACGGATATCGGGAGGAGGGCGAGAACCCCTGTCGGGGGATCCGGCGCTATCCGCGGCCCCGGCGCGAACGGTTCCTGACGCTCGCGGAGGCGGAGCGGCTGGGAAGGGCTCTCAGAAAGGCGCCACCGGCGCCGGCGGCACTGATCCGCCTGCTGCTGCTGACCGGGTGCCGCCAGTCCGAGATCCGAACGCTCCGCTGGCGCGACTATCGGGAGGGGCGGCTGTTCCTCCCGGACTCGAAGACCGGGCCCCGGACGGTGTGGCTTTCCGAACCGGCGCGGAAGACGCTCGACAACCTCGCACGCACCGGGCCGTGGGTCTTCCCGGGTGCCGCCGGAACAGGAGCCACGGCGCCGTCCCGCGATGGTCCGATGCCGGCGGGGGCACTGGCGCGGCACTGGCGGAGGCTTTCGGAAGCGGCCGGGCTCGGTGGTCTGCGGCTTCACGACCTCCGTCACTCCTACGCGAGCTTTGCGCTCCGCCACGGTGAAAGCGTGCTGACGATCGGCCGCCTGCTCGGCCACCGCGACCCCGCCACCACCCTCCGCTACACCCATTTCGCCGACGAAATGGCCCGTCGCGCCGCGGCCTCGGTGGGGGCGGTGCTTGGAGAGGCATGATGGCGGCGCCCACCCTTCGCGCCTTCGTTGCCCGCCGCTGGAAGACGGACTGCTTCGACCGCTGCCGTCCTTCGACCCGCCAGCGGATGAAGAGCGCCCTGAACACGCAGCTTCTCCGCGAGTTCGGCGAGCAGCGCCTCGACCGCATCGGGAGGCGGCAGGTCCTCCGCTGGTTCGAGGAATACAGCCTGGCCGCTCCGGCGGGGGCGAACCGGACCTTGGACGTCCTCCACCAGATCCTGAACCACGCCATCGCTCTCGGCCACGTTCGGAGGAATCGGGCCGCCGGGGTCCGGAGGAACCCGGCGCCCCGAAGGAACCGGTTCCTGTCACTGGATGAGGTTCGGCGGCTCCACGCGGCGCTGAACGCCCATCGGGGCCGCGGAGCCGGTCGGCAGCAGGCGGACATCCTCCGCCTGCTCCTCCTGACCGGATGTCGGAAGGCGGAGATCGTCCGTCTCCGCTGGGCGGAGGTGGACGGCGAGATGCTGCGGCTTTCGGACACGAAGACCGGGCCGCGCCCCGTATTCCTGAGCCACGAGGCCGCTGCCATTCTGGAACGGCAGCGCCGCAACGGGAGCGCCTGGGTGTTCCCGTCGCGCTTCAACCCGGAGAAGCGGCGTTCGCTCGAGCTTTCGCTCTGGCGGAAGGTCCGGCGGAAAGCCCGGATCGAGGATGTGCGCCTGCACGATCTGCGGCACACCTTCGCGAGCCACGCGGTGCGGCTCGGGACGCCGATTCCGGTGGTCTCCCGGCTGCTCGGTCACACCAGCACCCGGATGACCCTCCGCTACGCCCATGCGGGAGACCGCGAAACCGAAGCCGCCGCCGAGCGCATCGGGGCCTTCATCGCGGGGCTGCTCGACGGCAGGAGAGCCGGGCGGGATTCGGCGCCCGGGAAGGCTGTAGTGGAAAA
>JAAXGQ010000196.1 GCA_012271265.1 Vicinamibacteraceae bacterium
CCGCATCACATTCTGGCCTCGAATTCCCAGTCCCTGGAGGCCGCCGCGCGCGAAGCCGCCCGCCTCGGCTACCGGACCGAGGTGTTCGGACGCGAGCTCGACGGCGAGGTCCACCCGACGGCGCGCGCCTTCGCCGCCAGGCTGGCCGAGTTGGCGAGTCGGCCGGGCCGCCGGGCGCTGGTGGGCGGCGGTGAACTGACCCTGACGCTCCAGGGCGGGGGGGTTGGGGGCCGCAGCCAGGAATTCGCCCTGGTCGCGGCGCGGGAGCTTCACGGGGTCGCCGATGTTGCATTGCTTGCCGCCGGCACCGACGGGACGGACGGACCGACCGATGCCGCCGGCGCCTTCGCCGACGGAGCCACGTGGGGTCAGGCGCAGGGGCGCGATCTCGACCCCGCCGATCATCTCGCCCGGAACGACTCCTGGAACCTCTTCCGCCGGACCGGGGACCTCTTCCGCACCGGACCCACCGGCACGAACGTCATGGACCTCATGATCGGCCTTTCGGCCGGGGCCGCGGCGGCCCCCGACGACGCGAACGGGGAGCGCTGACGCCGGCGCCCGCGAGCGGGGCGGCTACGGAGAGTCGTCCGCCGGGCTGACGCGCCAGCGGGTGAGGTCGGTCTCGTCCTTGACCAGGATGCCGTCGGGGAGGGGTATCGGGTGGGCCCAGGTGGGTGTGGCCGCGACCTCGTAGCGCCGCAGCGGGCGGAATGCGTCCGAGGCGGCATCGATGAGGAGCAGCTCGGCCCCGTCGGTCAGCGCCAGGACGCTCCGGCCGGCCACAAGGAGAGCGGCGTTTTCTCCGGCCCGGGGTGACGAAGACCAGAGGACGCGGCCGGTACTGACGTCGAGTGCCGTGAAGTGGCCGCTATTCCGTTCGGAGAAGCCGACCAGCCGGCCTTCCGCGCGGACCGGGTTGCTCATGTAGAGCGGCGTGCGCCCGGCCTCCCAGAGCCGTTCGCCCAGGAGAGCGCCGTCCGGCCCCGCGCGAAAGCGGAGCATGAAGGTGGGGCTCGCGAGTCCGGCAAAGATCACCCGTTCGCCGTCGGGCAGCACGACGGGCGTCACGATGTTCTGGTCGTAGGGCGTCGTGAAGCCCTGCTCCCAGCGGATGCGGCCGTCCTCCGGGTCGAGGAGGAGGATGCGTTCCTCGGTCATCGTCAGCAAGGTGGCGAGGCCGGCGATGTCGGTGACCGTCGGGGACACGTAGGCCGGGCCATCCCCGAAGATTTCCCAGATCGTTTCGCCGGTGGCGGCGTCGAGCGCCGCGAGCACGCCCAGGTCGGGTCCACCGAGGTGGACGATGAGCCGGTCCCGGTCGGGAAGCAGCAGCGGCGATGCGCCGGCGCCGTAAAGGGGCTCCGTCCCCTGCGAGAAGCGCGGGTCTTCGGGAAGACGCCAGAGGAGCGTCCCATCCCCCAGATTCCAACCGGAGAGGATCCCGGAAATCCCGAGGGTGAAGGCGCGTCCGCCGCCGGCCTCCGGGGTGGACTTGGGACCGGGCCCGTGATCCAGCGCGGAGCCGTGCATCGTGTACGGCGCGGAGTAGGCGGAGCGCCAGAGAATGGAGCCGTCGTCGGGATCGAGGACGCGGAGCACCTCTTCCCCGCCCTCCCGGCTGAAGACCAGGATCGCCGTTTCCCCGGCCCGGGTAACGGTGACCGGACTGGCGTGGCCGAGCCCGACGGGGATCCGCCAGCGCTGCTCGAGTTGTTCGGGCCAGTTCGCCGGGTCTTCAAGCGCCTCAGGCCAACTCGTGACCTTCCCGTCCCGTTCCGGCCCCCGAAAGCCGGACCAGCCTCCCGCATCCTGAGCTGCCGCAGGCGCGGCGATGACCAGGACGACAGCGGCGAAGAGGTTGCGTGGGCGGACTTCGAACATGGAGAGCGGTTCCTGACGGCGATGGATTATCGCGTTCCCGTCCAACCCGCCTTCGCCGGGGGTGGCGATGGGGAGGGGGACGGGCGTTTGGGGAGGAATCAACGGCTTCAATAGACTCGGTGGCGGCGCCGCCTCCCAATGCGCCGTTCGGAGCGAACCCCGCCGCCCGTCGCGGCCGTTGGGCGGCCGCGCGGAGGGAGGTACCCCGATGAAGAACCGGACGCATGCCGCGATCGCGGCCGGCTTCGCTCTTGTTTTCGCGCTCGGTGGCTGCACGGCCGGCGCCCCGGAGTCCGCCGACCCCTATGGCATTCCGGACTCGAAGGAGCGGTTCGAGACCCAGCGGAACGCCATCGCCGAGAAGCTCCAGACGTCGCTGCTTCCCGCGATGCGGAATCACGGCATCGACATGTGGATCGTGATGGATCGGGAGAACAACGAGGAGCCGCTCCATGTGGAGCTCGGGGGCGGCTTCGCCGGCGTGCGCGGCGCGTTCATCTTCCACGACAACGGTTCGGACACCGTGGAGAAGATCTACTACAGCTCTCACGAACAGCCGGCCAACTCGGTCATCAGCCAGATCTACGACGAAGTCCTCTACTACGGCTATTACCCGGAAGGGCTGACTCCGCACCTCCGCAGGGCCGTCGAGGACCGGGACCCGCAGAGGATCGGGGTCAACACCTCGCACACGCTGCCCGAAGCGGACGGGTTGACGGTCGGACTGAGGAACTACCTGGTGGACACCATCGGACCCGAATATGCGGGACGCATCGTCTCCGCCGAGCTCCTGGTGCGCGACTTCCGGCTGCAGCGGACGCCGGCGGAGACGGCGATTTACACCCGGCTGCTGGAGTGGACCGCTCGCTGGATGGGGGAAGCGCTCGCCCCCGGGAACATCACGACCGGGGTCACCACCGCGGAGGACGTGAACTGGTGGCTCCGGGACCGGGCGCTCGAGCTGGGGCTCACCGGTGGGGGCACCGTGCGGATCGTCCGGGAAGGGGAGCTGCTTCCGATCCACGACCCCGACATCCCCATCGAGCGCGGCGACATCGTCGGGATCGACGGGGGTCTCAAGTACCTCCAATACGCCACAGACATCAAGCGGACCGCCTACATCCTGCGGCCCGGCGAGACGGAGATGCCTCAGAGCCTCCAGGAGATCTGGCGCACGACCCACGAGATCGGCGACTTCTACGCGAGCCTCATGGTGCCGGGAGCCATCGGTTCCGAGACGTGGTCCGCCATCAACGCCGAGATGGAGAGCCGCGGCTACCGGGCCACCGGACCCGACGCCGGGGGTGATGCAGTCACGACCACCGAGCCCGAGGTCGGGATCTACGGCCACTCGGTCGGCAACGTCGCGCACGACATCGGGGCCCGCATCGCGGACGACATTCCGTTCGCCTACGGCGACCGGGTGCGGTTCCCGCTGCAGGCGAGCGAGTGGGTCTCCATCGAGTTCCACGTGAGCATCCCGGTGCCGGAATGGGGCGGCAACACCTGGTATTCGCGCTTCGAGGAGACGGCGCAGATCACCGACGCGGGGGTGCAGTGGCTGATCCCCACCCAGAAGGAGCTCTTCCTCATCGACCCGGCGAACTGACACCGCCCACCTGGAGCGCCGGTGTCCTCACCGGCCACCCCCGCAGGCGGGCATGGTCCGTCGGTCTCCCGGCCCACGGTCGGTCGGTACGGCGCTGTCGGCAGGAGGCTGGCTGTGGGACCGAAGGTGAGGCGTAGGCCGGCGAGGACGCCGGCGCTCCATGGGGCCGGCGCTCCACGCGTCAGGGCGTGGAAGTCCTGGAGCGCCGGTGTCCTCACCGGCCACCGCCGCAGGCGGGCATGGTCCGTCGGCCTCCCGGCCCACGGTCGGTCGGTACGGCGCTGCCGGCAGGAGGCTGGCTGTGGGACCGAAGGTGAGGCGTAGGCCGGCGAGGACGCCGGCGCTCCATGGGGCAACGCTCCATGCGTCAGGGCGTGGAGGTCCTGGAGCGCCGGTGTCCTCACCGGCCACCGCCGCAGGCGGGCATGGTCCGTCGGCCTCCCGGCCCACGTCCGACGGCACGGCAACGCTGTCGGCACAAGACTGCCCAAGGAACCGACGGTGAGGCGCAGGCCGGCGAGGACGCCGGCGCTCCTGGGGGCGCCGCGGTCGGCAGGAGACTGCCTGAGGGAGCGGCGGTGAGGCGCAGGCCGGCGAGGACGCCGGCGCTCCATGGGGGCGGCGCGGTCGGCAGGGGACTGCCTGAGGG
>JAAXGQ010000197.1 GCA_012271265.1 Vicinamibacteraceae bacterium
CCAAATGTCGTGGGCCCGTACACCCGGTTGCGCAGGCTTCGCCCGCGCCGGTACACTCTCGCCCCTTAGGGCTGGCGTTAGTGGTCCCGCATTGCCCCCGCTGTCTGTGCCCGTCCGTTCTCCTCCCATGCGCGTAGTCCGAGTTGTTGCCGCCTCCCTCGGGGTGGTCGTGTGGCTGGCAGCGAGTGCGCCGGCCGAGACCTCCGCGACCGCACGGCCGTCCGGCGAGGGTGGGGCCGGGCCGGGCGTGGCGGCCGCGCTCGCCTGGGAACCGCAGTCGGCGGACCGGCAGGCAGCCGCTCCTTCGGGACCGCACAACCGGATGCTGCGGACCTACTGCATGGTCTGCCACAACGACCGGATGCGCACCGGGAACATGTCCCTGGCCGGCTTCAATGCCGAGAATCCGACGGCGGCCCCGGACCTGGCCGAGAAGGTGGTCTCGAAGCTTCAGCTCGGCATGATGCCTCCGCCGGGCGCGCGTCGTCCGGCGGAAGAACTCCTGACAGAAGTCGCGACGGCGCTCGAGGACCGCCTCGACGCGGCGCACCATGCGCAGCCGAACCCGGGCCGGCGTTCGTTCCAGCGCCTGAACCGGGCGGAGTACTCGGCGGCGATCCGCGATCTGCTCGCCCTCGACATCGACGGGGCGGACTACCTGCCTCAGGACACGGTGAGCGCGAACTTCGACAACATCGCCGATGTCCAGCTGCTCTCGGCCACGCTGATGGACTCCTACCTGCGGGCCGCGGGGGAGATGAGCCGGCTGGCGGTGGGGGATCCCGATGCGGCTCCAGCCGAGACGAGCTACTTCGTGTCGCGGTGGGCCTCCCAGCGGGAGCACGTCGAGGGGACTCCCTGGGGCACCCGGGGCGGCATCGGGGTCGAGCACAACTTTCCTGCCGACGGGCACTACGTGTTCCGGGTGTCGCTGCACCACGAGGTATGCGGTCCGATCGTGGGGACCGCGGCCGGAGCCCTGAACTCGGAGGACAACCCCGAGCAGCTCGAGATCTCCGTCGACGGCGCCCGCGTGGCACTGCTGCCCATCGATCCCTGGATGCACACTTCGGACCCGAACGGCGCCACGATGATCACGGAGCCCATCTTCGTGAAGGCCGGACCCCGGCAGGTGGCCGCGGCGTTCCTGCGCCAGTTCCACGGCCCGGTGCAGGACCTCGTCTCGCCGCACGAGTGGTCCCTCGCCAGCACGAACATCGCGCTCACCTACGGCATCCACAGCCTGCCGCACCTGCGGGACGTCCTGATCCGGGGCCCGTTCGATCCGACGGGCGTATCGGAGACGCCGAGCCGAGCGGCGATTTTCCGGTGTCGACCGCTGAGCGTGGAGGAGCGTGTTCCGTGCGCGGAGGAGATCCTGTCGAGTCTGGGCCGTCGGGCGTATCGTC
>JAAXGQ010000198.1 GCA_012271265.1 Vicinamibacteraceae bacterium
GACGATACGCCCGACGGCCCAGACCCGACAGGATCTCCTCCGCGCACGGAACACGCTCCTCCACGCTCAGCGGTCGACACCGGAAGATCGCCGCTCGGCTCGGCGTCTCCGATACGCCCGTCGGATCGAACGGGCCGGTAATGAAGAGGTCGCGGAGGTGGGGCGCGTTGTGGATGCCGTAGGTGCGCGAGGTGGCCGTGCTCGCGAGCGACCACTCGTGCGGGGAGATCAGATCCAGCACCGGCCCTTCGAACCGCTTCACGAACGCCGCAGCCAGTTGGCGCGGCCCCGACCTCACGAAGATCGGCTCGGTCCGGAGGTTCACGCCGTCCGGATCCGACACGTGCATCCACCGGTCGAGATCGAGGAGGGCCACCCGCTCGCCGTCGACAGAGATCTCGATCTGCTCCGGGACGTCCACGGTGTGCAGCGCACTCGAGCCGGATCCGACGATGGCGCCGGTGGTCTCGTGGTGGAACGCCACCCGGAAGCGGTACATGCCGTCGGCCGGGAAGACATGTTCTACCGCCAGCCCTCCCCGGGTCCCGTAGGGGGTCCCCTCCACGTGGTCGAGCTGGGCGGCCCATCGAGACACGTGGTAGCCGACCTCGCTCGGTGAGGCGTCGGCATCGCCGACCGCAAGGCGGCTGATCTCGCCCGCCGCCCGGAGATAGGAGTCCATCAGCGTGGCCGAGAGCAGCTGGACATCGGCGATGTTGTCGAAGTTCGCGCTCAGCGTGTCCTGCGGCAGGTACTCGGCGGCATCCACCGGCAGATCGAGAAGGTCGCGAATTGCCGCCGAGTACTCCGCCCGGTTCAGGCGCTGGAACGAACGCCGGCCCGGGTTGGGGCGCGACGCCTGGGCCGCGTCGAGCTGCCGTTCAAGCGAGACCGCGACTTCGCGCAGCACCTCCTCCGGGGGCCGGCGGGCGCCCGGCGGGGGCATCATGCCGAGCTGCAGCTTCGCCACGACCTTCTCGGCAAGATCCGGATGCGCGAGCGGGTCGTCGGCGTCGAACTCCGCCAGCGACATGTTGCCGGTGCGCATCCGGTCGTTGTGGCAGACCATGCAGTAAGTCCGCAGGGTCCGGTTTCCGTGGCTCGCCGCAGGCGCCGGAGCCCCGGGCGGCTGCCAGGCCCGGGCCGCCGCGACGCTCGGGCCGGTCCCCGTCCCGGCGGGAAACCCCGCCGCGGCGAGAGCCGGCGCCGCCGCCCAAAGCAGCGCGGCGATCAGTGCGTCAGGTCGCGGAGCGATTCGTTTCGGAACGCGCCGGCTCCCTGCATCCCCGGCGGAGGCCAGCATCGCTGGTCAGCAGCCCACGCAGCGGTTGTTGTTCTTCGCGCCGTAGCCTTCCAGAAGGGCGATCGTCTCGGGGAACGGGCTGATGCGCTGCACCGGGCCGTTTGCGAGGTCCACCGTGGTCTGACCAGTACGGGCGACCGCCAGCGGGTCCGCGCCCTTCGAGATGAGGTATTCGATCATCTCGTTGTCGCCTCGGGAGGCCGCGTGGTGAATCACGCTGTAGCCGTTGTGGTCGCGGGCGTCGGGATCCGCACCCAGTTCCTCCACCAGGTACTTCACCGCCGGCATCCAGGCTTCCGGCGCGTGGCGATGGGAATTGGCGGCGAGACCGAGGCCGTAGCCCACGCCGGCCGCGGCATGGATCGGATAGACGCCGGGGCCGCCGAACGGAACCGGCGGAAGCCCGGAGGGGTCTTCCGGCTGGTCCTCGTCAAGGATGGACGTGCTGTAGCGCCGCTCGGCCACCTTCTTCGTGGGGATCCCCGGGTCGGCGCCCCGCTCCACCAGCATCCTCATCGCCGGAATGTCGAGCGCGTAGGCGGCTCGCCAGAAAGCCGTGGCGCCAGCCCGATCGACACCCAGCTGGTCGGTGTTGTAGGTGCTGTACCACTGCTTGCGATCAAGCCGCGCATTCACGTCGGCGCCGGCATCGAGCAGGGCCTCCATGAATTCGACGTGGGATGTCGCCTGCCGCAGGTGGTCAGCGGGCTGCGGGTGGAATGGCTGGGAGATCCAGCGGGCGTTGACCGCCCCGTAGAGCGGGTTGCCGCCGGAGACATTCTTCAGATTCGGGTCGGCGCCCCGCTCGAGGAGCTCCATCCCCAGGTCGTAGTGACCGTTGAGGGCGGCCATGAGGAGCGGCGACGTGCGGTGGCCCTCGGCACGCTGGTTCACGTCGGCGCCGCCGTCCACGAGAGCCACGGCGGTATCAAGGTGACCGTCGCGAGCCGCGAGAAGAAGCGCGGTCAGCCCGCCGTGTGTTCCCACCAGTTCCGGGTAACGAACCGGGGAGGGGCCTCGGCGGCCGCGGCGGGCGTTCCGCCGAGGAGCCTCCGCCTTCTTCTCTTCTTCCTTCTTGAGCTCGTCCTCGGGGTGGCCGTGAGCTTCGGCATGCTCGTCCTTCTCCGCCTGCTCCCTGGCCTTCGCCTCGGCTTCCGCCTTCTCCTTCGCGGTCAGATCGGCGAGATCGGGCTCCTCGTCCTCGGTGCGGCCTTTCTCCGCCTCCGCCTTGGCCGTGGCCGCGCGCAGCTTGCGGGCTGCCTCCCGCCGCCGCCGGTCCCGCTCTCTCGGGTCATAGATGACGCCGGCGGAGCCGCGCTCCCGGTCGATGCGTGCCTGCCGGGCGCGTCGGGCGGCGAGATCGAGTTCCGAACGGCTGGCGATGTCGAGGACATGCGCCGTGACCGACGGATCCGCGCCGAGGCCGAGCAGTTCGGTCACCGCCTCCGGCCGACCGGCGGCTGCCGCGAACATGAGCGGGGTCTGGCCCCACTGCGGTTCGACCGAACTCACATCGGCGCCGTGTTCGACCAGGACCCGCAGCGTCTCCGGGCTTCCCGCCGCGGCGGCGAAGTGGATGGCCAGCGCGCCGGTCTCCGTGGCCGCCGCAACCGGGGCCCCGGCGTCGAGCAGCACGCGTGCGACCTCGGCCTGTCCGGCGGCGGCTGCCACGTGCAGCGGCATGTGGTTTCCGAGCCGCGTCGTCGCCGCGAGGTCGGCGCCGGCCGCAAGCAGGACCTCCGCGATCTGCGGGTGGCCGGACTTCGCCGCCCAATGCAGCGCCGTGAAGCCGTCTCCCTGAGCCGCGTTCACATCCCCGCCCGCGCGGAGCCGCTCCTTGAGCCCGGCGACGTCGCCGGCGCGGGCCACGTCGAGCACGGAAGAGTTCGCGGCGGCGTAGACCACCCCGCCGGCCAACGCCAGGAGCCCCAGGGCCCCGCCGATCCGCAACGTCCGCTTCTTCATCGCCTCGCTCCCCGTGTTCTCTCAGGCCCGCTTCGGATCTGCCGACCTCAGGCCGGAAGCGTCAGCGGGAATTCCCCCGTGCTGTTGCCGAAGTGATCCATGTCGTCCAGCCCCAGCTTGTGCAGCAGGGTCAGCATCACGTTGGCGAGCGGCGTCCCGGGAGCCGCGCGCAGGTGCAGGTTGTGCTCGAGGGCCCCGTTCGCGCCGCCGGCCACGAAGAACGGCACCCGCTTGTGGTTGTGGATGTTGGGATCGCCCATCGGGGACCCGTAGAGGATCATCACCTTGTCGAGCAGGGTGCGGTCCCCTTCCTCGATGCTCCGCAGCTTCTCCATGAAGTACGGCACGAGGCTCACGTGGTAGCGGTTGATCCGGCCGAGGACCTCGACCCGCTCCGGGTCGTTCCCGTGGTGGGACGCCGGGTGGAACGCCGTCGCCTCGCCGCTCTCCGGGTAGACCCGGCTGGAGGCGTCGCGGCCCAGCTTGAAGCTGAACACCCGCGTCATGTCGGACTGGAACGCAAGCGCCTGCAGGTCGAACATGATCTTCACGTGCTCGTCGAAGGAGTCCGGAACTCCAGGCGGGGCATCCGGAAGGTCACGCAGCTCGCCGCTGGTGTTCCGCTCCACGATCCGCTCGATCCGCCGCTCCATCTCGCGGATGTCGGTCATGTAGCGGTCCATCCGGCGCACGTCCTCGGGATCGAGGGCGTTCTGTAGCGCCCGAACCTCTTCTCCGATGAAGTCCAGCACGCTCTGCCGCGCCTCCTGCCGCGCCACCCGGCCCTCCGGGGTGCCGCCGGCGCCGAAGAGCTGGTCGAAGACGATCCGGGGATCCCGGGTCATCGGCAGGGGCTCGGTCGGCGAGGCCCAACTGATCGTGTCGGTGTAGACGCACGCGTATCCGTAGGCGCACCCGCCCGCCTGGTCCACCGTCTCGATGCAGAGCTGCATTGACGGGATCGGCGTGTCCTGCCCGAACCGCTGCGCGAACATCTGGTCGAGCGACGTCCCGGCGAAGACATCCGAACTCTCGGTCTGCTTCGGGTAGGACTGGGTGAGGAACGCCGCGCTCGAACGGAAGTGGTCGCCGCCGATCTCGCGCGCGGTGCGGGCCTCCGCCGGCTCCACGTCGCAGTCGCTCACGATCGTGACGTAGTCGCGAACGGGCTCCAACGACGCCAGGGCTCCCTTCGAGAGGTCGAAATCGGTCCCCTCCTTCTCGGGAGTCCAGAGGTGCTGCTCGCGGCCGTACTTGTTGCTGCCGGCGGCGCCGTGGACGATCTCGATCGCCACCAGCCGCGTCCGGTCCGCGGCCGTCGCCGGCCGCGCCAGGACGCTGGCAGGAACCATCGCGTCCAGGAACGGCAGGGCAACCGTCGCGCCCGCTCCACGAAGGAACGTACGCCTCGGAATGCTTTTTCCCGTCAAGAAGTTCATCGTTCTCTCCTTCTGATTCCCCGGAACCGGATCCCGGTCCCCTACGGCTCCAGACCGGCTGCGCCGGCCATGGTCGCTTCCGTCTCGT
>JAAXGQ010000199.1 GCA_012271265.1 Vicinamibacteraceae bacterium
GTCGCTGCACACCTTCATCGTCGGCCAGCCCTATCGAATGGCGGAGCTCCGCCGGATCCTCAAATACATCGTCGAGCACCCGCGCGCCGACCGCATCTGGTTCACCAAACCCGGCGCCATCGTCGACCACGTCGAATCGCTCCCCGAGGGCACGCTGCCGACGCCGGGGTGACGCGCCCGTCCCTCGATACGCCGCCGGAGGCGGCTACTCGGGATGAGGATCTTTTTTCCTCACCCTTTTATGAGGTGAGTTTTGTCAAGCTGTATTTAGCGTGGTTTACGGCATGGGTCTTGTCCTGGTGTGTTTGTTGCGGTTGGGGGTTGTCTGCTGTGCCGGGTCGGAACGTTTGTCGCATCGGTCTCGCGGGTTGCGCGGACCCACCTTTTATCCGGTCGGTTTCCGGCGTTGCCGGTTCCGTACCCCGATCCCGCGTGCTGCGCGGGCAACGTTCCGAGCGGTGGGAGCCCTCTGAGTAGCGGCGTCTTTCAGCCCGGGTAAGGATCGCTCGCGCACCGCCCGGCCCGGCCCCTGCCGCGTCCGGCGGGGGTCGGAAGCCGATGGGTTCAGGCGAGCCGGGCGCCTTGCGGCACCAGCCCGGTCTCGGCGAAGCGCCAGAGCGCGATCAGCAGCCTGCGGGCGAGCGCGGTGATCATTATCCGGCGGGTCCTGGCGTCGCCGCCGGCGGTGCGTTTCTCGAACCACCTGGCAAGCGCGCTGTCGGGCTGGTAGCGCAGCCAGCGCCACGCCATCTGGACCAGCTGGGCGCGGATCCAGCCCGGCCCGTCGCGGCCGATCCCCTGGTCGCGCCGAACCTTCCCGCTGGCCCACGGCGCCGCGGCGAGGCCGACCCAGCCGGCGAGCTCGCGGCGGTTGCGGAAGTCGCGCCACAACACCTCATGCGCCAGCAGCGTCGCGTCGTTGGCGCCGATCCCCTTGAGCCGGACAAGGGTGGCGATCCGCGCCGCCGCGCGCGCCGCGCTCCCCTCCGGCGCATGCGCCGGCGAGACCGCCTCCCCGGACCGCGCAACCGCGTCGCGCTCGGCCTCGACCGCCGCGAGCTGCCGCTCCACCAGCGCCAGACGCCCGGCAAGCCGCTCCAGCTCGCGCCGCGCGAACCGCGGCAACGGCGCGCCATACCCCGTCCGCGCCCCGGCAAGCCGGGCCACGAACCCCGGCGCGCGGGGCGGCAGATCGAAGATGCCGTGCAGCTTCAACAACCCGCCCATCCGGTTGCACAGAGCGGTCCGCTCCTTGACCAGACAACGACGCTCGCGAAGCAGACGCCGGCGGTCCTCCTCTGCCACGCTCGGAACCCGCACCCGGCGCAGCGCCGTCGTCTCGCCCCGGTCATAGGCAACCAGCGCACGCACCATCTTCCGGGCGTCGATCCGGTCGGTCTTGCGCTGCTTCGCCCGGCGGTCCACCGGAAGGCTCGCAGGGTCCAGCACAACCACCTCCAGCGACCGCTCCCGGCCCAGCCGGCGCGCCAGCCAAAACCCCTCGTAACCCGCCTCGTAGCAGCACAGAACGCGAACCGAACCGCCCACGGACCGCGCCCCCCTGGCGCGATGCCGCGCAATCAGCGCCGCCAGACCGTCGACGTCCGAAGGCCCCAGCGTGTGAAGCCCAATCCGCGAACCGGACGGTCCCTTCAACCCCACAACCCAACTCGTCCGGCTCACCTCTATCGATACATACAGCGTGCTATCCTCCAAACCGGCCGGCGCCGCGGTCTCGTTCCTCGGGGGCATCCCAGATCTCCTCTTGAGGGTGGTTGACACCGACACCGTAGCGCCGGCCAACGAATCACCTCATAGGATCTGAGTAGCCGCGGCAGCGGCGTATCGAAGGGCGGCCCGCGTCGCCGACATAGCGGTCCATGCCGATATCGGTTTCCCAGCTCTTTTCCCACGCTTCGAGGAGCCAGGGGCGGATGGTCTCGAACCGGGCCGCGACCTCGGGCTGGTCGGCGCGCAGCCCGCCGATCGCGGCCTCGACCGAATCGCGAAGCGCGCCGGCGTCGATCGTCGCGAGCCGGCCGCCCTCGACCACGACCCGGCCCTCCACCAGGACCGTGTCGAGCGCCGACCCGGTCTCGGTATAGACCATCTGGCGGGCGGCGCTGTTGAGCGGGAGCAGCGTCGGCCGGTCGAGATCGTAGAGGCAGAGATCGGCCCGCATGCCGGGCCGAAGCGCGCCGACTTCGCCGGCGAGCCCGACCGCCGCCGCGCCGCCCAGCGTCGCCGCGCGCATCGCCTCGGGCGCGTCGGGCGTCTCGAGGCTGGTGTCGCTGATCGCCGCGAGCCCGCAAAAGAGCTTCATCGACTGGAACATGTTCTGCACGTCCGAGCACGCGCAGTTGTCGCAGCCGAGCGCGATTTCCACCCCGGCCCTGCGGTAGCGCTGGATCGGCGCCACGCCCGACTTCGACTTCATGTTGCTCGCGGGGTTGAGCACGACCCGCCCGCCGGCCTCGGCAAGGGCTGCGATCTCGTCGTCTGCGAACCAGATCGAGTGGGCCAGCGCGAGGCGCGGGCCGAGCAGCCCGGCGGCCCGCATGTATTCGATCTGCGAGCCGCCGTGCGCGCCGAGATGGGTGCGGGACGCGACGACCTCGGGCCGCGATTCGTACATGTGGGTCAGCACCGGGAGGTCGTGCCGTTCGGAGAGCGCGGCGATGCCGGCCAGCAGCTCGGGCGAGGACATGATGGCGCTGGTCGGGCCGAGCGCCCACGAGAAGCGCTCGCGCGCGAGGCCGATCCGGTCGATCTGCCGAGCCACCATGTCGAGCGGGCTTTCCCCCGCCGCCACGCCGATGGGGGAGCCGAGATAGGCGTGGTACGCCTCGGGCACGATCTCGCGCCAGTAGGGGATGCGGTCGACCGCGCGCCGGTCGCCGATCTGGAGGGAGAAGACGGTGCGGATGCCGATCTCGTCATAGGCCGCCAGCACCGCGTCGAGCAGGGCGTCGTCGTAGGGGTAGAGGGTGAGCATGTCCTGCACGGTGGTGATCCCGGCGAGCAGGCATTCGGCCGCGCC
>JAAXGQ010000200.1 GCA_012271265.1 Vicinamibacteraceae bacterium
AGAGCGGAGAGCAGGCTGGCCGTGGCGCCGCTTCGTGCGCGCCTGCTGGCGGCCGGGGCCGACTTCGTCGTCGTGACCGCGATCGGGCTTGCGGTGGAAGAGGCGCTGCGCGTGGTGCTCGCGCAGGGCATCGGCCTCGGGCCTCCACCCGGGCTCTACCCCGCGTCGATGTTCGTCGGCGGCTGGGTCTACTTCGTGCTGTGCGAGACCCGGCTGGGCGGGCGGACCGTGGGGAAGATGGGCGCGGGCCTCCGGGTCGCCGGCTCCGAAGACGCGCTGTGGTGCTCGGTCCGCTACGTCGCGAAGGTCCTCCAACTGCTGCTGGGCCGCGGGCTCCTGTTCGGCGTCGCCCTGTTCGACGAGCGCCGGCGCGCGCTCCACGATCACCTCGCCGGCACGGTCGTGGTGGTCGATCCCGACTCGTCGATGTTCAGCCCTCCTGCCTCCTGATCCGCGCGCCCGATGCGCGCACTTTCGGCCCGAGCCGGTAGTGACTACCGCTTGGGGTACAACCGGCCCGTTCCCGTCTCCCCTCGCCGTATAACCGGTTCGTGTGCTGCAACCGCACCGCTCCGCCGCCGGCCTCGCTCGGTTCGCCGTCGCCGATCGCGTTGTGCGCGGCGGGCCGGCCGGGAGAGGGCGGTGAGCCGGTCTCGGCTCCAGTCGGGGCGAGCGGACTGGCACCGCGCGGCGGTCGAGTGGTTCTCGGAGCTGTTCAGCCCCGACGAGCACGCCACGGTCATCCTGCGCCAGCGTCCGGGTCCCGGGGTGAGGCAGCTCTCCCGGCTCGCCGGGCACTGGTGCCATCCCTCCGGCCAGCGGCTGCTCCGCGTGGCGAACGAGACGGGCAGCGACGTGTTCTGCGGCGTCAATCCGACGGTGCCCGGCTCGAGCCGCGAGGTGGCGGAGGTCCGGCGCCTGCAGGTCGACTTCGACACGGACGGCGACGGGCGCGTCGGCCGGCTGATGCGGGACGTGCGCTCGGGGCGCGTGCCGATGCCGGCCGTGGTGGTGCGCTCGTCGGTCGGCCGGTGG
>JAAXGQ010000201.1:0-4515 GCA_012271265.1 Vicinamibacteraceae bacterium
GTCTCCGAGCTCGTGGGGCTGGATCTTCAGGACGTGAACCTTGGCGATCAGATCCTTCGGGTGGCCGGGAAAGGCGGGAAGCAGCGGATCGCGCCGTTCGGCGGGGCGGCCGGGGAGTCGCTCGGGGCGTGGCTGCGGGTCCGGCCGGAGCTGGTCCGCGCGGAACGGGTGTCGCCGGCCGTGTTCCTGAACTGGCGTGGGGGGCGGCTGTCCGACCGCACCGTGCGGACGGTGGTGCGGCGCTGCGTGCGGCGGGCGGGAATTCCCCGGCTGGCGGGTTCGGTCTCGCCCCACACCCTGCGCCACGCCTTCGCCACGCACCTCCTCGATCGGGGCGCCGATCTGCGAGCCATCCAGGAGCTGCTCGGGCACGCGAGCCTCGCGACGACCGAGCGCTACACCCAGGTCTCGACCGCGCGCATCTTCGAGGTCTACCAGCGATCCCACCCCCGCATGCCGCGTCGGTCCTCCGGGTAGCGATGGAGCCTGCCCTCAGTAGGCGGGGAGGGTGGATTCGGTAGGCGCCGTGTTGAAGATGCGGCGGTAGCGGGCGATTTCGTCGGGGTGGCCGGTGCTCTTCCGGGCGTTGTCGCTCAGCTTGACGAGGGGATGGCCGTCCGCCTCGACCGGCTTCACGACGAGTGACCAGGTCGGCAGCCCGGCGTCGTTCGTGAGGTTCGTCCCCCATCCGTAGGACACCGCGATCCGCCCCCTGAACTGCCGCTCGAGCGCCAGGATCCGGTCCAGCCCAAGCGAGTCGCTGAACACCAGCGCCTTCTCCCGGGGGTCCACGCCCAGTCCCCGGTACCAGGCGATGACCTGCTCGCCGAAGGCCGCCGGTTCCCCCGAGTCGTGGCGCAGGCCCCGAAACCGCCGGCCGCGCTCGGCCCCGATGTCGGCGAAGTAGAACGCCGAACCCCAGGTGTCGCTCAGGAACACCGAGAGCGGCTCCCCGTACATCTCCCACCAGGCGTCGAGCATCCGGCGCTGGGAACTGCGGATGGCCGCGTCGGAGCCCCCCGCGCGCACCGCGCCGATCATGAACACCTCGTGGGCTACCGTCCCGATCGGCGTCAGCCCGTTCTGCCGGGCGGAGGCCACGCAGGACGTGCCCACGAACTGCCGGGGCAGCGCCTCGCCGAGTCGTTCCTCCAGCACCAGCTGCCACGCCCGCGAGAACCGGCGCCGGGTCCCGAAGCTCGCAAAGCGGACCTCCGGGTTCTTCCGAAGCCGGGCGATCTTCGCTTCCAGCCGCGCCCACCGCAGCTCCTCGACCTCCCGCGCCGCGCCGCCGCCGCCTTCGGCCAGCCGGGCCCGGGTGAGCAGTTCGGAGAGCGTGGAGAGGATGATGGTCTCCCAAAGGATGAGCTCGGGCCAGCGGCCCTCGACCTCGACCTCGAAGTCGCCGCCGCGCCTCCCGACGGAAACCTCGGGCAGACGAAGCGCCGCGAGAAAGCCGAGGAAGTCGTCCCCGAACCGACCCACCCCGCGCAGATAGTCCAGTTCCTCCGCGCGGAACGACAGCCCGCGGGTCCCGGCCAGCGCCTCCCGGAACGCTCCGAGCCGCACCACCCGCGCCAATCCGGCGCCGGGGTTCCGACAGATCAGGCGGTAGCGGACCACCGCGTCGCGGTGCTTCCGGAAGGCGAACTGCCCCATCGTGAACTTGTAGAAGTCCACGTCGAGGAGCGAAACGACCGGGAGGTCGTATTCCGAACGAACGGTCGGCGTCAGGCGGGGAACCCGGGCCACTCGGTGACCGGCGTCGTGGTCAGCACCCGCGCCATGCCAGCCTCCGCGAACCCGTCGTAGGCCTCGTTCGCGGCGTCGGTGAAGTCCGCCCCGGGCGCCACGACCGGTGAGGCGGCGTCCTCGAGCAGGAAGACCCGCCGCGCCAGCCCCCCGCTGCCGTCGGGATCCCGCCGCCCGATTTCGTCCGCGAGGTCGGACACCGTCCACGCGACGCAGTGGCTCTTCGCCTGCCCCGCCACGATGAGCGCGTCATAGGAGAGCAGCCGCTCGAACAGCGCGCGGTTCGGCTCGGCGATCGGCCGTCCATCCGCCCCTTCGAGCACCTCCGGCCGCAGCGCCGAGTAGTTCTCGGTGAGCGGGTTGAGGCCCTTTGTCTCGTAGACCGGCTGCGCCGAGCGGGCGATCGTGTGAAAGAACATCGCTTCTTCGATCGCGGGGACCAGTGCGTGCCCGACGCCGCCGAGCATCCCGTGGTAGGGCCACACCACCAGCGCGTACTTCCCCGCCGCCTCCAGCCGCCGGCAGTAGTGAAGGGCGTGCCGACCCAGCTTGTCCACCGAGAGGCCCGCCGCGGCGGCGGCGTCCGGGTTGACCCGGAAGCGGCCGGCTTCGAGGTCGGCGCTCGCGATCGCGGTGTAGGGAGCGGGCGGATCGCCGTTCCCGTCGAGGAAGAAGTGGGGGTGGAAGACCTGAATCGCGGTGTGGGTGTCCAGGGTGGCGACGATTTCGGTGATCCGCCCGAGGTTCTCGTAGATGAACCGGCAGAGTCGCCAGGAGTCCTTCACCGCCCCGTGCCCCGACCGCCCGGCGACGAACAGCTCCCCGTCCGGCAGGCAGAAGGTGGTCTGGCAGTCCACCAGCAGGAGGCCGACCCGACGGGCGTCCGCCGACGCCGGGCCGATGCCATGCTCCCGGGCCCAGGCGCGCGCCTCGCCCTCGCGCTTCTGGTAGGGCACCCGGAACAGCCGGCTGACGCGGTCCGGATCGGAAAAGAACTCGGGTATCGGCAAGGTGCCCATGGATCTCTTCCGCTGCCCTCGCGCCGTCTGGCGGCCCCGGCTTTCGCCCCGCGCCCGGCGCCCGGAATCCGAAGCCGCGCGGCCGCCCGCACGGTGGGGAACGGACTAGGCTAGCAGCGTGCTGGACACCGACCGAATCCGCCGGTTCCCCGTCGACACCGCGCGGCAGTTGCGAGCGCGCGGACACGATGGGGACCTCAGCCGGATCCACGAACTCATCGGCGAGCGGGCCCGGCTGCAGGGGGCGATCAGCGACATTCGCGCCCGGCTGAAGGCAGAGAACCGGCGGGTTGGCGCGCTCTACCGGCAGGGGCGGCGGGAGGAGGCGGACGCCCTGCGGCGCAAGCTGGCGGGGGCCCCGGACGAGGTCTCGGACCGGGAGCGGAGGATGCGCGAAGTCGGCGTCCGGCTGCATCAGCTGCTCCTCCAGTTACCGAACCTCGCCCACGAATCGGTGCCGGTGGGGCCGAACGAAGCGGCCAACGTGGAGCAGCGGCGTTGGGGGCGGCCGCCGCGGTTCGACTTCCGCCCCTTGCCGCACGAGGTTCTCGGCGAGCGGCTCGGCATGCTCGACCTTTCCCGCGCCTCGAAGCTCAGCGGAGCCCGCTTCGCGGTGATGACCGGCGTCGGCGCCCGGCTCGAGCGTGCGCTTACCCAGTTCATGCTCGACGTTCACACGAAGGAGCACGGATACGAAGAGGTCTGGCTGCCGCTTCTGGTGACCGCCCGCACCATGACCGGGACGGGGCAACTGCCGAAATTCGAGGAGGATGTGTTCAAGGCGCGCGGCCACGACCTCTACCTGATTCCGACGGCCGAGGTCCCGCTGACGAACCTGCACGCCGACGAGATCCTCGTCGAGGAGGACCTGCCCAAGAGGTACGTCGCGGCCACGCCCTGCTTCCGCAGCGAGGCCGGGGCCTATGGCCGGGACACGAAGGGTCTCATCCGCCAGCACCAGTTCGACAAGGTGGAGCTGGTCAAGGTGGCCCGGGCGATGGACTCCTTCGACGAACTCGAGAGCCTGACGCGGGACGCCGAACGCATCCTCCGGCTGCTCCAGCTGCCCTACCGGGTGGTGCTGCTCTCCAGCGGGGACATGGGCGCCGCGGCCACCAAGACCTACGACCTCGAGGTCTGGCTGCCGTCCGCCGGGACCTACCGGGAAATCAGCTCCTGCAGCAATTGCGGCGACTACCAGGCGCGGCGGGCGAGCATCCGTTTCCGGCCCCGGCCCGGCGGCCGCTCGCAGTACTGCCACACGCTGAACGGGTCGGCGCTGGCAGTGGGGCGGACGTGGCTCGCCGTGGTGGAGAACTACCAGCAGGGCGACGGCAGCGTGGTCATCCCCGAGGTCCTCCGCCCGTACATGGACGGCCTCGAAGTCATCCGTCCTTGACCTTCGCCGGCGGGCTCGCAGGCCCGCGATGCTCGTGGGGGGTCAGCAGCATCTGGAGCCGCGATGGATCGCCGCTCGCATGCCGCGTGACTTGGTCCAGAGGCTGTTCAGCCCCGGGAGCGGTTCCAGGCGATGCGGACGCCTTCGAGGGTGAGGCGTTCGTCGACGATGTCCACCACGCCGGTCCACTCGGCGACCCGGGCGGCGAGGCCTCCGGTGGCGATCACCGGGTAGCCACCGCCGAGCTCCTCCTGGATCATGCGAACCATCTCGCGCACCAGGCCGGTCCAGCCGAGCACCAGCCCGGAGCGCAGCGCCGCGACGGTGTGGGCGCCGATGACCCGC
>JAAXGQ010000201.1:4634-5969 GCA_012271265.1 Vicinamibacteraceae bacterium
GCGCCGCCGGGGTAGTGATGATGGACGGCCACGGTGTTCGCGATCCGGTCCGGCCCGGTTTCCTCGGGGGTGTCCACCGCTAGCCGGATGCCGCGCACCGAGGCGTGGTCGAGGACGAACAGGGGGCTCTCGTAGTGGCGGGCGGCCAGGTCCCGCAGGACCTCGGTCATCGCCGGGACAACGCTGGCGGCTGCGAGGCCTTTGATGGCGGCCGGCGCGGTTCCGGCCCCGGCCATCAGGGCGGCGAGGAGGACCGCCGTCTCGTCCGCCAGCCGTCCAGGCCGGGTGGAGATGCGCCAGTCCTCCAGCCAGCGCTCGCCGTCGTGGAGCCCAAGCGCGGTCTTCGTGTTCCCGACATCGAAGACGAGGAGCATGCCCTCGAGATGCTAGTCGCGCATGCCCCGGTTTCGGCGCGCGAGCCGCTGGCGGCGCGGCGCGGGGGGTCTGCGGGGCAGGCCGGCGAGGACGCCGGCGCTCCATGGGGCCGGCGCGGTTGGCAGGAGAGTGCGTGAGGGACGGAGGGTGCGGCGCAGGCCGGCGAGGACGCCGGCGCTCCATGGGGCGGCGCGGTCGGGAGGAGATTGCGTGAGGGGCGGAGGGTGCGGGGCAGGCCGGCGAGGACGCCGGCGCTCCATGGGTGCGGCGCGGTCGGGAGGAGATTGCGTGAGGGGCGGAGGGTGCGGGGCAGGCCGGCGAGGACGCCGGCGCTCCATGGGGGGGCGCTCCATGGGGCCGACGCTGCCAACGTCAGGACGCGCCAGTCCTGGAGCGCCGGCGTCCTCACCGGCCACTGCCGGCCTGGAGCGCTGGAGATGCCGGTGGTCCGACGAGGTTCGAGACTTAGACTCCCGCGCCGTGATCGCTCTGGAGTGGATTGAGGCGGCGCGGGGGCATATCGCGCCTTATGCGGTACGGACGCCGCTGGTACGGCTGCCGGCGGACGGGCCGGATGAGATCTGGCTGAAACTGGACAATCTGCAGCCGTTTGCGTCCTTCAAGATCCGGGGGGCGGCCACGCTGTTCGCATCGCTCCCGGAGGAGGAGGTGGCAGAGGGGGTGGTCACCGCCAGCGCCGGCAACTGGGCGCAGGCGGTGGCCTTCATGGCGCGCGAACGCGGGGTTCACTGCACCGTCGTCGTCCCGGAGACCTCTCCCGAGAACAAGCGCCGCGCCATCGCCGCCCTCGGCGCCGAGATCGTGGTGGCGCCCTTCCCGGAGTGGTGGAACGCCCTCGTCACCTCCACCTGCCCGGGGATCGAGGCCCGCTTCCTCCACCCGGTGGAAGAGCCGATGGTGATCGCCGGCAACGGAACCGTCGGGCTGGAGCTCCTGGAG
>JAAXGQ010000019.1:0-17290 GCA_012271265.1 Vicinamibacteraceae bacterium
ACCCATGGAGCGCCGGCGTCCTCGATCAGCACGTTGGCGTCCAGGACAACCCCGGTCACCGGATCCGGCGTCAGGTCAGACAGCCCAGGCTCTGGCCCGGCGCCGCACTTCGGTGAGATCCACGTTAAGAATCTCCGCCGCTCTGGAGAGCGAGATCCTCTGCTCCTCGAGCGCAGTCCGGACAAGCCTTGCGAGGCGGTCCTCGACGAAGTCGTAGCGCTCAAGACCGGCAGGCTCGGCGGAGCCCCGCCAGTTCCAGGCGAACTCGGTGCGGTGAAGCGGGTGTGGCTCGTCCGCCTTCTTGAGCGTCCGGCCCGTCCGGGTCCGGTAGTCCCACTGGAAGCGGCCCCAGATCCGCGGCGACGCCCGCTGGGTGGCCACAAGCCGATGCAGAACCGTGCGGTAGCTGACGCGGAACTGCCGCTTTAGCTTCAGTACGCGCGTCACGAGGTCGTGCCCGCGGCTCCGCCTCCACGCGTCGGAGAAGGACTGCTCGGGCATCAGGAAGGCCCCCGCGAACCTGTCCGCCTCTCGCTCCGCCTCCCTGGACTCGTCTTCTTGCGCAACCTCGAACTCGGCGGGATGAAGGAGCAGGTGGCCGAGCTCGTGGGCCCCGCTGAAGATCCAGCGCTCCACCGCGATGCGCTCCCACGCATTGACGACGACGGCCGGGCCACCGTCCGCGGCGCCCACACTCAGGCCGAAAAAGTCGTCGCTCTGCCGTTGAAGCACAAGCACCTTGATCCCGCCGGCTTCCAGGAGACCGCAGATGTCCCGGACCGGGGAACGGCTGTCCAGCCCCATCGTGGTGCGTGCCCTGCCGGCAGCTTCCTCCGGGGTCGCTGCCGCGAAGTCGTCCGCGTCGGCGAGCAGGGGACACGGAGGAGGCTGACGGTCCAGCCACGCGTAGTCATCCAGCCAGCGGGAGACGGCGTCGAGCATCGCGGCCCGCCCGGGCAGACGCTTCCGCGCCCGAAAGCGCACGGCAGTCAGTGGCCGCACCGGTTGCGCGAGGTGCGCCACGTTGACGCCGAGGGCCTCGGCAAGCCGTGACAGCGTGGCGCCGCGCGGGCCGGCCTGTCCGCGTTCGATCCTGCCGACCGCCGTCCGCGCCAGACCGGCTCGCGCGGCCAGAGTCTTCTGAGACAGGCCCTTGGCCCGCCGCAGGTGGACCAGGTTGGTCCGTACGGCGTCGGAGTAGCTCCCGGGAACTGACTTCATGCAGAAAGATCCATCTTGGCGAAAAACGATAACGTGAACACTTTTGGTTCTCAAGAACCGGCCCGCTCCCACCGCGCCCCGCGGACCCGATCCGCACCCATGGAGCGCCGGCGTCCTCGCCGGCCTGCACAACACCCCGACGTACCGAGCGCCGCACCCATGGAGCGCCGGCGTCCTCGCCGGCCTGCGCCGCACCTTCGGCCCCTCAGGCAGTCTCGTGCCGACCGCGCCGCCATGCCGACCGACCGTGGGCAGGGAGACCCACGGACCATGGCCCGCCTGCGGCGGTGGCCGGTGAGGACACCGGCGCTCCCGGTGCTGGCCGGTCAGTGCGCCGGCGCTCCAAGGGTGGTGCGGCGGTGGCCGGTGAGGACACCGGCGCTCCCGGTGGTGGGCGGTGAGTGCGCCGGCGCTCCAGGGGTGGTGGGGCGATGGCCGGTGAGGACACCGGCGCTTCAGGGGGGATTGTCCCTACACTCCCGGCGCTGATCCCGTGCCCACTTCGCCGCCCCTGACCGGCCAGGTCGCCCTCGTCACCGGCGGCACCCGCGGCATCGGCCGCGCGGTCGCCGCGTTCCTGCTCGATGCGGGGTTGCGGGTGGTGCTGACCGGAACGAACCGGGAATTGGCCGAGGCGACGGCGGCGCAGCTGCGTGAGGAAACTCCCACGGACGCGCGCGCCCACGGCGTCTCGTGCGACGTCACCGACGATGCAAGCGTGGCCGGCCTCGCCGATTTCGTCCGCCACCGCTGCGGCCGCCTCGACGTGCTGGTCAACAATGCCGGCATCGGGATCTATCGCCCCACCCCCGAACTCCCGCTGGAAGATTTTCGACGGGTCGTGGAAACGAACCTGATCGGTGTCTTCCGGGTGACGAAGGCCCTGCTGCCGCTCCTTCTCGACGCGGCGGCCACCGCCGACAACGACACGCCTTCCGGCGCCACCATCGTGAACATCGGGAGCCTCGCCGGCCGCCATCCGTTCCGGGGCGGGGCTGCCTACAACGCGTCCAAATTCGGGCTCGTCGGCCTCACCGAGGCGATGATGCTCGACCTGCGGGACGCGGGCGTCCGGGTCACGACCGTGATGCCCGGGAGCGTGGCGACCGGCTTCGCGGGGCGCTCGGCCGACGATGGGACCGAGTGGAAGCTGTCCCCCGAAGACGTGGCGGAAGCGGTGCTGGGGGTGGTCCTGCAGCGCAGCCAGGCGCTCGCGAGCCGCATCGAGCTGCGCCCGAGCCGGCCGCCGGGCAAGCGGCCCGCGGACTGGCGTCTTCCCAAGCAGACCTGAGCCGATGGAGTGCCGGTGATCTACGAGGCGCTCTACTCGGCGGGGCTGCTGATCGTCCTCAGCAAGCTGCTCGAAGGGGTCCTCCGGCGGTTCCGGCTGAACGCGATCGTCGCCTACACGGCGGCGGGAATCCTGCTCGGCCCGGTCACCGGGATCGTGGATCCCGCCGGCGAGGTGGAAGTGCTGCTGGGCATCGGCATTTTCCTCTTCTTCTTCTTGATCGGGCTGGACGGACTCGACATCTCCGGCTTCCTGGCGGCGATCCGTGGGCGATGTTCCGTCGCCGCGGTCGTTTCCGTCCTCACCTCCCTGCTGGCGGCGCTGGTCGTCACGTTCAACATCGGCTTCGACTTCGGGCACGAACTCGGTTTCGCCGGTTCGCTCGCGGTGGCGGGCGTGCTGTCTCTCACCAGCCTCGGGGTGGTCGCGAAGGTGCTGAACGACGAGGGAAAGCTGCGCACGCCCATCGGCATCGAGATGTTCACCACGGCGCTGATCGCCGAACTTCTGGTTCTGCTGGTGGTGGGTTTTTCCGTTGGGGAGCATGCGGCGCATCCGACGCCGGCCGGTCTGCTCCGGCTGGTGGGGCAGATCGCCGGCTTCGTGCTGGTGACCTGGTTGCTGGCGAGCCGGGTCATCCCGCCAGTGATCGTGTCGTTGCGGCGGCTGCTCCGCGTCCCCCAGCTCTCGTTTGCCGTCGTCCTGGGCGTCCTCTTTCTCGTGGTGACGGGGGCCGAGGAAATCGGTCTCCACGGTTCTCTCGGCGCCTTGCTGTTCGGCGCGGCCCTCTTCCGGTTGCCCCACCAGGTGCGGCGCGAACTCGTGCCCGCCATGCGCAGCGCGGCGGACGGACTGTTCGTCCCGCTCTTTTTCAGTTCCGCCGGGCTCTACCTGGGCATGTCGTTCACCGCGCTGCCCGGGTGGACCATCGCGGCGCTGGTAGCCATCCCGGCGGTGGGGAAGTTCGCGGGCGCCGCGCTCGGGGCCGCCGCCGCCCGCTTCGAGCAGCCGCTGGTGGCCGCCACCGGGCTGATGGCCAAGGGAATCGCGGAGATCGCGCTCCTCCTGGTCTTGCGGGAGAGCGGGCTGATCGGGGCGGATCTCTTTTCGCTGCTCGTGCTGATCATGCTCGGCTACATCCTGTTCATGCCCCCCATCATCGGACGCGTCGTCCAACGCGCCTCCTCGGCCGCGTCGCCGGCTACCGCCGGTTCGCTGCCGCCGTCACTCCTCCGCTTCGCCCTCGACGACATCATCGTTGGGGACGTCATTGACGCGAGTCGCGCCTTTCCCGGACCCTCGGTCCCGGTCCGTTCCTTCGCAGAACACTGGGTTGTCGCCGATCAGCAGGACTACGTGGTGGCGGAGCACGGGAAACTGGTGGGCATCGTGTCCCTCCGACTGCTGCGGTACCTGCCCAGGCAGGCGTGGGCCGGGACTCCGCTCGGGAACGTGACCCGCGCCAACACTCCGAACACCTGGTCCGACGAGCCGGTGGAAGACGCCCTGCAGCAGATGACGGAGGCGTCGCTGAGCGTGCTCCCCGTGCTGGACCGCGAGAGCAAGCGCTTCGTGGGCGCCATCACCAGCCAGGAGATCGTCGAGCTCGTCACGTCGGCGGCCCGCGGCCCGGCTTAGCCGGGCCGCAAGGGCAGAGTCATCCGGGACCGGCCCTGGTGCGGCGTAGGCCGGCGAGGACGCCGGCGCTCCAGGGGGCCGGCGCTCCAGGGGGGAGAGGGACGTCAGGAAGGCCCGGTTCGGGCTTCGGCGTCGATCCGCACCCGGCAGGCGCCGTCTTCCCAGATCTCCGGCACGAAGACGAAGCTCGCCGCGTGGCGGGCCACCGCAGCCGTGGCCACGACGCGGGCGTCCGAGGACTCGCGGACGGCGATCCGGACCTCCACCAGCTTCTCCACGTCCGCGCCGAGCGACTCGAGGGCGCCCTCGATCCGGTCGAGGATGGCGTGCGTCTGGGCGGCGGCGCCGTCCGGAGCCATCGGACGGCCACGACGGATGGCGGTGGCGTTCGTGATGCCGATCCGGCCACCGGAGCGGATGGCGCGCATCCCTCCCGCGTCGTCCCCGAGACGGACCTCCCGGGCCCACGCGCCGACGCGGCGCACCGGGTAGGGATCGGGCATCGCGGAGACGTGGTGATCCAGGTTTCCGGCGGCGGTGAGGAAGGGGGGCCGGCGGTACTCGTCGCCGCAGTCGCCGGGAATCGGCTCCAGTTTCGCGGCGGCCGCCTCGAGGTCGGCCCGTGACTCGCTGGCGAGAGCGAAGTCCATGAGCCGGCGGTTCTCCTCCAGATAAAGCCGGCCCCCGGGCCGGACGCCCACGATGACCGCAAAGGTCTCCGCCTGGTCCAGAACGAAGCGCGCGGCCGCCGCGGCCAGCGGGACCCCTTCCCGCTCCGCGACGCGGCGGGCCGCCCGGAGGAGCTGCTGGAAGCGGTCCCAGCCCCCGGCGGCACGGATGAAACGGCGGTACTTCATCTGGGACCAGGTCAGCGCCTCGGTGATCGGGGGCGCCGGCGCACCCAGCCAGCGGTCGCTCAGGAGCCCGCCGGCGAGCGAGCCGTAGGCGAGAAGGCGCACCCCGCGGCGTGCGGCGACCTCGCGCATCGGGCCGGCGGGGCGGCGGTCCACGAGCGAGCAGCACACCTGGTTCGTGGCGATCGGGTAGCCGTTCGCGCGGGCCAGGTCGAGATGCGCCGCGTCGAAATTCGTCACCCCAAGCGCTAGGATGAGGCCCTCCTGCTGCAGCTCGGCGAGGTGCTCCATGCAGTCCAGCCAGGCCGGATCGCTGTAGCGCCAGGCGTGGAACTGGAGGAGGTCGAGCCGGTCGGCGCCAATGCGGTTCAGGGAGCGCTCGACCGCCTCCCGGACCGAAGCACGCGCGGAGACGCCCGGGGGAGCCACCCACTTGGTCAGGACGCGCACCTCGGGATGGCGGCGGCGGAGAACGCCGGCGATGATCTCGGCGCTGCCGTAGTGATCCGCCACGTCGAATGCGGTGAAGCCGGCCTCCACCAGCGGTTCGAGCGAGTCCGCCGCCGCTTCGGGATCGAGCGGATTCCCGCTTCGCTCCGCGTCGGCGACCTGCCAGAGGCCCATGAGCACCCGGGGGACGTGAAGGCGGGGCGCCAGCCGGATCGTCTCCATCGCGGCCGTTTCTCCGGTTACGCCGGGGGCAGCATGCCGAAGATCCGGTCGGTCCCCCCCGGCGTCCGACGGAGCGCGGCGAGCTTGACCAGCACGATCACCGACGCGGCCCCCACCACGAGCAGCCACACCGGGGTGGAGTGGAAGTACCAGGCGGCCCGCTCGGTGGTGAGGTCCTTGTGGACGTGGAGGACGAAGAAGAGCCCGAGGAGCGCCACTCCCGAGACCCCGACCGCGACGCGTCCGACCGGGCCGAAAAGCGTCACCCGCCGGGCGAGAGCCGGATTACGCCGGGGCAGCACGATGAGACACAGGCAGATGAGGCCGAAGTTGGCCAGCATCCCGATGACCAGGATGTCGATGCCAAGGAAGAAGTCCCCGGCGAAGTGACTGCCCAGGATGCCCATGCTGGCCACCGCCCCGCTCATCAGGAGCGCGGCCCACGGGGTGTGGAACCTCGGGTGAACGGCGGCCAGACCCTTCGGAAAGATGCCGTCGCCGGCCCAGGCGAACACCATCCGGGAGACGGCGAGGAGCATCGCCGGCAGGTCGTTGATGAGCGCCACGGCGGCGCCTCCCAGGATGGCGGTGGTGGCCCACGTCGGCAACAGCGTGGCAAGGAGGCCGGGCGCGGTCAGGTCCCGGAGCTGCGCCTCCCCGGCCACGAACTGCCACGGGACAGCGTGGTAGACCGCCGCGGTGAACAGGAAGTAGAAGCCGCCGACCGTCGCCACCGCGATGCCGATGGCCAGCGGGATCGTGCGGCGGGGGCGCTTCGCTTCGCCGCCGGCCTGCGCGATTGCGTCGAACCCGATGAAGCTGGAAAACAGCAGCACGGTCGCCGCGAGGAAGGGCAGGAGGCGGAAGGGGCTCTCCGGCTCGGGGGGAAGGGCCTCCCCGGCGGGCAGGGCCGCGGCGAAGTCGGCGTGGTCGAACGCGAAGCCTCCCACGATCACCAGCCCGCCGAGGAGGAACATGAGCACCATCATCGGGACCAGGATCCGCTCGTAGAGCTGGAGCCCGCGGATGTTCACCAGCACGAAGATCCAGAGGAAGCCGAGGGCGATCCCCACTCGGTAGGGCCCGGTCTCGAGGAGCACTGCGGTGTCGGGGCTGCCCAGCGCGAACGCCAGGTCGCGGAGGAAGGTGACGAGGACGTAGGAGACCACCCCGATGGCGATCGAGAGGCCGAACCACTGCGAGAAGCTCGCCACGAACCCCCAGAACGGACCGAGCGACCGGCTGGCGTAGACGTAGCTGCCGCCGGCCCGGGGCATGGCGGATCCGAGTCCCGCATAAGCCAGCGCCGCGAGGACGGCGGGCAGCGCCGCCGCCAGGTAGGCGGGAAGCACCCACGGTCCGATCCCCGGCGCGCTGCGGTGGATCATGAACGGGATCACATTGATCGCCGCTCCGAGCATGGCGCAGATCCCGGTAGCCGCCAGCCCGGCGAGCCCGAGGTCGCGGGTGAGGCCCGACCTGTCGTTCGTCATACCCGGCAGATTGTCTCCCCAACATGGACGCTCCAGGCCGCCTCCGGCGGGGTCGCTCCCCAGTTCACCGCCGACGGGGGGGCACCGGACGGACCCATCGTGCTCTGCGGCCGGCGGCGGGACCTGATCTGAGGGACCGGCGGTGCGGGGTAGGCCGGCGAGGACGCCGGCGCTCCCGGTGCGGGGGCCGGTTAGAACCCCGGCGCGCAGGTTCGTGCCGGCCGCGCCGCCGTGCCGACCGACCGTGGGCCGGGAGGTTGGCTGGCTCACCGCCGCCGTGGCGCATCCGGCCGCTGGCCTGCCGCAGCGCGTCCGACCCTTCCCGTCGGACGTGCCCTGACGAACCAGGCGCCAGGTTCCCGGACGAGGCGGCGGTAGCCTCTTCCGCGGTTTCCCTCGCCTGACCGAAACCGTTGCGACGATGCCACGTCCTTACCCCCATCGAGAGCTCGAAGCCCTGTTGACGGATGCCGAGTCCGATCGGGTAGAGCGCAAGGAGTCCCTTCGCGGAGACTCACCGCGTCTGATCCGGCAGGCGATCTGCGCGTTCGCCAACGACCTGCCCGACTCGGGGAAGCCGGGTGTCATCTTTGTGGGCGTCCGGGACGACGGCACTGCTGGCGGTCTGGAGATCACGGACGAACTGTTGCGCCGACTGGCGGACATGAAGACGGACGGCAACATCGTCCCCCCGCCGGCGATGACCGTGAGGAAGGAGGTGTTTGCAATCGGTCCCGTCGCCGTGGTCACCGTCCTTCCTTCCGACTCGCCGCCCGTGCGCCACCGCGGAGCCATCCGCATTCGGGTGGGGCCCCGCCGCGCCATCGCCGGGCCGCAGGACGAGCGCATCCTGAACGAAAAGCGCCGCTATTCGGACCGCCACTTCGACGCTCTCCCCGTTCGCGCGGCCACGCTGGCCGACCTGAGACTGCCGTGGTTCGAGGAGGAGTACCTGCCGCGGGCAGTGGACCCGGAAACCCTGGAGGCGAACGACCGGACCCGGGTGGAGCGGCTCGCGGCAACGCGGATGATCCTCTCGTCCGACGAACCGGTCCCGACGATCAGCGGGATACTGATCCTGGGAAGGCGTCCCGTGGACTTTCTTCCCGGGGCCTATGCGCAGTTCCTGCGGATCGGGGGCAGGAACGAGGACGAGGTTCTGGACGCGACGCGGTGCGATGGCCCCATCCACCGGGTGGTACGGCGGATGGAGGAGAAGTTCGCCGCTCACAACCTCGTTGCCGTGGACTTCAGGTCGGGGCCGATCGAACGCCGCAAGTCCACCTACCCGCTCCACGCGCTGGAGCAGTTGTTCCGCAACGCGGTCCTGCACCGGACCTATGAGGGCACGAACGCGTACATCCGCGTTTGCTGGTACCCGGACCGGATCGAGATCGTCAGCCCGGGCGGCCCCTACGGCGCCGTCACTCCGGAGACGTTCGGACAGCCCGGGCTCGTGGACTACCGGAACCCTGCGCTCGCGGAAGCGATGCGGGTCACGGGGCTGGCCCAGCGATTCGGCTTCGGGATCATCGCGGCGCGCCGGGAGCTCCGGGCGAACGGCAACCCGGAGCCAGAGTTCGAAACGGACGACCGGTGGGTGCGGTGCGTGGTGCGGGCCGCCGGATAGGCGCGCGGCCCTGGCAACGCCCGTCTCCGGATCAGACGCACCTGCGGCGGCACCCTCACCGATGTCCCCGGCGTGGGGAAGGCGGGAGACGGCCCGAGCGGGGACCTGCCAGAACGCAGGGTCCGGGGGGCGCCGAGGGGCGACGACGCCGTTCTCTCCGGATGACGAGACAAGCCATCACGGATGTCGAAACAGCCCACCGACGGATATCGCGACGTTTCGGCGCGAACTCGGGACGAACTGCGCGCTATCGGGACCGGAGGTGCGGCAAAGGCCGGCGAGGACGCCGGCGCTCCTTGGGGCCGACGCTCCCTATGTCAGCCTCCGCCAGTCCTGGAGCGCCGGTGTCCTCACCGGCCACCGCCGCAGGCGGGCATGGTCCGCGGGCCTCCCGCCCCACCGTCCATCGATACGCGGCGGCGCTGTCGACACGAGACTCGAATGAGGGGACGACGGTACGGCAAGGCCGGCGAGGACGCCGGCGCTCCATGGGGCCGGCGCTTCATGGGGCCGATGCTCCCTACTTCAGGGCGCGCCAGTCCTGGAGCGCCGGTGTCCTCACCGGCCACCGCCGCAGGCGGGCATGGTCCGCGGGCCTTCCGCCCCACGGTCCATCGGTACGCGGCGGCGCTGTCAACACGAGACTCGAATGAGGCACCGACGGTGCGGCGAGGCCGGCGAGGACGCCGGCGCTCCATGGGGGCGGCGCTTCGACACGAGACAGACTCTGGGAGGTTGGCGCGATATCGGCGCGATCCGGCCGCGCCGGGGAGGGATCGCGACGCCGGTCAGCCGGGGACTTCGACGACGGCGCCGGTCATCGCCGCGGGGGCGTCGCTCGCGAGCCAGACCGCCGCTTCGGCCACGGCGTCCGCCTCAGCCCGAGGCGGAACGCCCGGCATGGCGGCGCGATAGGAAGGCGAGTCCACCGACCCTGGACACACCACGAAGGCGGAGATTCCGAAACCACGCAGCTCGGCGGCGCACGCCCTGGTGAAGCCGACGACGCCCCACTTGGCCGCTCCGTAGGCACTGAGCTGCGGGACGCCGATCCGCCCGGCCATCGCCGCCAGGTTCACGATCCGCCCCTTCCGACGCTGGATCATGCCGGGAAGGACGGCCTTCACGCAGCGGAATACGCCCTTCAGGTTCACGTCCAGCATGCGATCGAAGTCCGCCTCCGTCGTGGAGACAACCGGACCGCGATGCACCGCCCCGGCGGCGTTGATCAGGACTTCCACCGGCCCGAGCCGGCGTTCCGTCTGCTCCACGAGCTCGTGCACCTGCACCTCGTCGGTCACGTCGGTGGGGGCGGTGAAGGCGTAGCCGCCCACCTCCCGGACCCGGTTCTGCACCGCAACCAGCCCCATCGGCCGGCGCGCCGCGAGCCCCACGGCGAAGCCCCGGGCGCCAAGCTGCGCCGCCACGACCGCCCCGACGCCCTCGCCGGCGCCGGTCACGATGGCGACCCGGGGAATCCCGGGGACCGCCGCAGAAGGGCTCTCGGGCGGGCGCTCTTGCCGATCCCGCGCCCCTCGGGGGGCGAACCGCCGCCAGCCGCCCCGGGAGGTCAGATTCCGATCAGGTGCGCGGTGACCGTCCGGTTGCGCGGGCCGTCGAGCTCGGCGAAGAGGATGCTCTGCCACTGACCGAGCCGGACGTCACCTCCCTCGATGGGCACGGTCACGTTGTGGCCGAGCACCGTCGCGCGCAGATGGGCGGTCGCGTTCTTGTTCTCGCAGTCCGAGGAATCCTCGCAGTTGTGCAGCTGGCCGGCGTCCTGCGGGACGAGCTGCTCGAGGAACTCGGTGAGGTCGGCCATCAGCGCTGCCTGGAACTCGTTCATGAACAGTGCGGTCGTCGTGTGAAGCGACGACAGGATCAGGAAACCGGCCTTGATGCCCGACGCCCGGACGTGCGCCCGCACCCGGTCACTGATGTTGTGGAGCTCCACCCGCGACGCGGTCACCACCTTCAGCGTGCGGGACAGCACCTTGAGCTGGCCCGGGGCAGCCTGAGGCTCGGGCTCGGAGGGAGCCTCCGCCGGAACGGCCGCTTTCGCCGTGAGTGCGCTCGCCATGGCTCCTCTCCAGCCCGGCGTGGATCCCGAAAGGGATGCCGGGCGCGTCCAATTCGTAAAGGAGCCCGAGTATAGCCGTCCCCCCAACAGGCGGACCGCGGCCCAAAAGGCCCCCCGCCGCAACATACTCTCGGTTGCCCCGCCGCCCAAAATGACGATGAACGCGCTCGCCCGGGAGCTCGCTCCGATGCTTGGCAGGGCGGGCTTCCTGCTGCGGCCGGAGCACACCCTCCCCTACGAATGCGACGGGAGCACCGCCTACCGGAGCCCCCCCGGCGCCGTCGCCCTCCCCCGATCCACCGAAGAGGCGGCGGCGGTCGTCCGCGCCTGCTCGAAGGCAGGCGTCCCGTTCACCGCACGCGGCGCCGGGACCGGACTCTCCGGGGGCGCGACGCCGCTCGAGGGAGGGGTGGTCATCTCGCTCGCCGCGATGAACCGGGTGCTGCAGATTTCGGTCAGCGAGCGGACCGCCCGGGTCCAGACCGGGACCGTGAACCTCGAGATCTCGCGCGCGGCCGCGCCGCACGGGCTCTTCTTCGCGCCCGATCCCTCCAGCCAGACCGCCTGCACGCTCGGCGGCAATATCGCCGAAAACTCCGGCGGGCCGCACTGCTTCAAGCTCGGCGCCACCGCGGCCCACGTCATCTCGATCGCCGTGGTGCTCGACGACGGCGAGGTCGTCGAGATCGGCGAGGACGACCCCGGCTACGACCTCGCCGGTCTCTTCATCGGCTCCGAGGGGACCTTCGGGATCGCGACCGAAGCCACCGTCCGCCTCCTCCCGATCCCGGAGAAGGTGGAAACGCTCCTCGCCCCCTTCGCCGGTCTCGTTCCCGGGTGCGAGGCGGTTTCGCGGATCGTCGCCGCGGGGGTGGTCCCGGTCGCGATGGAGATGCTCGACGCGGCCACGATCGAGGTGGTCGAGGCCGGCATCGGCGCCGGGTATCCCCGGGACGCCGGCGCGGTGCTGCTGCTCGAACTCGACGGATCGGCGCCGGCCGTGGCCCGCCAGCGTCGGGACGTCGAGGCGATCCTGAGCGCGTGCGGGGCTCTTGAAATCCGGGTGGCCGCGGACGCCGCCGAGCGCGACCGGCTGTGGCTCGGGCGGAAGGCGGCTTTCGGCGCCATGGGACGCATCTCGACCGATCTCTACGTCCAGGACGGCGTCGTTCCGCGCTCCGTCCTGCCCGAGGCGATCGCCGAAGTGGAAGCCATCGGACGCCGGCACGGCCTCCGGATCGCGAACGTGTTCCACGCCGGCGACGGCAACCTGCATCCNNCGGCGACGGCAACCTGCACCCCTGCATCTCCTACGACGGGCGCGACGCCGGGGAGAAGGCCCGCGTCATGGCGGCGAGCCACGACCTGCTCGCGCTCTGCGTGCGGATGGGAGGGGCGCTCTCCGGCGAACATGGCGTCGGCATCGAGAAACGGGATGCGCTGCCGCTCGTGTTTTCCGAAGCGGACATCGCCGCGATGCGCCGGGTCAGGGGCGCCTGGAACCGCGAGGGCCTCCTGAACCCGGGCAAGATCTTCCCGAGCGGCGGCGGCTGTGCCGAGGGGGGGCGTTCGGGACCGATGGCGGGGGCGCCGGGGCGGATGGCGGCGGCGCCGGGGAGCTGGATCTGAGTCCCGACGCGCCCCGAAGCCGGCGGCCCCGCAACGAGGCCGAAGTGGCGGATCTGCTGCGGGACGCTTCCCGAAGAGGCGCCGCCGTGGTGCTCCGCGGTGGGGGCACGCGGTCCGATCTGGGGCGCCCGCCGGACCGGGCCGACCTGTCGCTCGACCTCCGGGAGCTCGCCGGGATCATCGAACACCACGGGCGCGACCTCACCGTGGAGGCGTGGGCCGGGACCACCGTGGCCGAACTGAACAGGACGCTCCGGCCGACCGGCCAGCTGCTGCCTCTGGACCCCCCGTTCCCGGAGCGCGCCACGCTCGGCGGTGTCATCGCCGCCGGCGAACCGGGCATCCGCACCGTTCCCGGCGCCCGCCCCGGGGACCTGCTGCTCGGGTTCTCCGCCGTCCTCGCCGATGGAACCCGGATCCGGAGCGGCGGGCGGGTGGTCAAGAACGTGACCGGGTACCAGTTGACGCGCCTGTTCACCGGTTCGCTCGGCACCCTCGGGGCGATCACCCGGGTCACCCTCCGGCTTCGCGCGTTGCCCGAGGCTTCGAGGACCGTCGTGGTCCCGCTTCCGGGGAACGATTCGGCGGCGGAGTTTGCGGATCGGGCGCTCGCCGCGGCCGGGGCCGCCACCGATCCGGAGGCGCTCGCGATCGTGCCCCCGGGGACCGGCCTGCCCGGGCTGCCGGAGAACGGGGGATTTCACTTCGCGGCGCGCTTCGCCGGACTGCGCGAAGAGGCGGAGGCCCCCGTGGACGAGCTCGTCCGCCGGGCCGGGGGCGCCCACGAGACCCTGGAAGGAAGCGCCGAGGCGGCGTTCTGGTCCGGAGCACGCGACTTCTCCCCGGCGGTTCCGCGGGCCCGGAGCGAGGTGGGGATCGCGCTCCGCGGTCCGGAGGCGGGCGTGCTCCGCACCGCGTGGCGGCTCGCCTCCCTCGGCCCGCCGATCGTCTACGGCACCCAGCGGCGGGCGCTGGCCAGCTTTCCGCCCGCGAGCTTTCCCCGGGCGCTCCGCCTCGTCGCCCGCGAAGCGGGAGTCCGCATGGAGGTCCAGACCGGGCCCCCGGGCTTCCAGGCGGCCCATCCGGTGTTCACCCCGCCCCTCCCGCAGGCGGTGGGAGCGCTTTCCCGGCGGATCCGGGAGGCCCTCGATCCGGCCGGGGTTCTGGCGCCGGGGCGGACCCCCTTCTGACAGGAAGCGCTCGCGCGCCATCGCATAGATTCCGGCCCGGATGATCCCCCTCCCCACGGTCGAGGCGCAGCGGATCTACGACAAGACCCTGGCCTGTGTGCACTGCGGCCTCTGCCTCCCGGCGTGCCCGGCCTACGAGAACGCCCCGCGCGAATCGCTCGCTCCCCGGGGGCAGGTGTTCATCGCCCGGGCGCTGCTCGAGGGACGGCTCGAAGCCGGGCCCGGGCTCGCCGAGGACCTCTACGAGTGTCTCGCCTGTCGAGGCTGCGAGACGGTGTGTCCGGCCGGAGTCCAGGTGGGGGCGATCGTGGAGGGGGTGCGGGGGATCCTCGACGAAGAGCGGGTGGAGCCGTGGCGCACCCGCCTCCTGAAGCGCGTCCTGCTCGGGGGGATCGTCGCCCGACCCCGGGTGCTGCGCCTCGCGATGCAGCTGCTGCGCCTCGTCGAACGCCTCGGGCTGCGCCGGCTGGCGCGGCCGCTGCTTGGGCGGGCGGCGCCCGGACTGGCGGTCCGGGAGCGGCTGCTGCCCGAGCTTCCGCCCCGGGACACGCTGCCGGCGACGACCCCCGCCACGCAGCGGACGGGCGGGGAGCGAGGCGCCGTGGCCCTCTTTCTCGGCTGCGTCGCGCCGCATCTCCGGCCGGAGACGGCGCGATCCGCGGTCGAAGCGCTTTCACGCAACGGGTGGGAGGTCGTGATCCCCGAAGAGCAGGGATGCTGCGGCGCCCTCCACCTCCACGCCGGCCTGCCGGACATCGCCCGCCGGCTCGCGCGGCAGAACCTTCGCGCCTTCCAGGGGGAGGCGCCGGTGATCACCACGGCGGCCGGCTGCGGGGCGGCTCTCCACGAGTACGGAGAGCTGCTGCCGGATGAAGGAGCTGCCGGCGACCTGGCCGGACGGATCCGCGACGTCTCCTCGTTCCTGGTCGCAAACGGTTTCGAGACCCCGACCGTGGGGCCGACGCCGGGCCGGACGCGAACGGTCTATGACGCCCCCTGCCACCTGTTTCACGCCCAGCGGGTGAAGGAGGAGCCCGTCGAGATCCTTCGCCGCCTTCCCGGAGTCGAACTCGTGGCAGTGCGCGACCCCGAGCGCTGCTGCGGCTCGGCAGGGATCTACAACGTGACCCGCCACGAGACTTCGATGGCGGTTCTGGACCGGAAGATGGCTCACATCGCACCGGCCGCGCCGGACCTCATCGCCACCGGCAACATCGGCTGCCAGCTTCAACTCGCCGAAGGCGCCCGGCGCGCCGGGCTTCGCGCCGAGGTGGCGCACCCGGTGGAGCTGCTCGCCGCCGCCTACCGGCGGGCGGACGACGCGTCCGGTTCCTGAAGCGTTCCTGAAGCGCGCCGGCGATCCCCGACGATCAGGGGTCCCCGAAGCCGAACGCGAAGCCGACGAGCGGAAGCCAGGCGTCCGGGTCGCCGAGCATGTGCGCGATGGCAAAGTCCACGGAGAGCCGCTCTCCCATGAACCGCGCTCCGACCGAGACGAGCGGGCCGTCAAGCCCCGGAAAGACCCAGTTCTCGGAGACCAGGCTGATCCGCCGCGAGACCCGGCGCTCCCCGCCAAGCATGAGCATCGGCTGGTCGGCCCAGTCACCTTCGGCGTAACCGTGGCCGAGGCCGGCGGTCACGCTCGCGTCCGGCGTGCCCCAGGTCGCCACCGAGAACACGATCCCGGCGCCGTCGAATCCACCGCCGTCCGCCTCCCCGTGATCGCGCTCCGCCGCGCCCGCTTCCCCGGGAATCGCGACCAGCAGAGCCCCGACGGCCAGGTCGAACCGCTCGCCCAACTTCCAGCCGACCTTCGGGGTGACGAAGGCGAGCTGCTCGTCGAAGGAGACGCCGGGAAAGAGGGACACACCCCCGCCCAGCGTCACGTTGTCGGTGATTCCGTAGGTGACGCTGGGGAAGAAGAGCAGATGATCCGCGAGGTAGCCGCTTCCCTGGGGCAGCGTCCGGGCCGTGGGGGCGAAGAAGTGGCGGGTGCTGTTCGGATTGGGAAACCAGTACGAGCCGGACCGGACCGCGCTGGCCGGGACGCTGCGGACCTCGCGGATGTCGGCCACCGGGATCCTCAGGTCGAGGTCCTCGCCGGTGAAGCGGACTTCGTCCTCGCTGATTTCGACGATCCGCCCGATCAGCGTCGAGCCGCTCTTGAGCGTCAGGATCTGGATCTCCTCCGGCCCGGGGAGCATGAGCTCGACCCGATCGGGCACCGGCGCCTGCTCCCGCTCCCGGGAATGCGCCGCCGGCACCGAGACCGCGAGGCACGCCAGCACGCCGAGCCACGGCCCGGGACGCCGGTTGCGGCGCCACGCGGCGGCCGCGGCGCGGCCGGTCCGCGGGATCGATCGCAACGGGTTCATTCGTCGAGGACCTCCGTCGTGAAGTGTGCCGGCAGCGTCACCTCGAGCACTTCGAGGTCGTCAGCGGCGTTCAGCAGGCCGACGCGCCGGCCCCGGGGCAGTGCGAAGGCGTCCCCGGCGGCGAGCGCGTGGGTGGCGCCGCCTCCGACCCGCACGCTGAGCGAGCCGGCGCGCACGAAGGCGAACACGATGTCGGCGTCGTGGCGGGTCCGGGGCATGGGCGCGCCCGGCGTCCGGCGGGCGATCCGGACCCCGGCAAGACCACGGGTGGCCTCCCCGACCCCCGTCTTCCGCATCTCGAAACCGGGGAGGCGTCCGGACTCCCACGCCGCCTCGCTCGCGCGGTGGCGCAGGAAGCGGGTGCCGGCGAAGTCCCGCTCGGGGTCGAGGCGGGAGGTCGGGAGCTCCATCTCGTGGTCCATCGAGGTGAGGTGCTCGGCGGGGACCCCGATCTCGATGACTTCGAGGCCCGGGGAGGCCTCGAGCACCCGGTGGCGGATCTCCGGGGGCTGGATCACGGAGTCGCCGGCGCCGAGCACGAACGGCGGCCCCTGATCCTCGTAGACCAACCGGACCCAACCCCGGTGGCAGAAGATGAGCTGGAAGCCGATCGTGTGGTAGTGGACTTCGTCGTCCACCGGCCCGCCTTCGGGGATGCGGATGTGGGAGGCGATCATCGCCCCGTCGAGGCGGCCGGGCAGGAGATCCCGGTACTGCATGCCGGCCCGCCCGATCCCCCAGGCCCCGCCGTCGGGGCCGAGCCGGTTGACCACGAACCGGGCCGGGGCCTTCGGGATGACCAGCGGGGGAGCGGCGCCCGAGAGCTCGATGCGATGCCCCCCCGGCGAGGTCAGGGCGCGGACGCCGCCGGCGAACCGGTCGGGAGCGGCGACCCGCAGCGACAGGGTGACCGGCGCCACGCGCTCGCCGCGCCGCAGGAGGAGGGCCGCGCCGTGGCCGGAGAGCGCGGCGCGGGCCGGTCGGTCAGCAGGCCAGATGCGGTCCAGGCGGAAACCGAGCTCTCTCCGGAAGAAGCGCAGATCCGCAGCGAACGCCGCGGTGGGGACCACGAATTCCGCCGCCCGGATGGCCTCGGGCCGGGTGCGGAACGAAGGAGCGGTCATCGCGGGGGACGTGGAGGGAGGCTAACCCGACCTCCTCCTGGAGCGCCGGCCAGTTCTCCCGGTGGGGGCTCCTCACCGGCCACCACACCGGGA
>JAAXGQ010000019.1:17321-41772 GCA_012271265.1 Vicinamibacteraceae bacterium
CTCCCGGCCCACGGTCGGTCGGCACGGCGCCGCGGTCGGCTGGCGACTGCACGAGGGACCGAAGGTGAGGCGCAGGCCGGCGAGGACGCCGGCGCTCCATGGGGCCGACGCTCTCACGGGCCGCTGCTCGCATGGAGCGCCGGCCAGTTCTCCCGGTGGGGGCTCCTCACCGGCCCACGGCACGTCGGTAGGCGGCGCGGTCGGCACGAGACTGCCCAAGACACCGACGGTGCGGCCCAGGCCGGCGGGGACGCCGGCGCTCCATGGGGCCGGCGCTCTCACGGGCCGCTGCTCGCATGGAGCGCCGGCCAGTTCTCCCGGTGGGGGCTCCTCACCGGCCCACAGCACGTCGGTAGGCGGCGCAGTCGGCACGAGACTGGCCAAGACACCGACGGTGCGGCGCAGGCCGGCGGGGACGCCGGCGCTCCATAGGGCCGGCGCTCCATGGGGCCGACACTCACCCTGCTACAACATTCCACATACTTCCTGTTCACGATCGTCATCAACAATCCGAGGATGGCCGCAGCCACGATCCCTTCCGCGCTCTTCGACTTCCTGCGCGACCTGACCGCGAACAACCGTCGCGACTGGTTCCAGGCAAACAAGGCCCGCTACCTGGCGGAGGCGCGGGATCCGATGCTCGCGTTCATCCGCGCATTCGCCGCGCCGCTGGCCGCGGTCAGCCCCCACTTCGTGGCGGACCCGAGGCCGAACGGCGGTTCGCTCTTCCGGATCTACCGCGACCTGCGATTCTCCCGGGACAAGACGCCCTACAAGACGAACATCGGCGCCCACTTCCGCCACGCCGCCGGGAAGGACGTCCACGCGCCGGGGTTCTACCTGCATCTCGATCCGGAGCGCTGCTTCGCCGCCGCGGGCGTCTGGCGTCCGGGAGGCCCGGTCGTACGGCGGATCCGCGAGGCGATCGTGGAGAACCCGGACGCGTGGCTCGCGGTGACCCGGGCCCCGGACTTCCATGAGACGTTCGAGCTCCACGGCGGTTCCCTGAAGCGTCCGCCTCGCGGCTTCCCGAAGGACCACCCGCTGATCGCCGACCTGAAGCGAACCGACTTCGTCGCCGTCGCGAACCTCACGGAAGCCGAGGTCACCGCCCCCGACTTCCTCGATCGCTTCGCCCGTCTCACCCGCCGCGCCGCTCCCTTCACCGCGCTGCTCTCCCGCGCCGCCGGCGTCCCTTTCTGAAAGCTCCCCCACCGGAACGCGACACCGCCCATCGTTCGGCGCCGCCCGGCGAGCCTAAGCCCCCACCCGGAGAACGGGCGCGCTCCAGCCTTCGGTCGACAAGGCGGCGGGGCGCGCGGCGCCGGGGGCGGATGCCCGTTCGAATTCAGTCGGCGGACGACGCGAGCGGCAAGGAGCGCTGCGCCCGCCACGTCTGCCGAAGGATGTTCTTCCGGACCTTGCCGGCGGCGGTGCGCGGCAGGTGGTCCAGGAACGCCACCTCCCGGGGGCGGGTGGTCCGCGCGAGCGTGGCCTGGCAGTGGGCGATCAGCTCGGCCTCGCTCGCGGTGCGCCCCGGACGAAGCACGACGCAGGCGATGGCGGCCTCGCCCCACCGTTCGTCCGGGGCTCCGAACACCGCGGCGTCGGCGACGGCCGGGTGGTTGCTGAGAGCGGTTTCCAACTCGACCGGATAGATCAGCAGCCCGCCCGAGTTCACGACCTCTCGCGACCGACCCACCAGGGTGATGGTTCCGTCCTCGTCCCGGCGCGCCAGGTCGCCGGTCCACCCCCAGCCCCCATGGCCCCGGAAGTAGCGGGCCGTCTCCGCCGGGTCGTCGTGGTAGCCGTCCATCAGAAACGGACCCCGGACGACGATCTCACCGACGACTCCCGGGGCGACCTCCCGCCCGCGATCGTCCACGATCCGGAGATCGACCCCGAGGGCAGGCCGACCCACGGTCCCGGCGTGCGTGATGGCGTCCTCGGGTGGTCGGATGCTGAGCGGGCCGGTCTCGGACTGGCCGTAGTGGTCGGTCGTCGCCGCGTCGGGCAGCGCTTTCCGGCAGGCGGCGGCGAGGCTCGGCGCGAGCGGCGCTCCACCGAGCCCGATGTTCCTCAGCGTCCCCAGACGCTCCGGGTCGAACGCGGGGGAGTGAAGCAGGTCGCGCAACTGGGCCGGGACGAGGAAGGCGGCGCTAATGCGCCGCCGCTCCACTTCCTCCACGAACCGGGCCGGATCCCACGTTCGGAACAGCACCGAGGTCGCGCCGACGAGGACGGCTGCCTGGTGCCACACGAGGAGGCCCATGGCATGACACATCGGGGTCACCACCGCGACGACATCGTCGGCCGTGATCCGGTGCTCGACGGCCGTCGTGCGCGCGGCGACGGCACGGGCGCGGTGGCTGACCACGGTTCCCTTGGGACCGCCGGTCGTCCCGCCGGTGAAGGTCATGGCTGCCGGCGAGGCGGGATCCACTCCGATCGACGGCGGCCGATCGATTGCTGCGGCCAGCGCCTCGGCAAAGGAGCCCCTCCCCGTCACCCCGCCTTCGACCACGAACCGAAACGGAATGGCCAGGCGGGCTTCGGCCGTCAGCCTCCGGTCGAGGGAGGCGTCCACCACCAGGACCCGGGGACGCGTTCGCGCGATCAGCTTCGCGAGCCGGGGCGGCGCGGTGGGGGGCGGCAAATGGACGAGCAGGGCGCCCGCCCGGGCCGCGCCGAAGTGGGCGACGCCGTAGGCGGGACTGTTTCGAAGGAGGACGGCCACCCGGTCCCCCGGGAGGACGCCCGAGGCGGCGAGGAGATTGGCGAAGCGATCCGAGGCGCGGTCGTACGCGGCAAAGTCCAGCGTTTCGGCGCCGGCGACGAGCGCCGTCTTCCGCGGGGCGCGGCGCGCCGCCGCGCGGAGCAGCTCCCCGAGCGGAACCGTCAACCCGAGGCCCCTCGGACGATCGGCCCGCGCCCTTCGTGCCGGATCAGCTCAGACCAGCACCGCTTCGGCCGCGGGAAGGACGCCGCCGGCCGCCTCCCCCCGATAGAACTCCCCGGCGGCAGCCGGAAGGGGCGGGGTCAGCGTGCCGGTGGTGATGATCTCGCCGGCACGGAGCGGGTTTCCCTGCCGCGCCGTGATCTCCGCCAGGAAGCCCACCGCATCGAGCGGGTTCCCGAGCACCAGGCGCCCGGTCCCGGTGCACACCCGGGCTGCCGCCCTCGGATCCCGGGCCGGCGCCCGGTCGACCCGCACCTCGAGCTCCCGGAGCAGCTCCTCCAGCTCCTCCGGGTTCCCGGCCTCCACCAGCGGGCCCACCGCGAGTCCTTGGTGGAGGCCGCCCGCCGCCACGGTGTCTGCGGGACGCATCTTCCAGCCCGGATACGGAGGGTCCACGACCTCGAAGCCGAGCCCGACCTGAGCCACCCGCCGCGCGACGGCGGCCCCGCGCTCCCCGGGGGGGACCTCCTCCCCGAGAACGACAACGACCTCCAGCTCGATCTTCGGCTCGACGGCGCCTTCCATTGAAATGGTGGGAGGTCCGGCGCCCGGCGCTGCCCGGGTCACCGACTCCTCGTACATCCAGCCCCAGACCGGCTGGTCGAGGCGCGCGGCCTTCCAGAGCTCGGTGTTGGTGAACCCGATCTTGCGCCCGACGATCGGGGACCGCGCCGCCCGGCGGCAGGCGAGCACCCCGGCGACCCGGTAACCGTCATCGAGGGAAAACCCCGGAAAGCGGGACGTCAGTGGAGTCAGCCGACCGCCCGCCGCGCGCGCGGCCTCGATCTCGAGGGCGAGGCTCTCGGGGTTCACTTCGGGCAGGGACATGGGCGGATCCTCCGCCCGGCAGTGTACGGGCGGGGGCTGCCTCCGCGACGGACCTCCGCGGCCCCTGCGTTAGCATCGAATCCGGCTCCCGCGGAGTCGCCCCACCGTGTTCAGCATCTCCGTCCGGGACCACGTGATGTGCTCCCACACCCTCTCGGGGGAGGTCTTCGGGCCAGCGCAGAACCGCCACGGCGCCACCTACGCGGTGACCGCTGAATTCCGGGGCCCGGAGCTGGACGAACACAACATCCTTCTCGATCTGGGCTGGGCCAAGGGGGCGCTCGCCGAAGCCCTCGAGCCGCTTCGCTACGCCGACCTCGACGAGGTCTTCCCCGACCAGAACACGACGACCGAGTTCCTCTGCCGGTTCGTTCACGGCGCACTGGTGAAGCGGCTGCCGGCAGGGTTTCGGGGCGCGCTCCGGGTGGAACTGATCGAAAACCCGGGAATGGCCGCCGCCTTCGAGGCGCCGGTCGTCCCGTAACCGCCTGCGAAGGGAGCTTCCGTGTCCCAGGCCCGTCCTCCTGCCACTTCCGGACCCGCCCCCGGGCTCGACACCCGCGCCGTCCATGAAGGCGCCCTCGACCCGCGCCCGCTGGGAGCGGTGTCCACCCCGGTCTTCGCGTCCGCGAACTTCGAGTACCACGGCGAGCCCTACCACGATGTCGGTTACCTCCGCCTCTCGAACAGCCCGAACCACGCGGTCCTGCACCGGCGGATCGCGTCGCTCGAAGGCACGGAGGACTCCCTCGTAACCGGGAGCGGGATGGCCGCGATCTCGGCGGCGCTCTTCACCTTCCTGGAGGCCGGGGATCACGTGCTTGTCCAGGATGTGGTCTACGGCGGAACCCAGAACCTCCTCCAGCAGGACCTGCCCCGCTTCGGGATCACCCACACCCGCGTGGATCCGCAGGATCCCGACTCGTGGCAGGCGGCGCTCACTCCGCGGAGTCGGATGTTCTACGTCGAGACGCTCACGAATCCCCTCTGTCAGATGGCGGATCTCGAGGCCGTGGTGGGGTTCGCGAAGGAGCACGGCCTGGTCTCGATGATCGACAACACCTTCGCCAGCCCGGTGCTCTGCCGTCCCGCCGAACTCGGTTTCGACCTGGTCATGGAAAGCGCGACGAAGTACATGAACGGGCACAACGACCTCGTGGCGGGGGTGATCAGCGGAACGGCGCCTCGGGTCCGCCTGCTCAAGCTGATGCTGGACCACCTCGGTGGCTCGCTCGACCCTCACGCCTGCGTCCTGCTGGAGCGCGGGCTGAAGACGATCGGACTCCGGGTGCGCCGGCAGTCGGCGAACGCACTGGCGCTGGCGCGCTTCCTGGAGGGGCGCCCGGAGATCGCCCGCGTCCACTATCCCGGCCTCCCCAGCCACCCGCAGCACGCGCGGGCCAGCCGTCTCCTTGAAGGCGGCTTCGGCGGGATGATCGCCTTCGAAATGCGGGAGGGCGGAGAAGCCGCCGACCGGTTCGCCGACCGGCTCACTCTGCCCACCGTGGCCGCGAGCCTGGGAGGCGTCGAGTCCCTGATCGTGCGCCCCGCCGCCGCGATTCACAGCGGCCTCCCCGCCGAGGCGCGCGAGGAACAGGGAATATCCGAGGGGCTCATGCGGTTTTCGACCGGGATCGAGGCGGCCGGGGACCTGGTTGCCGATTTCACCCAGGCCTTCGCCTGAGGCCGGCCGGAGGCGGCCCCCGCCCGTGGAGCACCTCTTTCCGCCGCTGCCGGACGGCCCCTTCGCCATCCTCTACGCCGACCCCCCCTGGGACTACAAGGGGCAGCTGCAGCACGCCGGCCCGGGCAGCCGGGACACCGGCGGCGCCATCCGCCACTACCCCACGGTCCCGCTCGAGGAGTTGCGCCGCCTGGATGTGGCGAAGATCACCGCCTCGGACGCCCTCCTGTTCCTCTGGGCGACCAGCCCGCACCTCGACCAGGCCATCGCCCTCGGCAAGAGCTGGGGATTCGCCTGGGCGACGGTGGCCTTCGTCTGGGACAAGGAGCGGGTGAATCCCGGCTTCTACACGATGAGCCAGTGCGAGCTCTGCCTCGTCTTTCGCCGGGGGCGGATCCCCAGGCCTCGCGGCGCCCGGAACGTCCGGCAACTGATCCGTGAACCGCGAGCCAGGCACTCCACGAAGCCGGACGAGGCCCGCCGGCGCATCGAGGCGATGTTCCCCGAACACCCCCGCATCGAACTCTTCGCCCGCGAACCCCGGCCCGGCTGGACCGCCTGGGGCCTCGATCTCCTCGAACAACGGGCCGCCCCGACGCCCGCCTGACACCACCCGCCTCGAGGTCCGGCGCCCGGGAGGAGATGTCCCGGCGAGCGGTTCCGAGGCTCCGCGCGACCAACCGGCGCGCCAGCATGGAGCGCCGGTGTCCTCACCGGCCACCACTGCAGGCGGGCCTGGTCCGTGGGCCTGGCCACGGGTCCGTCGGTACGGCGGTGCTGTGGGCGTGAGACTGCCGTGGTGACGGAAGGTGCGGGGCAGGCCGGCGAGGACGCCGGCGCTCCATGGGGGCCGGCGCTCCATATGTCAGGGCCCGCCGTTTCTGGAGCGCCGGTGTCCTCACCGGCCACCGCCGCAGGCGGGCGTGGTCAGTTCGCCGGGAGCGCGCCCGGTTCGAAACGAAGCGGAACGGGCGGCCGCGTCCCGGGGCGGGCCATATCCTCCATGACGCCATGTTTCCCCCGTCCCGCCTGACCCGACCGTTCCATCTGCCAGCCCTCCTGCTCTCCGCCCTCGCCGGCGGGGCGGCGGTTTCCGGCTGCGGCGGAGCGGGAGGGAACGCCGGGGGTCAGGGATCGGGGGACGACGGGACGATCGTCGTCACCGCCGACAGGCTGCTCGACGGCCGCGGCGGCGTGCTGGAGAACCACGGGGTCGTCGTGCGCGACGGGCGCATCGCGGCGATCGCGCCGGCCGCGGAGCTTCCGGCGAGCGGGGAACGGCTGGACTACCCCGGCGGCGCCATCCTGCCGGGGCTGATCGACACCCACGTCCACCTCGACTGGCACTTCGGCCCGGACGACCGGCTTGCGCGCGGCGCGCCGGCCGAGGTGTCCGCGATGCGCGCGGTCGAAAACGGTCTCAACATGCTCCACGCCGGCTTCACGACCGTGCAGAGTCTCGGCAGCGCCGTGGACGGACCGGTGCGCGACGCCGTGGCGCGGGGCGTTGTGCCCGGGCCGCGCATCATCACCTCACTGGGACAGCTCTCGCAGAACACCGGCGGCGCCGAGGAACTCGCCGCGGCGGTGCACCGGCTCGCCGACGCCGGGGCGGATGCGATCAAGATCTTCGCCTCGGAGAGCATTCGGGTAGGGGGCGGACCGACGCTCTCCCAGGACGAACTCGACGCCGCCTGCGGCGCGGCGGCGGAGCGGGGCCTCCGCACGCTCGTTCATGCGCACGGCCCCGAGAGCGCGGCCCGCGCTTCCCGCGCCGGGTGCACCACGATCGAGCACGGAGCGCTCCTGGACCAGGAGACGCTGGACCTCCTCGCCGCGAACGGCACCTATTACGACCCGAACATGCACCTCATCTTCGTCAACTACTTCGAGAACCGGGACCGCTACCTGGGGATCGGGAACTACACCGAGGAAGGGTTCGAGCAGATGGAGCGCGGGCGGGTCCGGGCGGTGGAGACGTTCCGGGCGGCCCTCGCGACGCCCGGGCTGAAGATCGTGTTCGGGACGGACGCGGTCGCCGGCGCTCACGGGCAAAACGCCCGGGAAGCCGTCGCCCGGGTGCGGGAGGGCGGACAGGACCCTGCGGACGTCATCGTGGGACTGACCTCGCTGGCTGCGGAGTCCCTGGGTCTCGCCGAGGAGGTCGGGACGCTGGTCCCCGGTTTCGCCGCCGACCTGATCGTGGTCGAGGGCGACCCCATCGCCAGGATCGAGGCCCTCCACGAGGTGCGGCTCGTCATGCGCGACGGACGCATCCACCGCCGCTGACCTTCGCGTTCCGTCTCGCCGAAATCTACAGCCTGGGGGGTTGAGCCATGCAATGGGATGAGGTCCGCCAACGCATCGGGGCTGGCGAGAGCCGGACGGTGGAGTTCAAACTCGGCTTCGACACCAGGAAGGTCGGCCCCGCCGCCTGCGCTTTCGCGAATTCCGACGGCGGAATCGTCGTCATGGGGGTCAGCGACGCCGGTGGGATCGTCGGCGTCCCGAAGGATCCGCACGAGGTTCACGAAGAACTCACGAACCTGCTCAACACCGGGTTCAATCTGCCGCTCACGGCCTCCTACGGTCGCCATCCGCGCGGAAACGGCTGGGTGCACTGGATCCACGTCCCCCGCCAGCGGAACTGGGAACCCAAGCAGTACCGCGATGTCGCCTGGGTGCGCCGCGAGCGGAGCAGCGTCCGCCCCTCTCCCGAGGAACTTCAGGATCTCTACAACGCCTTCGGGTTCGTCAAGACCGAAGAGCGGCTCCTGACGGGAGCCGGTGTTCACGATCTGGACGATCACCGGTTTCGACAGTATCTGTCCGGCCGGGGTCTCGAGCGGAAGGACGGGCGCGAGCCCGACATTCTGGACGACTACCGGAACTTTGATGTCGTGAGGGATTGGGAGGGGCAGACATCGCCCACGCTCTTCGGGCTGCTGGCGTTCGGCCGCGACCCGCAGCGGCTTGCCATCACCCGCAGTCTGCTGGTCCGAAACACCGCGTACCGGGCCGCGAGCCGGGGAAAGGGAGTCCTGTTCGCCGCCGAGGCCCACGGGCGACTCGATGAACAGGTGAACCGCACGACCGATTGGGCCCTCAGCCTCGGGCGTCGGGAAACACGCGTCGGCATTCGCCGGGTGGAGCATCCCCTGCTTCCCATCGACGCCCTGCGCGAGGCGGTGACGAACGCGGTGATCCACCGGGACTACGCGATCACGGGGTCGGCGATTCTGGTGGACCTGTTTCCCGACCGGATGGAGATCACGAGCCCCGGCCGACTTCCCAATGGAATGACGGTCGCCAAGGTGCAGCGGGGCGGCATTTCGAGACCGCGGAACCCGCTCATGGCGGACTACGGCGTGGATGTGCGCCTCATGGAGCGGCGCGGGATGGGCTGGCCGGCCATCGAAGACGCGATGGCGAAATTCAACGGAACCTCTCCCCGGTTCGAGGAGTACCGGGACGAGCGGGCCGTGCGGGTGACACTGTTCCTCAAACCCGAGGCCGGCTCGCCAGGAGAGAACCTGGACGCAGGCTGACTGCCGCGCCATCACGGACCTCGCCTGCGACCCCGCGGCCCCTGCCGACCTTGTGGTCCGGAGCGTCCGGACCGCGCCAGCAGAGAGGCACGAAGCCGCTGACCTTGCCGGGCCGGCGCGGCGCGACGCCGACCAGGGGACGCGAAGGCGCTACCGGCGCCGGGCCCGCAAGCGGGCCATCATCAGGGGGCGGGCGATCCGGTTGAATCCCAGGAGCATGGCGTCGAGCTGCATGCGCCGGTTGCCGCTGAACTCGAAGATGTCGCGCGCCGTCTGCGAGGCGAGCTCGTAGGCCGCGACGAACGAGGCCGGGGGCGCTTCGCCGGCCAGCTTCCGGTCCGCGTCGGTGAGGGCGCCGGCGAAAGGCGGGGCTTCACTTGCGATCGCGGCGAAATCGCGGAGGCGCGACCGCAGGAGGAGCAGCAGGATCTCGAGGGGGTTCGGCGCATCCCCCGCCCGCCGACCGCCGGGCGGAGCCAGGCGGCTCAGCCGCTGGGTCAGGGCCATCCGCCGCGCGGGCACGATCCCGCGGACCGCCACCACCGCGATCTGCGCCGCTTCCCGGTCCAGGCGGAGGAGGTCTCCCCGGTCGAAGGCGAGGGCCCGGTCGCGGTCGCCCCCGGCGGCCAGAGCCGCGAGACGGGCTTCGCGCGCCGGGATGTCGTGCTCGGCCTGGAGCCACCCCGCGGTCTCCGCCGGTGTCGGCGCCTGGAAGCGCCAGCGCTGACAGCGGGACACGATCGTGGCGAGAAGACGCGATTCGCGGGTGGCGCAGAGGATGAGAACCAGCCACGGGTGCGGCTCTTCCAGCGTCTTCAGGAGAGCGTTCGCCGCCGCCGGGTTCATTTCGTCGGCCCCGACCAGGATCAGGAAGCGCCGGCGCCCCTCGAACGGCCGGGCCTGGCAGGCCGCGACCGCCTCCCGGATCTGCTTCACGCGAATCTGCCGGGGACCAGGCCCGGTGAGGCGGCCGGCGGCGGTCTCCGGCCGCAGGATCGTCACGTCGCGGTAGGGAACGAAGACCTTCTCCCTTGCCCCCCGCTTCTTCCGGCGCCGCTCGCCGCGGCCGATGGCGTCCGTTTCCAGAATCCGTCCGAGCAGCCTCTTCGCCGCGTCCGGGTCGCCCGGGGCGGAGCAATTCTCGGTGGCGGCGAGCCGGAGGGCGGCAGCCTCGGTGGGCGCCCCCGAGGGGCCGGTGAAGAGGAGGCTCGGCGGCAGCCTGCCTGCCACGGCCATCGCCGCGAGCCGGGACAGCGGCGCGGATCGGACCGCGTCCGTCACCGGAGCCTGCGTCGAACCTGGCCCCAGACCTCGCGGAAGACCTCCTCCCGGGGGCGGTCGGCGCGCACAACGACGACGCGCTCCGGCTCCTCGCGGGCGATTCGCAGGAAGCCGTGGCGGACGCGTTCGTGGAAGCGCTCCTTCTCCTGCTCGATGCGGTCGCGGCCGTTCAGCCGGGCAAGCGCGATGGAGACCGGCAGGTCGAGCAGAACGGTGAGATCCGGACGGAAGCGACCGGTGATCGCCTCGTCGAGGGCGAGCGCGCGCCGGATCGGCAGGCCGCGGCCGCAGCACTGGTAGGCGAGGGTCGAGTCGGTGAAACGGTCACCGATCACGAACTCCCCGCGCTCAAGCGCAGGCCGGATCACCTCGGCGAGGTTCTGCGCCCGGTCCGCGAAGAAGAGCGCCAGTTCGGTCTCGGGGCAGAGGGCGCCGTTCGCGTGGAGGAGCAGTTCGCGGATCGCGCGGCCCGCCCCGGTCCCTCCCGGATCACGGGTTCGGGCCACGGTGTGGCCGCGCGCCTCGAGGCGGTCCGCAAGGCGCGGAACGAGGGTCGATTTCCCCGCGCCGGAAATCCCCTCGAGGGTGAGGAACCGGAGGGGGCGGGGAGCCATGCTCGAGGACGGATGACGAAGGCCGGCGTGGCCGGTCTAGCGGAACATCGGGTTGAAGCGCGGAACGCCGGAGCCGCACATCCGTTCCCGGGCGGACGCCTCGTAGACCTCCTTCGGCACCGAGGGCCCCGGGCGCGCGCAGTGGGCCTCGAACGCCTCCACCAGGTTCGCCGCGACCATCTCCGGAGTCATGCGCTCGATGTGGCGGCGCTCCAGCATGTGGACCACTTCGCCGTCGCGGAAGAGTGCGATCGACGGGGACGACGGCGGAATCCCGGCCATGTGGGCCCGGGCGCGGTCCGTCGCGTCGCGGTCCACCCCGGCGAAGACGGTGGCGAGCTGATCGGGGATCCTGTCGTGCTGGAGCGCCCGGGTCACGCCGGGACGGGCGCTGCCGGCGGCGCAGCCGCAGACCGAATTCACCACCACCAGAGCCGTGCCCGGTCGGGCGAGCATGTCGTCCACTTCCCCCGTGGTGTGGAGCGGGGTGACGGCGCAGTCGGCGAGTTCCTGCCACATCGGGCGGACAGCCTGGGGGTCGTAGAGCGGAGGCAGCGTCATGAGAACCTGGAGAAGAGAACCGGGAGAACCGGGAAGAGGGCCGACGGCCGGGCAGCGGAAAGCAAATCCAATTCTGCCGCAGAAGGGGGGGCTACGGCTCCCGGTCCGCCTCGTCGTCGAGGGCGAAGGCCACCAGGCGGTTGCCCTGCCCCCGACCCACCGCGATGACCACGTACTGCACCCCGCGGGGTGACTCGTAGGTCATCGGATTCGCGTACGAGCTCGCGCCAAGCGGCCAGGCCCAGAGCTCTTCGCCGGTGGCCTTGTCGAGCGCGAAGAGGTGATCCGCCCCGCCGCTGAAGAACACGAGTCCGCCACCGGTCACCATGGGGCCGGGAGCTCCCACGACGCCGAGTCGCTCCGGCCCGAGGTTCACCCCTTCGAGCGCCGGGTGGTTGCGGACGAGCGAGTTGTTGCCGGCGGGCACCTGGAAGACCTGCTCCCCGGTGTTCAGGTCGAGCGCGGTCAGCGTGCCGTAGGGAGGCTTGTTGATCGGGAGGCCGTTCGGCAGGTTCAGGGTGCGCCGGTCCCGGTCGAGCCAGTAGCGCCCCTCCGTCTCGTCGGGGTCGGCTTCGGTGATGGCGAGGAGGGAAGGAAACTCGTTCGCCTTGATGTAGACGATGCCCGTCTCCGGATCGGCGGCCGCCCCGCCCCAGTTCGCCCCCCCGAGAATGCCCGGGTTGGCGATCGTCCCCTGGAGCGAAGGCGGGGCAAACAGGCCGTCCATCCGGTACTGGCGGACGATCGCCAGCGCTTCCTCCCGGAGCTCCGGGGTGAAGTCCAGCACGTCGTCCTCGGTGAATCCCTGCTTCGCGAAGGGCGGAGGCCTGGTCGGGAACGGCTGGGTCGCCGCCGCCCGTTCGCCGGGAACGTCGCTCGCGGGGACCGGGCGGTCCTCGATGGGCCAGACCGGCTCCCCGCTCACCCGGTCGAAGACGTAGAGGAAGCCGGTCTTGGCCGGCGCCGCCACAGCGTCGATGGTGCGCCCGTCCACCCTGATGGTGAGGAGGGCCGGCGCGGCGGGGAGGTCGTAGTCCCAGAGTCCGTGGCGAACGGTCTGGTAATGCCAGACCCGTGCGCCGGTCCGCGCGTCGAGGCAGACGACCGCTTCGGCGAACAGGTTGTCGCCGAGGCGATGTCCGCCGTAGTAGTCGTTGCTCGGCGTCCCCACCGGCAGGTAGAGGAGGCCCCGCTCGGCGTCGAGGGACATCGGGGCCCACACATTCGTGTGCCCCACCCGGTCCCAGGCCCCGTCCTCCCAGGTGTCGTTGCCGAACTCGCCCGGCTGGGGGATCAGGTTGAAGGACCAGACCAGCTCGCCGGTCCGCACGTCGAAGGCCTGCACGTTCCCCGGGGGATCGCGTTCGTAGACAAACCGGTCCCAGACGCCGTTGCCCAGAATCACCAGGTCCCCGAAGATGACCGGCGGCGAGGTCTGGGTGTAGTGGAGGCGGTTGATCGGCCAGAGCAACCGGGCGGTCAGGTCGATCTCGCCGCCGTCCCCGAACGACGGATCGGGCTCGCCGGTGATCGGATCGATCGAGACGAGCCGCCAGCGGGTGTTCAGGAAGACGCGCCGCGTTCCGTCCTCACCCTCCCACAGCGCGACCCCCCGATGGACGAAACCGGTGCCGTTCGGGACCTGGCCCCACTCCGTGATGCGCGGGTCGTAGATCCATTTCGGCTCGCCGGTGTCCGGGTCCAGCGCGGCGACGCGGTTGTAGGAGGTGCTGACGTACATCACCCCGTCGCGCACGATCGGGGTGTTCTCGAAGCTGCCGGGGCGGACCGGGTTGTCCGGAACCGGCAGGCGCGGGCCGGAAAGCGGCGCTTCCCCGGTGTCCCACTCCCACGCGGGACGCAGTCGGGCGACGCTCTCGCGGTTGATGTGCGCCAGCGGCGAATAGTGCGTGGACCCGGGGTCCCCGCCCCACGTCGGCCACTCCACCCGCTCTTCCGCCGCGCCGCCCCCGGGTTGCGTCCCTGCCGCAAGGAGCGGCCCGGCGACGAACAGGCAGGCAAGCAACCCGGCTGCGCGGAACATCCGGGGATGATCCGGCACCGGCGCCCCTTCCTGGCCTGTTCTCGGTCGAAGACTAGTTTCCCGGCCGGCGGAGGTTCCTCACCGGCTGCGGATCGTCGCCGGCCGGTGTGTTGTGCTGCATGATGATCTGCCAGCGGCCGTCCACGTTGATGTAGGTCATCGTGTAGCGGCCTTCGTGGACCGTCATCCGCTCCTTTCCGTCGTAGAGAACGGAAAGCGCGTATTCGCCGTAGGCGATGCCGGTGCCGCCGATGACGCGGTACTGCTCGTTGCTGGTCCGGAATTGGGCGCCGGTGGTGTTGTTGAAGAACAGGTTCCAGTCAATCGCGCAGGCTTCGCGTCCCTGTTTCCCTGAAGTCGGGCCGCAGGCGTAGAAGGACAGCGCCTCCTCGTGGACGGTATCGAGGAAGCCGTCGAGGTTCCCGCCGTTGAGCGCCGCGACCGCGGTCTCGAAGGTGGTCTGAAGCGAGCCGACATCGGCGGCGTCTTCATCGTTGTCTCCATCGCTCACGGATGCTGCGGGCGCGCCGATCAGGGCCAGACCGGCGAGTGACAGCACCAGGGAACGTGTGGGAGTCATGGCCTTTCCTTCGGGGGGCGCATCTTAAGCCAGCGGGACCTGCGCCAGGTCTGCGCGTGGACGAGTGATGATGACATATTGACGCATGTCGCATATGCTCTGATGTCATGAGAACGACGATACGGCTGGATGATCGTCTCCTCGGCGAGGCGAAGCGCGAAGCGTCCCGCTCCGGGATGACGCTGACCGCCATGTTCGAGGAGGCGCTGCGCGCGCACCTGGCGCGGGTGGCGATGGCAGCCCGACCCAGGGAGCACGTGCGCCTGCCGACCTTTCGCGGGGATGGTCTGGCGCCAGGCGTGGATCTGGATGACTCGGCGGCGCTGCTCGACTACATGGAGGAGACATCGTGATCCTCCCCGATGTCAACGTTCTGGTGTACGCCTATCGCGAGGAAGCGCGTGACCATGCCGCCTATCGGGAATGGCTCGAGACGACCATCAACGGGGAGTCCGCCTTCGGGCTGAGCGATCTGGTCGCCAGCGGTTTCCTGCGGGTCGTGACCCACCCGCGGGCCCTGCTGCCACCGAGTCCGCTGAGCGACGCCATGAACTTCGTCGAGGCGGTGCGAAGTGTCCCCAATCGGGTCGCGGTCCATCCGGGACCCGACCACTGGCGAATTTTCCGTCGGTTGTGCGAGGAGTCCGGCGCCAAGGGCAACGTCGTCCCTGATGCCTACCTGGCAGCGCTGGCCATCGAGCGCGGGTGCGAATGGATCACCACCGACCGGGACTTCGCCCGGTTCCGCGGCCTTCGCTGGCGTCACCCCCTGCGCTCGGCCTGATTCGGGTCGCGTCATGCCGCGCGTACCGCCCTCGCCTCGCGCTGGCGATGGCGCCGTGGTCCGGTGGGCCCTGGGGTCGAACCGGAGGGCGGGACCCGTCCCCGGATCGAGGTCGGGCCGCTCTCTCCGAGCGGCCGCCCCCGGCGCAGCGGGGCCCGAGGGGTTCAGGCGTCGCGGGCGAGGCGGATGCCGGTGACCTGCCAGCGGGCGGCGGGGGCAAGGAAGCGGCGGCTCGTTCCGCGGACGTGGGCAGCGGGCGTGAGGCAGGAGCCGCCCCGTGCGACCATCCCGCCGCCGAAGAACCCGCCGCCGAGGTCCGCCGCGATCCCGGACGGAACGGGGGCGCCGGGATAGGGCAGGTCGGCGCTCGTGGTCCATTCCCAGGCGGTGCCGAAGAGCTGCGCCGGTCCCCGAACTCCGGGCCCGGCCTCCCGGGGACTCGCGGCCCCGGGCACGAACGTCTCGTCCTCCAGGAAACACCCCGCCACCGGCCGACCGCCCGCCGCGGTTTCCCACTCGAACTCCGTCGGAAGCCGGGCGTCGCGCCAGCGGGCGAAAGCCTGGGCCTCGAAGAAACTCACGTGGGTGACCGGCGCGGCGGGATCCAGCGGCCGCCTCCCGCGCAGGGTGAACTCGAACCAGTCGTCCCCCCGCCGCTCCCAGTAGAGCGGATGCTCCACGCCCTCCCGCTTGAGGAGCGCCCGCCCGGGCGCCGGCCAGAGATCCGGCTGCCGGTACCCGCCCTCTTCCACGAACTCGAGGAACTCGCCGTTGGTCGCGAGCCGCGACGCCAGCCGGAAAGGAGGAACCCGGCGGCGATGCCGGGGGATCTCCTGGGGCCAGGCAAAGCCGCCTCCGCCATGACCGATCCCCACCTCGCCCCCGGTAAAGGCGATGAACCGGAGCGGCACGGCAGCCCCGACCCCCGCCGGCTCCGCCCTCTCCGTCCCCGCCTCCGGCGGCCGGTAGGCGGGCTGCTCCGGGTTCGTCCAGAGCAGGTGCTTCAGGTCGACCAGGAGGCGTTCCTGGTGGAACTCCTCGTGATGGATGCCAAGCCGCACCGCAGCGAGGAACGCCTCGTCCGGATCGCGCCCGAGCGCGGCGCCCACCGCTTCGTCCACCGCTCGGCGATAAGCGAAGACCTCGGCCACCGTGGGACGGGAGATCCGGCTCCGCTCGGCCCGGGGCATGCCGCCGGAACCGGCGGCGAAGATCCGCCGGTACTCGGGCCGCGACCCGGGGACGGTGATGCCGGCGGCGGCCAGCGCCTCGCTTTCGAAGAACAGGGTGGTGTGCCCCAGGTGCCAGCGGACCGGATTCGCCTCCGGCAGCGAGCGGGGAATGAAGTCCTCGACTTCAAGCGGCGCGGCCAGCGCGGTGGTCCGCGCGCGGACGCGGAGGTAGCGGTCCCGGTTCACGAACCGGGATTGTCTACGGACGGACCATTTCGGTCGGCCCCGTCCCCGCCACGGGCGTAACCGGAGCGCTGAGCCGCCAGACCCGCCGGACCCCGACGGCGAGGTCGTCGAGGAGGGTGTAGAAGAAGGGGAGGATGAGGAGCGTCAGGACGGTGGAGGCGGCAAGGCCGCCGATCACCGTGCGAGCCAGCGGGAAGTAGTAGAGCCCATCGAGGCCGGCCCGCCCCATGCCCATCGGGACGAGCGCCAGCATCGTCGCTCCAGCGGTCATCAGGATCGGGCGGAGGCGGTCCCGGCCGCCGGTCAGCAGCGCTTCGGTCCGTTCCATCCCCTCCCGGCGGAGCTTGTTCACGTGGTCGATGAGGACGATCCCGTTCTTCACCACGATCCCCAGCAGGATGAGCATCCCGATCTGCGCCATCAGGTTGAAGGGGCTTCCCGTCAGGAGGAGAAGCCACGCAGCGCCCCAGAGCGCGAAGGGCACCGAGACCAGGATGGCCAGCGGGTGGATCAGCGACTCGAACTGGGCTGCCATGACGATATAGATGAGCAGCAGGGCGAGCAGGTAGTTCACCGCCATGTTGCGGACATCGGTGTCCTGCTGGCTGATCCGGTCCCCGAACGACCAGCTCACCCCCTCGGGCAGCGCCATCGCGTCGAGGGACTCCTCGATCCCGGCGCGCGTCGCCTCCCAGGTGTCGCCCTGGTAGGCGGCGCGGAGGGCGCCCACCGCCTTGCGGTCGACCCGCTGGATCTCCCGAGGGCGTTCCACGATCTCGAAGTCGGCCAGGTCCCCGAGGTGCACCGGCGTGCCAGGCTCGCCGATCAGGGTGAAGCCCTTCAGGTGCTCGACCCGGGAGATGTCCTTCTGCGACACGGTGAGGAGGACTTCCGCCTCCCGGTCGCCGGTGGAAAACCGTCGGAGCGGGCGGCCGCCAAGGGTGAAGGAGAAGATCTCGGCCAGGTCCCGGGGCGTGATGCCGGCGAGCGCCGCCTCCTCCGCCCGGGGCCGCACGATCACTTCCCGCCTCGGCCGGCCGCCGGCGCCCTGGATATCCGTGACGCCTTCGAATCCGGCGAGGCGGCCGGTCGCCGCCTCCACCACCTGCTCGAGCTGGCTGGCGTCCTCTCCGTAGAAGCGCACCCGGAAGAACATGCTCTCGCCGCCGGTCTCCTGGTCGTCGTCGCCGAAGACGATGCGCACGCCGGGAAGCGGCGGCAGCGCCTCGCGCACCCGGTCGCGGAGCACCTTGCCTTCGGCGTCGGACACGTGTTCCGTCCCGAAGGAAATCACTGTCTGGGCCTCGTTCTCGGCGAAGTAGCTGTAGACCGAGTCGATGTTCAGCGGCTCCCGCAGTCGGGCCAGTTCCTGCTCCACCCGGGTTACGACCCGTTCCGCGTCTTCCTTGTAGTGGAAGTCGGCGAACTCGTAGGCAAGGAAGATCCGGTTGCGGTTCAGACCGGAGAAGACCGCCGTGGAGAGCCCGAGGAAGAAGGGTGCGATCGCGGTGACCAGGAAGACAACCGCGACGGCGGCGGTGACCCGGCGGCGGCGCAGGGTGAAGCGCAGGACGCGCTGGTAGAAGTCACCGAGCCGCTCGGTCCATGCCGGTGGGGTGGACGGACGCCGGGCGAGGAGACGGGAGCTCACCAGCGGGATCAGGGTGAGGGAAATGAACAGCGAGCAGAAGATGGTGAGCGAGATCGCAAGGCCGATCTCCCCCAGCCAGATGGACATCTGGTTCTTCGGGCCGACCACCGTGGGGAGGAAGACCACCGCGGTGGTCACCGTGGAGGCGATGACCGGACCGGACACCGCTCCGGCCCCGGTGATCGCCGCGGCGCGCGCCGCCAGACCGCGGCCGTGCTCCCGGACGATGGACTCCAGCACCACGATCGCGTCGTCCACGAGGAGACCGATCCCGAGCATCAGGCCCATCATCGAGAGCACGTTCAGCGAGCGCCCGGCGAAATGGAGGACGATCGCCGCAGCGATGATGGACATCGGAATCGTCAGGCTCACGATCGAGGTGGAGTCCACCCGGCGGAGGAAGGCGAAGAGGATCACCACCGCCAGCAGCGCCCCCAGGAGGCCCTCGGTGCGGAGGCCGGCGAGCCCGGAGGTGATCTCCGCCGCCTGGTCCTCCCAGACGAACAGATTGATGCCGGCGAGCGCCGGATCGGCGGCGATCCCGTTCTCGATCAGCTCACGGACCGCGGTGGCGACCTCCACCGTGTTCGCCTCGGCAGCCTTGTAGACGGTCAGCCCGATGGCGGCCTCGTCGTTCAGGTGGCGGCCGAAGAGGATGGGGGGCTCCTCGTAGGTGACCTCGGCCAGGTCGCCCACCCGGAGCCCCCGCTCGTCGAGCGGCAGGTCCTCGATTTCCGAGATCTCCGAGATCGCGCCGAAGCCTCGCACCGGGGTCACTTCCCCGCCGCTCCGCACCTGGCCGAGGGGGACGCCGCGGTTCATGTTCTGGAGCCTGTCGGCGATTCCGCCGAGGTCGGCCCGGTGCGCCGCCACCCGGTCGAGCCGGAGGTTGATGCGCACTTCGCGCGGCTCGACCCCGTTCAGGTCCACGCGGGCCACTCCGGGCACCCGGCGGATCGGGTCGGCGATGCGCCGCTCCAGCCGGTCGTAGTTCGCCGAGAGATCCATTCCCGGCGCCGAAATCCGCGCCTCCACGATCGGAATCTGGGTCGTCGAGAAGGTGTTCACGAAGATGTCGCGGACATCGCCCGGGAGTTCGGGACGGGCGTCCTCGACCGCCTCGAACACCTTGGCCCGCGCCACGTCCACCGTCTCGCCCCAGGTGAACTCGAGCTGGAGGTTGGCGTCGTCGGCCGTCGCGGTGGAGCGGATGCGGCGAACTCCGGGAATCGTGGCCAGCGCCTCCTCCAGCGGCCGGACGATCTCCCGTTCGATCTGCCGGGGATTGGCGTTCGGGTAGGGGACGGAGACGAAGACCGCCGGAAAGTCCACGTCGGGCAGGAAGGCCAGCGGAATCCGGTGAAGGGACAGCGCGCCCAGCACGAGCAGGCTGAGCAGCACCATGGTCATGGTGACCGGACGGCGGACGGAGAGGCGGGGCAGGTTCACCGGGCGATGCTCTTCCGGTCAAAGACCGAGTAGGCGGTCGGAATGACGATCAGCGTGAGGAGCGTCGCGGTGAGGAGGCCGCCGATCACGGTGATGGCCATCGGCCCCCGGATTTCCGCGCCCTCGCCGAGGCCCAGCGCCATCGGCGTCAGACCCAGGATCGTGGTCAGGGTGGTCATCAGGATCGGACGAAGGCGGATGCGGCCGGCGGCCACGATCGCCTCGGTCCGGGCCATCCCTTCGCGCCGCAGGCGGTTCACGCAGTCCACCAGCACGATCGCGTTCTTGACCACGATGCCCGCCAGCATCACCACCCCGATGAGCACGATGACGCTCAGCGCGGAGCCGGAGAGGATGAGCGCCCACACCACCCCGATCGCGCCGAGCGGGATCGTGAACAGGATCAGGAACGGGTGGAGCAGGGACTCGAACTGGCTGGCCATCACGAAGTAGACGAGGAAGATCGCGAGCCCGATCGCGAGGGCCAGGCTGGCGAAGGAACGCTCCATCTCCTCGCGCTGGCCGCCGAAGCGGGTGGAGACGCCCGAGGGGAGGCCGAGCCCGGCGATCCGGGACTCGATCTCCCGGGTCGTCCCGGCGAGGTCGGCTCCGGTCAGGTTGCCCGAGATCACGACGGCCGGGCGCTGACCCACGCGCCGCAGCTCCGCCGGGCCCTCGCTCACTTCCGCGGCGCCGAGAGCCCGGAGCGGCACCGCGCGGGCCTCGTCGGCGTGGACGATGAGCTCGGGCACGGCGGCGGTCCGCGACCGCAGGTCGTCGCTGCCCCGCACCACGATGTCGATCCGCCGGTCGCCCTCGTCGAGCCGGGTCGCGACCCGTCCACGCAGCTTCGACCGCAGCGCCTCGGAGGCGGCGTCCACGGAAAGACCGAGCCCGGCGAGCCGGTCGGCGGCGAAGCGCACCCGGATCTCGGGGCTGCCCGCCTCGGCGGTGGAACGCACATCGGCGATTCCCGGCGCCTCTTCCACGGCCGTGAGGACGCGCCGGGCGCTCGGGAGCAGGAGTCCGGGATCCTCGGAGAAGACCTCGACCTCCACCGGCCGGCGGAAACTGAGGGCGCTCGGCCGACCGAACTGGTGGCGCACGTCGGGCCGGGCGCCGAGGTCGGCCCGGAGCGCCTCGATCGCCGCGGCTTCGGCCGCGGAATCGGAACGGTCCGCCATCACCACATGGATGCGGCCGACGTGCTCGGAGCGCGCCCCTTCCCCGCCGAGTCCCTGAGCGGACACCGCGCCCGCTTCCGTGGTCACCCGGGCGATCGCTTCGTCGCCCCGGAAACGCTCGGCGGCGTCCTCGACCACCGCGTCGGTTGCCTGGACCGCCGATCCCTCCGGGAGGTGGACCTCGAAGTGAAATTCGCCCTGGGACAGGGCCGGAATCAGTTCGACGCCCACGAGAGCCGCGCCGGCCCCGAGGGACCCGACGAACAGACCTCCGGCCAGCAGGAACACCAGGACCGGCCGGTGGAGCGCCGCCTTGAGCACCGGGGGATATGCCCGAGCCAGGGCCGCCTCCCCGGCGGCGAAGCCCCGGACGACCGGGCGAAGCGGCCACATGACCACCCGGCCCACGGCGCGGAGCCCGGAGCGCACCCCGCGAAGCATGCGGACGAAGCGACCCGGCGGCCCGGACCGAGCCTCTCCGGCGGCCCCCTCCGCCCGAGCGCCTCGGGCGGCCAGCACCGGAATCAGGGCCAGAGAAAAGGCGAGCGAGGCCAGGATCGAGATCGAAACGGTGAGCGCCTGGTCGCGGAAGAGCTGGCCGGCCACCCCCTCGACGAAAACGATCGGCAGGAAGACGGCCACCGTGGTGAGCGTGGACGCGATGACCGGACCGGCCACTTCCGCCGTCCCGGTCACGGCGGCGTCCACCCGACGCGCCCCTTCCCCGCGGCGGCGATGGATCGCCTCCAGCACCACGATGGAGTCGTCGAGGAGCATGCCGACCCCGAGAGCGAGCCCGCCGAGCGACATGATGTTCAGCGAGAGCCCCATCTGGTTCATCACGAAGAAGGTCGCGATGACCGAGACCGGAATCGCGAGCGCCACGACCGCGGTCGACCGGCGCTCCCGCAGGAAGAGCCCGATCACCAGGATGGCCAGCAGGCCGCCCTCCCAGGCGTTCCGGACGACCTCGGAGACGGCGCTTTCGATGAATCGCGACTGGTCGAAGAGCGTGGTGAGCCGGAGTCCCTCGAGCCGGCGGTCCTCCACCTCCTCCAGCCGCGCCCGGATCGCTTCCGCGACCCGGACGGTGTTCTGGTCGCCTTCCTTGAAGATCCGGACCTCGACGCCTTCAGCGCCGTCGGTCCGCAGAATGACTTCCTGGTCCCGGAAGCCGGCGCGCACGTCCGCGACGTCGCGGACCCGGACCCGCCGGCCACCGGCGTCCTTCACGATGACCGCGCCGATCCGGTCCAGGGTGTCCAGCTCGTTCAGGGTGCGGACCAGGTACCGGGCTTCGTCTTCGTAGACGCTGCCCCCGGCCAGGTTCACGTTCGCGGCGGCCAGCGCGGTGGCGATGTCGGCAACGGTCAGGCCGTAGGCGGCGAGGCGCTCCTCGTCCACGTCGACATGGATCTCCCGTTCCAGGCCACCCTCGATCCGGACCGCGGCGACCCCTTCCACGGCATCGAGGTCGTTGCGGAGCTCTTCCTCCGCCCACTCGCGGACGGTCGGCAACGGGAGCTCCCCGGCCACGCCAAGCCGGAAGACCGGATCCTGGGAGGGGTCGAATCGCAGGACCCGGGGGCGCTCCGCGTCCTCCGGAAGCCGGACGCCATCCAGCTTCTCCCGGACATCGAGTCCGGCAACGTCCATGTTGGTGTCCCAGACGAACTCCAGCGTGACCTCGGAGACTCCGGGACGGGATCGCGAGGTGACCCGCCGCAGGCCGGGGACGACCGAGGCGGCTTCCTCGATGGGCCGGGTGACGAGCGCCTCGACCTCCCCGGGAGCAGCCCCGGGAACTTCGGTCTCCACCGTGAGGGTGGGGTAGGAGATCTCCGGAAGGAGATTGACGGGGAGGCGGCCGAGAGCGACGAGGCCGAAGACGGCGACGGCGACGGTGCACATGGCCACCGTGACCGGCCGGCGAATGCAGCCGAGGATCAACGATTTCACGGGCGAACAACCTCTTCAGTCCGGAGGGAAGACAGGGCGGCGCCCGGGGCGCGCCGGAGATGCGCTTCGGGGAGGGGCCGGGATCAGCCCCCGGCGCCGGCGACTCGGGTGGCGAGCACCTCGACCGCGGCGCCGGAGGTCAGGTCGGCGTGTCCGGCGACGACGACCGGCGTTCCGGCTTCGACGCCTTCGGGCAGTTCGACGAGCGCGCCCTCGGCGCCGGTGACCTCGGCTCCGGTCGTGACCTCCCGGCGGATGGCGCGGCCGCCGTCCACCACGAAGACGTGGGCCCCGGCGGCGTCGTGAAGCAGAGCCCGCTTCGGGAGCAGCACCGCGCGCTCACGGCGTCCGGTCTCGATCTGCACCCGGGCGAACGATCCGGGGCGGACCGTGCCCGCCTCCTCGCCGCCGTTCGCGACGGGGATGGCGACGGTCACCTTCACCGTGCCGGTCCCCGGGTCCACGACCGGGCTGATCTCCCGGATCCGGCCGGGGATGCCGGCGGCGTCCGGCCGCGACTCCGGACGGACCACGGCCGGCTGGCCGGGAAGGAGCGCGACAACATCCCGCTCGGGCAGATACAAGCGGGCGACGAGGGTGTCGAAATCAGCGAGCGTGAGCAGGTGCTCGGCGCGCTGGAGATGGCTCCCGGCAACGAGGAGCACCTCGGTCACGCGGCCGGCGAAGGGCGCGCGGATGGCGGTGCGTTCCAGATCCAGTTCGGCGCTCCGCAGTTCGGAAGCTGCCAGGTCGCGGTCGAAGCGGGCCTTCTCGTAGTCGTACTCGGCGACGAGCTCTTCGGCGAACGCCCGCTGCTGCCGGGTCAGTTCTGCCTCGGCGCGTTGCAGGCGGAGGGCTGCCTGCTCGAAGGTCAGCCGCCGCTCGCGGGAGTCCACCCGGGCCAGAACCGCTCCCGCCGCCACCTGCTGCCCCTCGCGAACAAGGATCTCGGTGACCACGCCCGAGGTCTCCGAGAGGATCTTCGCCGTGCGCTCCGCCTCCACCGCCGACGTGGAGGAGAGATGCTCGGCCACCGGTCCGAGCCGCGCCTTCACGACCGAGACCGGCGTCGGCGCCGCTTCCCCGGCGCCGGCTTGCCCGGCGGCCGAGGCCGGACGCTCTGCGGCGCGGCTGACGGTCAGAAAAACGCCGGCCGCGGCCGCGGCCACAGCGAGGACCGTTCCGAGTGCGATGACTCCCGTTCGCTTCATGTCTCCCGGAAACGAACACCCGGCGGCGCAGGTTCCGCCGAATCCGCCTGCGAGAATCCAGGCCCCCGGAAAGCGCGGTTAGCTCAGAGGCAGAGCGCCTGCCTTACACGCAGGAAGTCGCAGGTTCAATCCCTGCACCGCGCACCCGGTCGCCGCCGGCCATGGAGCGCGCCCGTTCCCGGCGCGCCTTTATTGCCTATTGAGCACCGCCCCATGGAGCGCCGGCCCTCGCCGGCCTGCGCCCCACCGGCGCCCCACCCGGGCCGGGGCCGCTGAGGACACCTCCGGCGCCAGTCCCCCGGCGAGCGCCCCATGGAGCGCCGGCGTCCTCGCCGGCCTGCGCCCCACCGGCGCCCCACCCGGGCCAGAGCCGCTGAGCACACCTCCGGCCCCAGTCCCCCGGCGAGCGCCCCATGGAGCGCCGGCGTCCTCGCCGGCCTGCGCCCCACCGGCGCCCCACCCGGGCCGGGGCCGCTGAGCACACCTCCGCCGCCAGTCCCCCGGCGAGCGCCCCACGGAGCGCCGGCGTCCTCGCTGGCCTGCGCCCCACCGGCGCTCCACCCGGGCCGGGGCCGCTGAGCACACCTCCGCCGCCAGTCCCCCGGCGAGCGCCCCATGGAGCGCCGGCGTCCTCGCCGGCCTGCGCCCCACCGGCGCCCCACCCGGGTCGGAGCCGCTGAGCACACCTCCGCCGCC